>DASZFS010000105.1:0-27227 GCA_035939575.1 Vicinamibacterales bacterium | reverse complement strand
GATCGGCGTCGCGGAAATCGGGCAGCTGCGGCCGGACGTGGCCGCGGCTTACCCGAATCTGGCGCAGTCCGACCGTGCCGGGTTCTCCGTGCTCTGGGACACGACGCGTCTCACACAGGGACAGCACACGCTCACGGTCCGTGCCGAGGACCTGAATGGTGGCTTTGCGGAGATCGCGCGCACGGTCGAAGTGGAGCCCCTGCTCCTGCTGGACCTCGACCGGCCTGCTCCCGATACGCGTCCGTTGTCCGGGTTCATCAAGCTCTCGGGCTGGGCGGCTGGAGCCAGCCCGATCGTCAGAGTCGAGGTCGCATGCGATGCCGTGCCGGTTGGCCTCGCTGAAATCGGGCTGCCGCGGCCGGACGTCGCGGCCTGCCATCCGACGCTCGCGGCGGTCGAACGCTCGGGATTTGCCATGGTCCTGGAGGCCTCGCTTCTTGCGCCCGGCCGGCATGAGCTGACCGTGCAGGCCTTCGACGCGCGCCAACGCGTGAAAAGGATGACGCGCCAAATCACCGTCCCAGCGGTCAGGCGGCTCGAGAGGAGACCCACATGCAAGCGGTTCGCACTCTACACCTCTTCACTGGGCAACTACTTCTTCAATGAAATCAGGGATCTTCTCGCGGCGGGGCTCGAGCAGCTCGGGTTCGTAGTCGAGATTCGAAATGAGCGGTACGGGTTTGACGAAGACGCGGACTGGCATGTGGTGATTGCCCCGCACGAGTTCTTCCATCTGGGCGCGGGCCGGAGCCTGCTGAGCAAACACGTACCGTCTCAGCTGATTCTGCTGAACACCGAGCAGCGCTCCACACCATGGTTCTCACTCGCCTACGAATGTTTCTGGAGAGCACACTCGATCTGGGATATCAACTACGAGTCGTCGCTGCTCATTCGCAGCCGCGGCTACGCGTGCAGCTACCTCCCGCTCGGGTACGTACCCGACTTTGCGCCGGCCGGGATAGTGGAAGAGTTGCCCGAGCACTACGGCACGTGCTTTGTCGAGCCCCAGATCCGCGGCCGCGCGTACGCCGGTGCGCCGTTTGGCGAGCGCCCCATCGACGTGATGTTCATCGGCCACGCCTCCAGGCGGCGCGATCGATTCTTCGCGAAAGCCGCGCAGGTGCTCTCGCGTTACCGGTGCTATCTGCATTTCTCGGACCTGTCCCGCCCGGTCATCCCCAGCCTGACCACGCACATGAACACGGCTACGGTAGTCGGTCTGGCGCAGCGCTCGAAGATTCTGGTCAATGTCCATCACGGAGAGGACCGGTACTTCGAATGGCACCGGATCGTCATGCTGGGGATCTGGCAACGAGCCCTTGTGGTCAGTGAGCCCAGCGGGATGGCGCCGCCGTTCCGGGCTGGAGTCGACTTCGTGGAAACGCCGCTCGACGAGATGGCCCAGGCAATCGACGACTACCTGTCGTCTGCCGAAGGACCCCGAAAAGCGCGCGAGATCATCGAACGCGGCTTCTCCACGTTGACCGAATCGTGCCGCTTGAAGGACGCTCTCCGCCAGTTGATTCTCGACCTTCTCAACGTGCCCGAATTCCCCGAACGATTCACCGACGCATCCAGTGAGAAGCCCCGCGCGCTGAAGGAACCGAGATCGATGCGGACTCGCTGAATGGAAATGGCGCTCGAGGTCCTGGCCGAACACCGGCGGCATGAAGACTCAGCGGTGACGGTCGCGGTGAGTCTGTACAACTATTGCGACCATGTGCTGTCGTGCCTGGAATCCGTGAAAACCCAGACGATGAGCGACTTGGACTTGATCGTTGTGGATGATCATTCGGCCGATGGCGGGAACGACATCGTCAAGCGTTGGATGGAAGAGAACAACGAGAGGTTCGGCCGGTGCACGCTGGCGCGCCACACCGAAAACCGTGGACTCGCAGCCACCCGGAACACCGCCTTCGCTCGTGCCCGCACGGAGTACGTGTTCGTGTGCGACGCGGACAACATGTTGTACCCACGGTGCCTGCAACAATTGGCCGCCGCCCTCGACCTGACCGCGGCCAGCTTCGCGTACTGTCAGTTGGAACAGTTCGGGGCGGCCAGCGGTCTCCAGAACATTCATGCGTGGAATCCGGACGGCCTGCGCGAGGGGAACAGGATCGACGCCATGGCGCTGCTGCGCCGAAGTGTCTGGCACGCCGCCGGAGGGTACTCGATGGACATGCCGGCCATGGGCTGGGAGGATTTCGACCTCTGGTTCAAGATTGCGCAGATGAAGGGCTGGGGAGTTCAAGTGCCGGAAATTCTCGCGCGATACCGGGTGCACCTCGACTCGATGATTCACTCGGTCTCGGACCAGTCCAAGGACCGCCTCTGGGACTACTTGCGATCCAGACACCCGGACTTCTTCCGCGTTCAGTGATCCGGCGGAGCGGGACCCGCTGCGCTCCCCGGTTCGTCTCGATGTTTCCAGTCCCAGAAGAACTCCAGTGTGGGCCGGGACTTGTCGAAGTCGAGGGCGTCCCAGCGCGACAGGCGGCGCAGATACGGGGATGGCCGCAGGCGCAGGTCGTCGCGTCGGACCGTCGCGTGCGTGCCATGCCAGCCGTCGGCCAGCTCATTCGGATCGTAGGGGCGATCGATGTACTTGCGGCACGCATGGTCGAGGCTCAGCGCGATGTAGTGCCGGAGAATGAAATGCGTGGGGTGCGGCGAGAGCGGTGTCTTCGACGTCAGCAGGTGGCCGCCTCGCTCGAGGTTGTCCGCGTCGAGATCCCGGCGCCACGCCCGCATGAGATAGGGCGTCGTCGGTTCAAACGCGTAGTACGTGAGCATCCGGCGGTGATAGTCGGTATGGACGAAATTCTCGTCCGGCCAGGGCACGAACGTGAATTCGTCGAGCTCGATGCAGTTGAATCCCTCCTCCGCGACACGCCGGATCCCATCGGCGAACGTCCCTCCCCACGGGGAACAGTGCCATTCGTCTGCGTCGGCGTGGACCAGCCAGTCGTGGTCCAGCTCCTCGGCGATGCGCTTCTTCAGAACGAGCTGCTCGGTCAAGGAGAAGGTCCCACGCCATGGCAAATGCTCGATCGAGAGGAGACCCTTCCCCAGAAACGCTCGGGCGATGGGCACGGTCTGATCCGATGACTCGTGGTCGATCAGAATGACATCACACCCATCGGCGATCCACTGCTCGATGCAGCGCCCGATGTGCAGCTCTTCGTTGCGCGCGGCGATGATAGCGGCGATCCGCATGATGAAGTGGAGCTCAGCGGCTTACGTTAGCGCAGGCAACCACTGCTGCAACGCGCGACCGAGGCCGTCCTTGTCGATCGGTGTCGGCGGTAGGTCGCAGCCGTCGGCGATCCTTGAGAGCGAATCGGTCGGGCCGAAAGACCGAACCCGCTCGCGCGGGACGCCGATCGATGAATAGTAGTCCAGGAACTTGAAACCGTTTCCGTGCACGTTGGACGAGAGCGTGACCCACGCGGCCGGAATGCCGTACGCGTGAGCAAACACCAGTCCATGCAGGGACGAGCTGATGATTCTGTGGCACGAGCTCAGCTCGCCCAGAAAGTCATCCATCGGGGAGAAGACGTCGAGCACCTCCGCGCCCGCATCTCGGGCGTTCTGCACGAACGTCTCCTGGGCGTCGACGTAGTGCGGGATGATGCCCAGCGGAATGGTGCGCGTGCGCGGCGGAAACAGGTCAGGGATGAAAACCCCCGGATCGCCCACTGACAGTGGACACCGGATGCCCAGCCGCTCCAGACGCTCGCGCGTGAGGTGCCCTCTCACGGCCGCGATCGCTTTTGGAGCAGCCGCCAGGCCGATCGCCTCGGAGATGAATCCGGTCCCCCACACGACCGAGTGGGCGTCAGCCCAATGCAGGATCGAACCGATGCCAATGAGATTCGGCCCCCCGCACGGATCTTCGCCGATGATACGGACGTCGTCTCCCGCGACATGCGACGCGACGAGTGAGCTCGCGCGGTCGCCTGCGTTTGGAACGTCGGTGAACTGCTTGAGGTGTATCGTCACCTGACAACAGCCCCCGGCGACCTGCCACTGGGGACCGGCGTTACGGACGATCCCGCGGCGCTGGAGCCATGATGTGCCAGTCCAGCGAGCGCGGCTTCTTGTCGCGGATCTCGTCGAACGTCCAATTGAGGCCTCGGCGGAAGGGAATGTCCGTCTCCGCCCGCTGCGCCCGCGCGAGGCAGAGATTGTGCGCGTAGAAGCGCACGTCGCACCCGGTGTACCCCATGTGCGAGCACATGTCCTGCACGCACAATCCAGTCGGTTGCCACCACATGCCGGCGAAGAAGCGGCCGAAATTTGCGTAGGAATGGGTGAAGTCGTCGACCGCATTGCTTTGGATCAGAAGGACACCCCCCGGCTTCAGCAACTCGCGCAGCGCATAGAGGCCCACGAGCATGTCGCTGAGATGATACAGCACGCCCGCGAGCAGAATCAGGTCGAGGCTGCCCGCGGGGATGTCCTCGCGAAGTCTGTAGACCGACCGGAGAACGGGTCGAACGGCGTGAGCGCCGAAGATGTCGGCGAGAAACGCGCACTGGGCAAGGTGCTGCGGGATCTCGTCCACCGCGTAGACGGTCGCCGCACCGCGATGCGCCATGATCAGCGAGAGCCCGCCCGTGAAGCAGCCGACATCGGCCACGCGCAGACCGCTGAGATCGGCTGGCCACCAGCCCCAATCATCGATCGCGCCTGCGATGTCGAGGTAGTCCAGGCCGAGCAGGCCCTCCTTGCAGAATGGGCCGAAATCAATCGTGTGGCCCCATCCATATTGCGCAGCGGCCGCTAACCGCTCGACATTGGCGGCGACGTCGCGGAGGGCGGCGTCGGGAAGGTCCGGCGACAGCGACAGCGGCCAGGATGCGCGGCGATAAGCTGGATAAGACATCGGATAGGACATGGCAAGGTCGGGCGGTTGACTCGATTCTTTGCGAGTTTACTCGAAATATTTCGTGCGTCGTGCCGTCGTCTCGCTCCTCACGCTGGCCCTCGGCATCGGCGCCAACACCGCCGTCTTCAGTATCGTCAACCGCGTGCTGCTGCCGGCTTACGGGCTGGTGGCTCGTAACCCGGCATGGGACGCTCACGGACGCTCACGGGCGCCCGTTCTCCGACGCACGCGTCATCGGTTGGACAGGGTCGTCAGGAATCGAGGGAGTGGCCAGCGAGACAGAACGGGGCCGACGACTCCGAGGCGGGCTGAAGACTTTGAGGTGGGCTAAAGACTCATCGTCGCGTGCAGTTGCCTCGCCCAAAAATCAAGATTCTCAAGGGCCGTACAGTGTCGTTAGGAATCGAGGGCGTAGGCAACTGCACGCGACGATGAGTCTTCAGCCCATACTCATCGCTCTTGGGGCGAGACAACTGCACGCGGCCATGAGTCGTCGGCCCGCCTCAGAGTCTTCAGCCCGACTCAGAGCCATCGCGCTTAAAGCGACTGAGCGCCTATTCGTCGCGCGAGGACTCGCCGATACACTCCGTACCCCGGCTTCGTCATAGAGATCGTCTGATCGTGAGGATCCTGATGAAGAAGCTCGCAATGATCGCGGCGGCGTTCACATGTTTGCTGGCCGGCGCCGGCAGACTCGACGGCAGCCAGCCTCTGACGCTGCAGGTGTCACCCTCGGTTGTGCCCGCGCCCGCGTTCGTCCGCGTCCGCGCCATCGTCGAGGCGAGCGCCGACAACCGGTCGCTCGAGATTGTCGCGCAATCGTCCGAGTTCTACCGCAGCAGCCGCATCGACCTGGACGGGCAGAACGCCCCGCCGCTGGCCGTCTTCGAGTATCCGAACCTGCCGGCCGGCATGTATGAGATCAGCGCCGTCCTCGCCGGGACCGGCGGCAAGCGGATCACCGTGTCGCGATTTGTGAAGGTCGTGCCAGGGGTCGGGTCGGGCCACTAGTAGTGACGTGAACATCACGCCGCCGCGCTGAAGCGCGCGTTCGTGTTACTTCACGAGTTCGTCGAACAGCGGCTTCGTGGGCGTCATGGTCTTCCTGTGCGCTTCCGCTTCCCGTGCCAGGTCGGCGATGACGTCCGGATGCGCCGGAGCGATGTTGCGGCGCTCGCCAGGGTCGTCCGCCAGATTGTAGAGCAGCGGTGGGTGATGTTCCCTTCGCGGCTCGCCTTCGCCGTATGCGCCGCTGGTGATGAAGTGCGCCTTGTAACGTCCCTTGCGCACGGCGCGCAGCTCGCTGTCCCAGTAGTAGAACAGCGTCTGGCGAGGGCTGGGGCCGGTGCCTTCGAGCGGCGCGCGCAGGTCGACGCCGTCGATGACGCGATCCGTGGGAATCGGCGCGCCCGCCAGGTGAGAAGCGGTGACGAAGAGATCCATCGCCGATCCGATGTCGGTCACGACCGAGGGGCGCACGGTGCCCGGCCACCAGAAGATCGCCGGCGTGCGCACGCCGCCCTCCCACGTCGTCCCTTTACCATCTCTGAGCGGGCCGGCCGACCCGGCGTGTGATTTGAACGGCAGCCACGGACCGTTGTCGCTCGTGAACACGACGAGCGTTTTCCGCTCGATCCCGGCCGCGCGCAGGGCGTCGATCACGCGCCCCGCGCTCCAGTCGATCTCCTCGACGACGTCGCCGTAGATGCCGGCGGGGCTGTGGCCGACATAGTCCGCCGAGCGGGCGAGCGGGATATGCGGCATGTTGTGCGCGAAGTAGAGGAAGAACGGTCGGCTCTTGTTCTCGTCGATGAATCGGACCGCCTCCTCCGTGTAGCGCTTCGTCAGCGTGCGATGATCGACTGGACGCTCGACGATTTCCCCGTTGCGTACGAGCGGAACGTCCCAATATTCCGGTTTCGGATCGTAGTACGCCGCCGTGTCGTAGTTGTTGTCGCGCGCGACGGTCATGCGCATGTCGTGCGAATACGGCAGGCCGAACCAGGCGTCGAAGCCCTGCCGCATCGGCAGGAACTGCGGCAGGCTGCCGAGGTGCCATTTGCCGACGATCGCGGTGGCATAACCGCGAGACTTGAGCACTTCGGCGATGGTGATCTCTTCCGGCGGAAGCCCCTGCGCCGCGTTGTCGCGGATGACTTTTGGCGCGGTGCCCTCGGGGACCCCGTACATCCCGCTGCGGATCGGCAGCCGGCCGGTGAGCAGCGCCGCCCGGCTCGGCGAGCACACCGGTTGGACGTAGAAGTTGGTCCATTTCTGTCCTTCAGCCGCCATCGCATCGAGGCGCGGTGTGCGGATGTTCGGGCTGCCGAAGGCGCCGAGGTCTCCGTAGCCGAGGTCGTCGGCGAGGATGATCACGATGTTCGGGGGCGTCGACGCCACCTGCGCGCGCACGCGATCTGCGCTGGCGCCCCAGCACGCCGCAGCCAGGACGCCCGCGAGGAAGCCGATCGACGACAACCGGCGCCGGCGATCGGTGCTCATATCCGTTCCTTCGGTCGCGACATCTGCTTGTGCGCCGGCCGCTTCTGATTCGGTGTCGACCACCGCTCGCGGTTGCGCGCGAGCCCGCGCCCGCACTCGATCAGCGTTTCGCACGAACAGTTCGCGCTGACGCGCTCGAGGAGCGCCTTCATCGCCGTGGCGCGGCGGATCAGCGCGTCGATCTCCTGCACCTTCGTCGCCGTGAGCGCCCGCCATCGAGTGCCCGCCGCCATCGCGGGTGAAAACCCGCGCACGAGCTGTCGCGTGTCGGCGAGCGTGAAGCCGGCTGACCGCGCGAACTGCACGACAGCGAGCTGCGCGACGGCGTCGGGATCGTAGTCGCGCCGGCCGCCCCGGCGATGCGGCGCCGGGAGAAGGCCGAGGCGTTCATAGTAGCGGATGGCCGAGGGACGCAGCCCCGCCTGCTCCGCCAGTGCGCCGATCGTCATTCGCAGCCTCCTCGGGCAGTGTAGCGCGAACGCCCGCTGCGCGGTGGGGGCTTGACTTGAAGTTCGCTTGAAGTCGTACCGTGGGTGAACCGGCGCACGAACGCGCTGGTGAACTCGCTGAAGGAGTCCTGTCATGCATATCCTCTTTTCACTCGTCGGCGTCGCGATCCTCGCCGTGCCCATGCTTGCGCAGAGCGGCCGTCAGGGCCCGGACGCCGGCCCTGCCACGGCGGCGACCGGCCCCGGGCAGGCGTCGCCGCTCGCCTGCGACCGCCTCGCGCTCTCCCCCGAGGCGCGGACACGGCATTTCGATGACCTCGGTCCCCGGTTGAGCGCGCTGAGGATGGGTGTGCGCGAGCTGCCAGACGGGTACGCGTTCCAATTCCCGGCCGACGCGAAGACGGTTCTCCTTCTGGCGGAATGGGCGGCAGGCGAGCGCCTGTGCTGCCCCTTCTTTGACATCGACATACGGATGGAGCCGGAAGGTGGACCGATGTGGCTGACGCTCACCGGCCGGAAGGGCACAAAGGACGTCATTCGTGCCGACGCGCCGGCCTGGCTCAACGGAACCAGCGGCGTCATCCAATCGTCCGCGAACGCCGCTCAAAGGATACCGTTGAGTCGTACGGCTGATTTCTTCGTCACGGAGCTTGAAAAGCAGCTCACCGGCGCGGCTGATGCGATGCCCGCGTGGAAGTATCCGTTCGTGCCAACGGCCGGTGAGTTCAAGGGCGTGCGCACGTTCGGACAACAGGTCAAACACCTGGCGGCGACGAACTATATTCTTGCAGCCGCCGCGCTCCGCGAGCCCGTCCCGGCGGACGCCGGCGATGAGACCGGGCCAGAGGCCCTGCACATGAAAGAGGAAATCCTCGACTACCTGAAGGGGTCATTCCGAGCGCTGCACCGCGCGGCCGCCGCGATCGATGACGGCAATGCCGCCATTCCCGACGTGCCGATTTCACCGCTCATTGGTCAGGCGACGCGGCTCGGCTACGTGCAGGAGGCGCTGATTCACATGTATGACCACTATGGGCAGATGGTGATCTACCTTCGCATGAATGGCATCATTCCACCGGCGAGTCAGTGACGAATCAGCCACCGCTGCCCGCGGCGGTCCGGAGGCGCGCCCGCGTCGAGTCGATCGACCTGCTCCGCGGCGTGGTCATGATCCTGATGGCGCTCGACCACACGCGCGACTTTTTCGGCACCGCCGCGAACCCGACCGCGGTTGCGACTGCGACGATTCCGCTGTTCTTCACGCGCTGGATCACGCACCTGTGCGCCCCGACATTTTTCCTGTTGACCGGCACGGGTGCGTATCTCGCACGGCGGCAACGGACGAGGCGGGAGTTGTCGCGGTTTCTGTTCACGCGAGGGATCTGGCTGATTCTGCTGGAACTGACGGTCCTCCGCTGCCTCGGGTATCAGTTCAATGTCGACTACCGCGTCACGATGCTGATCATCCTGTGGGCGTTGGGGTGGGCGATGATCACCTTGGCTGCACTCGTCTACACGCCGACCGGCGTGGTCGCGACCTTCGGCATCCTGTTGATCGCCTCGCACAATCTGCTCGACTCGGTGAAGGCCTCATCGTTCGGCGTCTTCGCGCCGCTCTGGACCATTCTGCACGCTCCGGGTTTCGTCGGGACAAGTCGGACCCACATGGTGTTTGCGGCCTATCCGTTGATACCGTGGATCGGCGTGACGGCCGCCGGCTACGGGCTCGGCCCTGTGTACGAATGGATCCCGGAACGACGGCGAGATGTCTTGCTGCGCCTGGGTATCGGCTTGAGCTTGGCCTTCGTCGTGCTCCGCCTGGCCAATGTATACGGCGATCCGATCCCCTGGACCGCGCAGCGCTCAGCCATGCGGACCATGCTCTCCTTCCTGAACACGAACAAGTACCCGCCGTCATTGCTGTTCGTCTTGATGGCGCTCGGACCAGCTGTCCTGATCCTTTGGATGGCAGACAACGGCATCCCGCGGATCGCGAGACCGGCGCTCGTCTTCGGACGGGTGCCGCTCTTCTACTTTCTGCTGCACATGCCGTTGCTCCATCTGATCGCGCTGGCCGTCTGCTATGCTCGCTATCGCGACGTCCATTGGATGTTCGAGTCGGCCCGCGTCGACCAGTTTCCGATCACTCGGCCGCCTGGCTGGGGATACTCGCTCCCGATGGTGTACTGCGTGTGGATCGGTGTTGTCGTTGCTCTGTATCCAGCCTGCCGATGGTTTGGCGAGCTGAAGCGGCGCCGGGCCGACCCCTGGCTCGGCTATCTCTGAGGCGGGCTGAGACTCTGAGGTGGCCTGAAGATTTTGAGTCGGGCTGAAGACTCAGCATGGTCGCGTGGAGGGGCTGAAGACTCATGGTCGCGTGCAGTTGCCTACGCCCTCGATTTCTGACCACCTAGGCAACCCCTTGAGAATCTGATCTGGGGGCGAGGCAACTGCACGCGGCCATGAGTCTTCAGCCCATTCTGAGGCATCAGCCGAGCATCGCGTCGGCGGGCTCAGCTAGTCCCGGTGGCGGCTGCCGCGGTCCTCAAGGGCGACGAGATAACCAGATAACCAGATAACTAGATTCAGTGAGGCGCCGTGAAGTCCTTGCTTGTCGCCGCGAATGGCGCGGCCGGGTTGCTGCTCCTGGGCATGACTGACTTCGATGCCTCAACGCGGATCCTCGTCGCCGCCGTCATTGCCTTCAATCTGCTCCTCCTGATCGGCGAGAGAGCGCTGCTGAAGCGCCCCGCTCGATTCGGGGCTCGAGCGTCGCTCGCCGGCTACGCGGGCACCGTTGTCTCGTGGCTGGTCCTGGCCATTGGGTGCGGAATCGAGTACTACAACGCTCGGTGTGATGCGGTGGTGACGCCGCTCGTCACGGCCGCCGTAATCGTAAGCCTCGTCAGCCTGCCGATCGGCCGCATCTGCGGCCTGTTCGTCAAAGGTCATCCGTGAAGCGCGCGCCTCAAAGCGAACGGAGCTGAAGACCTTAAGGCGGCCTGAAGACTCATGGTCGCGTGCAGTTGCCTCGCCCCAAAAATCAAGGTTCTCAAGGGTTGGAAAGGGTCGTCAGAAATCGAGGGCGTAGGCAACTGCACGCGGCATGAGTCTTCAGCCCACCTCCGAGTGTTCGGCCCACCGCTGTAGCCGTCACCCACGAGCCACTCTACTGACGCACCGTCGGATACTTGATCCCGAGCTGCTCCAGATAGCTCTTGTACTTCGACGGATCGTAGTAATACTTCCTCATCTCCGGCCGGTACTTCGCCATCGTCTGCTCGTTGAGCCAGATCGCCGGCTTGTCCCCGGGCCGGATGAACGACACGTACTTCGTGTCCTTCGTCTGGACGTTCCTGAAGTAGTCCCAGGCCTGCGTCACGAGCTCCGGCGTCATCAGGAAGTCAATCACCGTGAGCGCCACGACCTTCGCGCCGTACTGCACGCCCTTGTGCGCAATCGGCGTAGCCATCGAGACCGCGTTCGCCCAGTTGTGCCCCGGTCCCGCCTGCATGTTCGCCGGGTAGTTCAGCGTGACCGTAGGCACATTCCACGAGATGTCACCGATATCGTCCGATCCGCCGCCGCGCCGCTCGTCATCCGGAATCTCCGACCGGCCCCGGAGCGGCTCGATCTTGGTGGCGAGCCCGATCTCCGGCACCTTCAACTCGTGCTGCAGCGCCTTCGCCAGCGTCTGATCTGCCTCGGACCACTGCGGCAGACCCACGCGCTCGATGTTCGTGTGCATCACTTCGGCGATCGTCTTGTTGAAATGGCCGGACCACGCCGACCCGAGCAGCCGCGATGACACTTCGGTGTCGGTCATCATCGTTGCCGCCTGCGCCATCTTGTCGCCGATCTCCCACAACGCCTTGGTGTTGGGATGGTTCGTGTCGCGGAAGTAGTACCAGACCGTGGCGTTCGGCGGGACCACGTTCGGCTGATCGCCGCCATTGGTGATCACGTAGTGCGAGCGCTGCTGTAGTCGAAGGTGCTCGCGCCGGAAGTTCCAGCCCGTGTCCATGAGCTCCACCGCGTCGAGCGCGGAGCGGCCTCGCCACGGCGCCGCCGCCGCGTGCGCGCTCTCGCCCGTGAAGTGGTACTCGACCGAGACCAGGGCGTTCGATGAGCTCTCGCCCCAGTTCGCCTGCATGTTGGAGCCAACGTGCACGAAGATCGAGATGTCGACGTCCTTGAACGCGCCCGCGCGCACGTAGTACGCCTTCGCGCCGTCCAGCTCCTCGGCTACCCCCGGCCACAGGCGCAGCGTGCCGGAGAGGTGCTGCTGTTCCATGATCTTCTTGACGGCGAGCGCGGCGGCGATTTGCAGCGGCATGCCCGAGTTGTGGCCCTCGCCGTGCCCGGGCGCGCCTTCGATGATCGGATCGTGATAGGCAACGCCAGGCTTCTGCGACGCCTGCGGGATGTCGTCGATGTCCGAGCCGAGCGCGATGACCGGCTTGCCCGATCCCCAGCTCGCCATCCAGCCCGTCGGAATACCCGCCAGGTTCTCCTGAATCGAGAAGCCATTCTGTCTCAGGATGCCCGTCAGATACTTCGTCGTCTCGAACTCCTGGAAGCCGAGCTCGGCGAAGCTGAAGACCTGGTCGTTCATGCGCTGGACCATTTCGCCCAGGCCGTCGACCTCGAGCCCCACGTCGCGCTTGAACTGGTCGGCCCGCGGGTTGGACGCGGCCGGCGTCGTCGTCGCGGTCGTCGATGGCGGCTGCGGCTGCTGGGGCTGTTGTCCCATGAGCGTCGCCGACAGCAGCGACGCAAGAGCAGCGATGAAGAATCGGGGCGTGCGCAAAGAAGACCTCCTACGCATTCACTCCCGCAGCCCGAAAACGGTCAGCGAGAGGCCGGCGATCGTCGCCACGTACTGTTTGCCGTCGACAGCATATGTGATCGGGCCGTTCACGATTTGCGCGCCCAGGTTCGTTTTCCAGATCAACCGTCCGGTTCGCGCGTCGAGCGCCTGGAAATAGCCCTCGCGGCCGCCCGTGAACAGCAGATCTGATGCGGTCGTGAGAATCCCGCTGTCGGTGACGTCAGTCATCGGGAACTTCCATTTCATCTGCCCCGTCCCCGCATCGAGCGCGAGCACCGCGCCAGTCGCGGCCGCCTCGGTCCAGTTGTTGATCGGACCCCGCCGCAGACCGGGCACGGCTGGCGCGCCCGGCACCGGGACAAAGGGCCGGTTGACGCCCCCGCCGAAGTTTCGCCCCTCCTGGTACTCGACCGGCGTCCCGCCGAAGATCGTTGCGTATCCTTCCCACGCGGAGACATAGAAGAGCCCCGTGTGTGGGCTGTACGACGGCGAGTACCAATTGGTGCCGCCCTGGTTGCCGGGCCATGTCGGTTGGCCGGACGGCTGCGGCGTCTGGTTCGGCCGGCCGCGCTCGTCGAAGCCGTCGGCCCAGTTGACCTTCACGAACGGTTTGCCGACCAGGAACTTTCCGGTCTCGCGATCGAGCACGTAGAAATTGCCGTTGCGATTCGCCCACATCATCGCCTTCAGCGGTGCGCCGCGCCACGTGATGTCGGCGAGCACGGGCACCTGCACGGAGTCGTAGTCGTAGCGATCGTGCGGCGTGAACTGGTAGTGCCATCTGAGCCGGCCGGTGTCGGCGTCGAGCGCCACGACCGAGTCGGTATAGAGGTTGTCCCCCGGCCGCTGTTCGGGGTTCCAGTCGGGCCCCGCGTTCCCGACGCCCCAGTACGTGAGGTTGAGGCTCGAGTCGTACGAGCCGGTCACCCAGACCGAGCCGCCGCCATGCTGCCACGCAGTGCCATCGCAGAACGTCGTCGGCGTCGGCGGACACGGCTTCCAGCTGTCGAATCCGGCCTCGCCGGGGCCGGGGATCGTGTGGAACCGCCACGCTTCGCTCCCGGTTCGCGCGTCGAACGCGGCGACGAATCCGCGGATCCCGTACTCGCCGCCGCCAACGCCCACGATCACCTTGTCCTTGACGACCAACGGCGCGAGCGTGAGCGAGTAGCCGGCCTTGTTGTCCGCCACTCGCGCGTTCCACAGCGGGCGGCCGCTCTTCGCGTCGATCGCGACGAGGTGCGCGTCGAGCGTGCCCATGAAGAGGGTGTCTCCGAGGATCGCCAGCCCTCGATTGTTCGCGCCGCAGCAGACGATCTGCGTGGGATCGAGCGTGTGCCGGTACATCCAGAACACGCGCCCCGTCTTCGCGTCGAGCGCGAGGACGTCGTTCGGCCGCTGCGTCACGTACATCACGCCGTCCACGACGAGCGGCGTTGCCTGCCAGGCGCCCGCGACCGCGGCCTGATACATCCACTTCAGCTCGAGGTTCTTGACGTTGTCAGGCGTGATCGTGGACAGGTTGCTGAAGCGGTTGCTGAAGTAGCCACCCGAGTACGTCAGCCAGTTCTGCGGCTCCCTCGCAGCATTCAAGACGCGGTCCGCGCCGACCTGCGCCTGCACGTGCAAGGCAGCGGCGGTCAGCAACACCCCGAGGGACGCGAGCGCGTATCGTTTCATGGTTACCGTCCCTTCAGCGAGAGCAGGTAGGCAACGAGGTCAGCGAGCTCCGCCGAGCTGAGCGCGCCCTGATACGACGGCATGGGCGACGTCGTCAGGATCGTGTACTCGCGGAGGTCGCTCTTGTTGAGCGACACGAGCCGCTCGTGATCGTCGAAGAGCTGAACCGTGTAGGTATCTTCGTTGAGGCGGCGGCCGTTGACGACCGTACCGTCGCGGAGAACCGCGCGAACCGGCCGGTTGATGGGCATCATCTGGCTGGTCGGGTCGGTGAGCGATCGCAGGAGGGAGGCCGGGCTGCGCAAGGCGCCGACGTCGCTCAGGTCGGGCGCGACGCGTGCGCCCTGCGCGCCGACGCGATGACAGCGCGCGCAGCCACCTTTGCCCTCGAACGTGGTCCGGCCGCGAGCCGCGTCGCCGGCGCTGACCGAGCCGCGATCGAACGTGTTCATGTTCCGGAGAAAAGCGATGATGCCCGCTTGCTCGGCCGCGTCGAGCCTGAACGCCAGCATCCCCGTGCCCTGGATGCCGTTCGAGATGACCCGCAGGAGATCCTGATCGGTGACCGCGTTTCGAAACCTGCCGCTCCGGAGGTTGACGCCGCCGACGCCGTCGCCGTTTGCGCCGTGGCACGTCGTGCACTGCGCGTCGTACAGCCGTGCGCCGTACGCGATGTCGGCCGGCGCGTAGTCGCCTGCGGGGGACTGAAGCGCCCCCTGTAGAGAGTGTAGAGAGTGTAGAGAGTGTAGAGAGTGTAGTGAGTCTCGTGAGTCTCGTGACTGTCCCGCGGCGGCGGGCGATGTGTACAGCGCAACAGCCAGCCATACCACGAGCCATGCCTGCATGGAGGACCTCCCTGGACGACCTGACGTCCGGGCCGTCCGCGCGCTCATTTGTTCGCGTCGCGGATCTGCGTGACGAAGAGATCGACGTAGTTCTCGAGCCCGCGCCCGACCGCCGCCGGGTGCGCGGCCGGCGCGCTGCTGCCGATGCCACCGCGGTGGATCAGCGACACCTGCACCAGCACCGGCTGATCGCGGTACGACAGGTTGGCCGTGGCGTGCGTGTAGAGAAAGGCGTCGTACCGCGACACGCACGTGCCGGTGGACACGCTGGTCGTCATCACGTTGACGTACACGTACGTGTCCTCGTCCGAGTTCTTGTGCACCGTGAAGCCGCCATCTGTGAGCCGCTTCGACAGCGCGGCCTCGAGCGTATCGTGATTCAGCCCGCACGCGATGGCCTGCGCGCTCAGATCTTCGACGAGAATCCCGAGGCTCTTGAGGCCTTTCAGCTCGGCGTTCGGTCGCGCATCAAAAGTCTCGTGCGCCGGGAGTCCAGCTGCCCCTGGGGCCGCGGGAGCCGCGGCGGGTGACGTGAGCGTCTCGGTTCCGACGCCGGGCTCATAGATGCGTTTGGCCTTGTCGCCCGCGCCGTGCTCGAGGAACTGGACCTCCACGATCAGCTGGGACGGGCTGGTGGCGTGTGAGTAGGTGAACCGCACCTCGCGGTCCTGCTCGACGTGGTAGACGACCAGCAGTCGATCGCCCTCGCGCTTCGTCGTCACGGGGACCGGCACGCCCTGGATCTCGATCGACTCTTGTTTGCCGTCCGGGTGAAGGACGCGCGACTGGCCGAGCTCGTTCGTGATCGTGACCGCGGCCGGCGTGTCGACGACCATCAGGCGCGCCGGAGGGTTGCGGCCTTCGTCGGTCAGCAGCTGGACGCGCCGGGCGTCCTCATAGCTTTCACGCGGCGCGGAAGACGGACCCGTGTACCCCCTCCCGACACCGCCCCCGCCTCCTCCCGATCCGCGACGACCGCGTCCGCCGCCGGTCGTTGATCCCGTGTTCTGGCCTCCGCCGCCGCCGGGCGAGGGCAGCCAGTTGACGTTGAATCCGATCTCGCGCGGCAACTCGCTCAGCGAGCGGTTGAGCGTCCAGACGCCGTCGAGGGGGGAAGCATTTTGCGCGTGCGCCGGAGCCATAGGAACCACGCCTGCGGCGGCCCCCGCCACCAGACACGCGAGAACGAAAGGACGTCTCATATCTCGCGATTTACGGTAGCACGCCCTGCCGGTGGGAGGCTATGACGCGAGCGTGAAAAATCGGCCTTCGGATCGATTCGAACAATCAGGTGATAATCTTCCCGGCTGTCAGGTGGTTGACGGGTCGTGGCAGCGTGACAGTTGCCTTGACCCGGCAACTGTGACGGTGTCGTGAGCCGTCAGTCACCTCTGGGGACGAGCGTGGACATTCCACGAGGGGGCGATATGAGCGACGACTGGCGGATGATCTCTCGGCGCAGAGTGCTGCAGACCCTGGGCGCAGCCGTGGCTGGGGCGCCGCTGTCTGTGATCGGCCAGGGCCGCTGTATGCGGACGTTCGGGACGCCGGCGTGCAACACGACGCCGATTCCACCCGTGTTCCAGCCTACAGGGTGGAAGACCGTGTCCCTGGACCATCTCGTGTTCCGGGTCGCGGACTATCAGAAGGAGGCGGCGTTCTACATCGCCCTCATGGGGTGGAAGCTCCGGAGCGATGACGGCAAACAGGCCGTGCTGGACATTGGAGACTGGGGCTCAGTCATCTTCAGGCAGGCCCCTCCCGAAACGTTCGAGGCCACCGCGGCAGGCGGTGGCGCTGCTGGTGGTGGGCGCGGCGGCCCGGTGCGCGCGGTCGTCGAGTCCTTCTGCTTCGGCATCGAGCCATGGAACACGAAGAACGTCGAAGCGGAGCTTCGGAAGCGCGGCCTCACCCCGGTCGCCGAGCACGATGGCAAAGGTTTCGAGAGCTTCCGCGTGAAGGATCCGGACGGATTCGATCTTCAGATCGGCAACGGTAGCGCCGGCCTCACGAAGAGCCGCCGGACGCAGCCGGCGAGCGCCAGGTCGTCGGCGCCCGCGCCGTTCGAGCCGACTGGATGGAAGACCGTGTGGTTGGACCACTTCTCGTTCGGCGTGACCGACTACAAGAGGAGCACGTCGTTCTATACCAACCTCCTCGGGTGGAAGGAAACCTACGACGAGGGCAGTCAGAACGAGTGCATGATCGGCGACGTCGGCGACATCATCATCCGCGGCGGCAACCCACTCGACCCCGGCTTTGGGCGTGGCGGCGGACGCGGAGCGGGCGGCGCGAGACGCGTCGGCATCGATCACATCTCGTTCGGGATCGAGCCCTGGGATACCGACGGCGTGAAGGCGGAGCTCGAGAAGCGGGGCCTCAGAGCGCAAGTCGATACGTCAACCGGTGACGAGATTCATGTCGCCGCGTTCAAGAGCTACCACACGATGACGCCCAACGGCTACAACCTGCAGATCAGCTACGTCACGCATGGCAACCGGTTGGCGTTGCCGAATGCCGTGAGGCCAAAGCCTTCGAGCGACCGCTAGAAGATCGTAAATGCGTCGGCAGAAGCGACACTGACAACTAATCAGAATGGGGCTGAAGACTCGTGGCTCTACCTTCAGCCCGCCTCGGAGTGTGCAGCCAGTCTATGAGATGGGTTCTAATGTCCCGCCATGAACACGCGCAGACAGTTCTTGATCACCGCCCCGCTGGGCCTGCTTGGCGCCGCGACCGTCGCTTGCGGTAGTGAACAGCGCTCCGCGCCTGGTGTGACGTCCACGCCGCCACCGGCACCGGCGACCCAGGCCACGCCAGGCGCGCCGCCCGCGTTCGGCACCGCGCCGGCGTCTGGCCCTGTCGTGTCGCCCGCCACGTTCGCTGAAGCGGAAAAGCTCGCGCAGGTGACGATGAGCCCCGCCGACCGCGAGATGGCGGCAGCCAGCTGGCGGCAGTCGATGGCGCCGCTGCTCGAGCGGCGCGTGGGACCGCGAACGGTCGCGCTTGACCCGCGCACCGCCCCCGCCACGCAGTGGAATCCAGCGCTCACGGGCGGGCCCTCGGGTCCGACGCGCGACGCGTTCGTACGCAGCAAGGCCGACGCAGGTCCATTGCCCTCGAGCGAGGCCGACATCGCCTTCGCGCCCGTGACGCAGCTGTCGCGCTGGATTGAACGGAAAGCGCTCACGTCCGAGCGTCTGACCAACATCTATCTCCGCCGGATCGAGCAGTTCGATCCGAAGCTCCGGTGCATCATCACCCTCACGAAGGACAGCGCGCTCGCCCGCGCGAAGCAGGCCGACGCCGAGATTGCCGCCGGGCGATATCGCGGGCCGTTGCACGGTATTCCGTACGGCGTCAAGGATCTGCTCGATACCGCAGGCATCGTAACGACGTATGGCGCGGAGCCGTTCAGGGATCGCGTTCCGACCGCCGATTCCGCAGTCGTGCATCGTCTGAACGACGCCGGCGCGGTGCTCATCGCCAAGTTGAGCCTTGGTGCGCTCGCGCTGAACGACATCTGGTTCGGCGGGCAGACGATGAACCCCTGGCTGCTCGAGGAAGGCGCGTCGGGATCGAGCGCCGGGCCTGGCGCGGCCACCGCGGCGGCGCTCGTCGCCTTCTCCGTCGGCAGTGAAACGGGCGGCAGCATCATCTCCCCATCGATGCGCTGCGGCGTGACCGGGTTGCGCCCGACCTTCGGGCGGGTCCCTCGCACCGGCGCCATGACGCTGTGCTGGTCGCTCGACAAGCTCGGACCGATGACGCGCGGTGTCGAGGACGCGATGCTCGTGCTGCGTGCGATCACCGGGCCCGACGCGGGCGACGTCTCGAGCGTGCCCAGTCACCTCGAGTTCGACGCCACCGCGCCGGCCAGGGGGCTTCGCCTCGGCTACTTCCCAGCGTGGATGAAGGAGAGCCCGGCGACCGATGTCGACCGCGCCGCGCTCGAGGCGGCGAGAACGCTGGGGATGATGACGACCGAGGTCAGCCTGCCCGACTGGCCGTACGGGTCGCTGCAGCACGTGCTCTTCAGCGAAGCCGCGGCCGCGTTTGAAGAGCTCACGCTGAACGGCGGCTTGAGCAAGCTGAAGGCCCAGGTGCCCGACGCGTGGCCCAACCTGTTTCGCGAGGCGCGGTTTCTTTCAGCCGTCGATTTCGTGCAGGCCGATCGATTTCGGCGGCGGGTTGCCGAGGAGATGGCGCGTGTGTTCTCCGAGGTGGACCTGCTGCTCGTGCCGTCGCTGCGCGACGAGATGCTGACGCTGTCCAACTTCACCGGCCACCCATCGCTCACCCTTCGCGCGGGGTTCGTGCACGTCTCCGAAGCGCGCAGCGACTGGGCGCCCGACCCGGCAAACCCGCTGCCGAAGTTTTCGCCGCCACGCCGCGTACCGCACGGCGTGACGCTGATCGGCCGTTTGTTCGACGAGGGCGTGGTCGCACGCGCGGGGATCGCGCTGGAACGGGCATTCGACGTGGCAGGAGAGCGCCCGCCGGGATTTTGAACGCGCGCTCTGGGCCACTCGGCTGGTGCCCAAACGGGTTGCCTCTTGCGGACGCTTACTCACGGTGCATATAGTGAAGGCGCCAGCCGTGCGAAACGCCAGGCGATTTGTCGCGTGTGAGGTTAGTGCTTCCATGCGACCGTGGCCACGCGCCGTACACCGGCCGCCCGTGCTTCGAGACTGAGACGGAGTTCCCAGACGTCGCCTGGTTGCGTGCTGAATTGCGAGGGGGCCGCATCAGGGCGCTTGCCGAGTTGGAGCCGCAATACCTGGGCCTCTCACCGGCCGACCCACGAATGGAACCATTCTGGCAGCTGGCTGAAGAGTCCGATGTTCCAGTCGGCATTCACATGGGGCCAGGTCCGCCCGGCATCTCGTACGAATCGAGTCCGCTTCCCGTGAAGTCGCCCAGGTTTCGAATGACGGCCGGCGATCCGCTGCTCCTTGAGGAAGTACTACTCAAGCACCAACGCCTTCGAATATATGTCATGCACGCGGGCTGGCCGAGGCAGTCAGTGAGTGATCGTCCCACGCCTTGCTGTGGGCGCACGCGCGTCCGCGTGGTCCTCCACGTCAGCCGTCAGCACCCTCAGCGAAGCCGTTAGCACCCTCGGCGAAGCCGTTAGCACCCTCGGCGAAGCCGTTAGCACCCTCGGCGAAGCCGTCAGCACCCTCGGCGAAGCCGCCGGCCAGCCCGCGCGACTTCCAGCTCCACGCCAAGGTGAGAACGGTCGCGACGAAGATCAGACCGATTGACAATCCGATCCACAGGCCGGCCACGCCCCACCCGTAACGGAAGCACAGCGCCCAGCCAACAGGCAATCCGAACGCCCAGTGGCCGATGACGTTCATGAGCATGGGCGTCCGTGTGTCGCCGACGCCACGTAGTACGCCGGTCGCCACCGCCTGCGTCCCGTCGAACAACTGGAACACCGCTGCGATGGACAGCAGCCGGACGCCGATGGACAGCACCTGTGAATCGCTCGTGAAAGGACGCAGCATCGGCATGGGCGCGACGATGAACGACGCGCCGACGGCTGCCGTGATGGCGCCGCCCACAAGGAGCGCCGTCCACCCGGCGTGCACCGCGCGGTCCCGGTCTCCAGCGCCGACCGCATGGCCTACGCGAACGGCGGCGGCGGACGACAGGCCCAGCGGCACCATGAAGGCAAGCGCCACGATGTTCAACGCAATCTGGTGGGAACCAAGCGAAACCGGGTCGAGTCTGCCTGCCAGCGCGCTCACCGCTGCGAAGACGCCCACCTCGAGCGCCACCTGCGACGCGGCCGGCACGCCGAGCGCGAGCAGGCGCCATACGCGCGCCGCCTGCCACCGGGGCGAACGGGCCCCCGGAGTAAAAACGTGCCGTCGTCGGTGCACGACCAGAATCGCCACGCCGAGGAACGCAGCCATATAGACGCGCGCGGCAACCGTGGCCCACGCCGATCCCGTGATTCCGAGTGCCGGCATGCCGAGGTGCCCCCAGATCAGCACCCAGTTGCCGAACGCGTTGACGAGGTTGGCGGTCACGAGCGCGATCATCACCGGTCGCACGGTGTGGATGCCCTGCAGGTATCGCCGGAATGTCGCGTACAGAAGCAGCGGCAGCGCGCCCAGGCCGAGGATCGCCATGTAGGGCTGCGCCAGCGCGCGGACGGTGGGGTGCAGCCCCCAGTGCGCGCTCGTTGTGAGCGCACCATAGAAGACCAGCATGATCGCGGGGGCCACCACAAGCGCGACCACCAGTCCGTGCTCGAGCCACTGCACGCACTCGTCGAGCCGCCCGGCGCCAAACGACTTCGCCACCAGCGCGTCGAGTCCGAGCATGACGCCCATGCCGAAGACCGCGACGGAGAAGAAGAGCGAGTTGCTCATTCCCGCGGCGCCGATCGCCGCCGGCCCGAGCGGACCGACCATGATGGTGTCGACGATGCCCATGCTCATCCAACCGATCTCGGCGAGTACGACCGGCCCGGCGAGCCTCAGCAAGGGGCGCAGCTCACGACGCATGCTCCTGAGTGTACCGGTCAGCGGCTCGGCTTCCTCCGGGAGCCCCGCGGGCCCGGGGGACGGCGTCCACGCGTCGCGACAGGCGAGGCCCACTCCGCTGCGATCCGGCGAAGCCACGCCTCGGACCAGGTGAGCCGCCGCGAGCGGAGGTCGCCAATGATGCCGCGGAGCCATGTGATCTCGGCGCGCACGACCGCAGCCATGTATTCCGCCTCGAGCAGAAACAGCCGGGGCAAGTTGGGAACCGGCGTCTCGAGATCGGCCAGTCGTGCTGCGAGCGCCCCGACACGTGTCTCCAGCTGCGTGCGGACTTCGTCGGGCGGGACGCCAGCCACCAGCGACAGCGCCGCGGGAAAATCGGGGAACTCGCGCGCGGGAGTCGACAGCACGGTTCCCATCCAGGAGCGCAGCGTCCGCCGGCCCTCCTCGGTGACCTGGTAAACCGTACGTTCCGGCCGGCGCTCCGCGCGGGACGTCTCGCGCACCGCGATCAGCCCTGCTCGTCGCAGCGCTGCGATCGTCTGGTACACGCTGTTGCGCTGCGCGACGTTCGCGATCTGATCCTTGCCGCGCTCCTTGATGAGCGTCTGGATGCGGTAGGGATGCATTGGCGCCTCGCTGATGAACGCGAGCACCACCATCCACAACGGGGAGCGCGGACGAGCCGGATCGCTCATGGACAAGCCTGCATGCTCGAGCGTACCTGGTTGGCTTGACTCGGCATGAATAGTTATTGTATGTCTAGACATAGCATGTCTATAGGCTAGGCAACTGTCGGGCAAGGGCAAGGGAAAAGGGAGAGATGCCATGGCGACAACCAGGAAGGCCTACAAGGGTCTGGCGATGGAGGGACCGATCGCCGCGTGGTACACCAAGAACACCGGTCGCGACCGGCGCCGGTTCGTCAAGGTCGCTGAAGCAGTGGCCAACCGCGTCGCGCCCGGCGGGCGAGTGCTCGAAGTCGCCCCGGGGCCGGGGTTCTGCGCCATTGAGCTCGCGAAGTCCGGCTACAGTGTGACAGGCCTCGACATCAGCGAGTCATTCGTCCGGATCGCTCGCGACGCTGCGCACACGGCGGGAGTTTCTGTCGACTTCCGCCACGGCAACGCCTCGGCGATGCCGTTTCCCGACGCATCGTTCGACTTCGTCGTCTGCACGGCCGCGTTCAAGAACTTCAGCGACCCGATCGGCGCGCTCAACGAGATCCATCGGGTCCTGAGGCCCGGAGGTCAGGCGTCCATCTACGATTTACGGAAGGACGCGTCGCGCGAGGAGATCGCAACCGAGGTGCGGAACATGCACCTGTCGCCACTCGACGCCTTGATCACACGCTGGACCTTTCGGTTCGTGCTGCTGAGGCGCGCCTACACGCGCGACGCCCTCGAGGCGCTCGTCGCACAGAGTCGGTTCGGAACCTGCCGGCTCGAGACGGAGGGTATCGCGTTCGAGTTGCAGCTCGCCAGGCAAGGCCAGTCTGAGGTGGGTTGAAGAGTCTGAGGTGGGCTGAAGACTCATGGTCGCGTGCAGTTGCCTACGCCCTCGATTTCTGACGCCCTGTCCAACCCTTCAGAACCTTGATTTTGGGGCGAGGCAACTGCACGCGGCCATGAGTCTTCGGCCGTGTTGTGAGTCACCCGTGTCGCTAGCTCTTCCGTTTTCGCCCTGTCAAAGGAGCGGAAATGAATGCGACGATGCACTCATGAGACGAACAGGGATCGGGAGCGACCCGCTCTGGTACAAAGACACGATCATCTACGAGCTGCCCGTCAAGTCATTCTGCGACGGCAACGCGGACGGTATCGGCGATTTTCAAGGCCTGTCCCAGAAACTGGATTACCTGCAGAACCTTGGCGTGACCTGCCTCTGGTTGCTCCCATTCTTTCCGTCGCCGCTCAAAGACGACGGGTACGACATTGCCGACTACGTCAATGTCCATCCGAGTTACGGAACGCTGGACGATTTCAAGACGTTTCTGCATGCGGCCCACGAGCGCGGCCTGCAGGTTGTGATCGAGCTCGTCCTGAACCATACGTCGGATCAGCACCCGTGGTTCGTGCGGGCACGTTCGGCCCCGCCCGGCTCACCAGAACGCGAGTATTACGTCTGGAGCGATACCGATCAGCGGTATCGGGAGGCGCGGATCATCTTCCTGGACACGGAGCGCTCGAACTGGACGTGGGATCCGGTCGCGCAGGCGTACTACTGGCACCGGTTCTTCCAACATCAACCGGACCTCAATTACGACAATCCCGCCGTGATCCGGGAGATGCTCGCCGTCCTGGACTTCTGGCTCGATCTCGGTGTCGATGGCTTCCGGCTCGACGCGGTGCCGTATCTGGTGGAGCGCGATCACACGAGTTGCGAGAATTTGCCCGAAACGCACGCGATCATCAAGCTCGTTCGAAAGCACATCGACGAAAGAGCTCCGGGACGGATGCTGCTGGCCGAGGCGAACCAGTTGCCAGCCGATGTCCGGGCCTACTTCGGCGATGGCGACGAATGTCACATGGCCTATCACTTTCCTGTCATGCCCCGCATCTTCATGGCCCTGCACCTGGAGGATCGGCAACCGATCACCGAGGTCATGGACAAGACCCCGCCCATTCCGGACAACTGTCAATGGGCGCTGTTCCTGCGGAATCACGACGAGCTGACGCTCGAGATGGTGACCGACGACGAGCGTGACTACATGTACCTCGCCTACAGCATCGACCCGCAGGCACGGATCAATCTAGGCATTCGCCGGCGTCTCGCGCCGCTCGTGGGCAACAGCCGGCACCGGATCGAGCTGCTCGTGGGGCTGCTCTTCTCGTTTCCGGGGACTCCCATCATCTATTACGGCGACGAGATCGGAATGGGCGACAATCTCTACCTTGGGGATCGCAACGGCGTTCGCACGCCAATGCAGTGGACGGGCGACCGCAATGCGGGCTTCTCACGCGCTGATCCCGCCCGGCTCTACAGTCCGGTCATCATGGATCCGGTGTACGGGTACCCCGCGGTGAACGTGGAAGCCCAGGAGAGTGACGCCGCGTCGCTGCTCCACTGGACGCGCAACATGATTGGGCTCCGGAAGCTGTTCAAGGTCTTCGGCCGAGGAACGATCGAGTTCCTGTCGCCACCCAACCGCAAGGCGCTGGCGTACGTCCGCCGCTACCGCGATGACGTTATTCTCTGCGTGGCCAACCTGTCGCGCACGGTACAGCCGGCCGAGCTCGATTTGAGCGCCTTTGCCGGCCTGACGCCGGTGGAGATGCTCGGCTACACGGAATTTCCGACGATCGGAACGGCGCCGTACTTTCTGTCGCTTGGGCCGTATGACTTCTACTGGTTTGAGCTCCAGCGTTCAAGTCGCTGACGTCGCGGCCTCGCGCGCCGACATCGTCGTCGCCTTGACGAGCTACAACGACGTCAGCACGATCGGCGGGGTCGTCCGCGCCCTGCGCGACGGCCTCGCCCGGTACTTTGCGTCGAGCGCCACACGATTCGTCCTCGCGGACGCCGGGTCTACGGATGGCACCCGGGAAGCGGTGCGCGAGGCCATGGAGCCCACCGCGCTCGTGGACGTGGCCCTCGACGGCGGGCTACGGCTCAGTGAGTTGCCCTACCACGGCCATCCCGCTCGGGCGGCGGCGTTGCGGGCGATTCTGCAGGCCGTACAGCGCCTGAACGCCAGCGCTTGCGTGGTCATCGATGCGAACCTTCACACCGTCGAGCCCGAGTGGATCGAACGGCTCATCACACCCGTGCTGACCGACGGGTTCGATTACGTATCGCCGTATTACGCGCACCACGTGAACGATGGCGCGATCACGCGGAGCATCGTCTATCCGATGTTCAGAGCGCTGTACGGCGTACGGCTCCATCAGCCGGCCGCGACCGAGTTCGCCTGTTCCGGCCGACTGGTCACGTATTACCTGGAACAGGATTTCTGGGATGTCGAGCTGGCGCCCGTCGGGATCGACCTCTGGCTGTCCGTTGCCGCGGCGTGCGGAGAGTTCCGCCTGTGCGAGGCGGCGCTCGGCCCCCGCAGGGCGACGTCGCGCGGAACCGCCGCCGATTTGAGCACGACGGTCGCTCAGGTGGTGGGTGCGCTGTTCGGCGATATGGAACACCGTGTCGACGTCTGGCAGCGCGTCAGAGGATCAGCCGCGATCCCGATGTTCGGCACCGTTCCGGCGAGTGCGCCGGAGGCTCTGCCCCTGAATGTCGACGGGCTCATGGAGTCTTTCCGGCTCGGGTACCGCGAGCTCCGCGAGATCTGGACCTGGGTGCTTCCGCCACGGACCATCGTCGAGCTGCGGAAGCTGACCGACTCCCCATCGGATCGGTTCCGGTTCGACGATCGGCTGTGGGCCAGTGTCGTATACGACTTCGCGCTCGGCTACAGCCTGCGTGTCATGCCCCTTGGCCACCTGCTCCGCTCGCTGACCCCACTCTACACGGGCTGGCTGGCATCGTTCGTTCTGGAGATGCGGAGCGCCACGCTGCCGCAGATACACGAGCGCGTCGAGCAGCTGTGCGTGGGGTTCGAGTCGGAAAAACGCCACCTGATCTCGAGGTGGCGATGGCCCGAACGCCTTCGGTGAGGATCGTACGTCGGAGAGTCGACGGCACGAAGAGGAGCAGCCATGTGGGCACACGTTGACCGAATCCTGCGGCAGGCCACCATTCAGGTCGTCGATCAGATTGCGAACTTCCTGCCGGGAGCGCTGGTGGCGCTGCTGCTGCTGCTGACGGCGTTCGTGATCGCGCTCCTGGCCCGCACGCTGCTCCTGCGTGCGCTGCGGGGGCTCGACTTCGACCGTCGGGCGGAGCAGTGGGGACTGGCCGCCTCGATGGCGTGGCCATCGTCGACGAGTCTGTCACAGACCGTCGCGCGCGTCGTGTACTGGACGATTCTGATACTCGGCCTTTTGATCGGCCTGACGGCGCTGAACGCCTCGATTCCCTCCCGGCTCGCCCTCTCTGTCTTCGAGTACCTCCCACATCTGCTGGCGGCGCTGATGATCCTCATCGTCGGGGCGGTGGTCGCGCGGTTCATGGCGCGCTCGGCGCTGATCGGCGCCGTCAACATGCAAATCCAATCCGCGCGCCTGCTCAGCCTCGCCGTCAAGTGGCTTGTCCTGCTCGTCGCAGGGGCGATGGCGCTCGATCATCTCGGCATCGGCCGGAGCGTGCTGCTGTTGGCGTTTTCCATCCTGTTTGGCGGCATCGTGTTCGCCGCTTCTTTGGCCGTCGGCCTCGGGGCGCGAGACGTTGTAGGCCGGACGCTGGAGCGCCAGTTCCGGGAGTCCCCACGTAGCGATGACAACGTGAAACACGTCTGATCGCGGGGGCCGGGCCTGAAGACTCATCTATGAAGGGGCCGTCGCTTGTCAACACACCCCTCCTCGCGCGTCGCGATCGGAAATTTTGACCGCGAAGCTCCCGGTGTTTCGAATCACCACCACGCCGGCCACCCAGGGACGTTCCATGTGCCACGTGTTCCGCGCGCTTGATCTCTCG
>DASZFS010000104.1:0-6747 GCA_035939575.1 Vicinamibacterales bacterium | reverse complement strand
CATGGCGACCCGTTCGATCGGCTGCTCGCGGCACAGAGCGACCTCGAAAACATTCCGCTCGCAACGAACGATCCGAAAATCAAGACTCTCGGAATCAGGACGATCTGGTGATTTGAATCAGTTAAAGGACTCTGACGCCTTCACGTTCCGCCAAGAGAATGCGTTTGAAAACGGTGCGAGCACGAAGCGCCAAACAGACCTGCCGAACCGTGTCGAAGGGCGCAGGTCGGTCTTGATTGGCGATGATGAGCCAGCGGTCGCCGCCGGGTTTGCCGGAGTCCATACATGCAAGCACGGAACGCGTCACGTCGAACAGGACCGAAGGATCCGGCTTGGGATTGTGCACGAACCCGATCAGCTTTGAGGTTTGACCGGCGCCACCTTTCAGAACGCGAACCTGAATCAGGTTTCCATGGATCGTGGCCTTGAGCCGCACTCGCCTGGCCTTGAGCAGATCCCGGATTCTGACTTGCAGCGCCGCTCCCGTCTTCGAATCCTGCCGTATTGGAGCCGTGATGGTCACGACGACCGCCTTGCCATCCGGCACAGACTTGGCGAGTGACGCTCGCAACCGCCTGACCAGCCCGATAGCCACCCTATCGAAACGCAAGCGAGGCTCTTGCGCGCCTCTGAGCGTTATGACATTCACCGAGACCCGTCCGCCGGCGATCTTGACGTAAGGATACGTCTGACTGCGGGCACCTCGCGACATTATTGGCGCGTTTGAGAGGTATTCGGCGTCAGCTTCAGCAGCCTGCCGCCAGCCCCGTCGGTCAGCACATAGACTGCACCGTCCTGAAAGACGCGCACGTCGCGAATCCGCTGGTTGAGATCCGTCAACAGCGCTTCCTCGTTGACGACCTTATCGTCCTTGCCCAACTCCAGACGGAAAATCGCCTGGCCGGCCAGGCCACCCACGAGCACGCTGGTCTTCCACTGCGGGAAGAGGTCGCCCCGATAGAAGACCAAGCCGGAGGGCGCAATGACCGGATCCCAGTAATACCGCGGCTGCTCTAGTCCCTGCTTCTCGACAATGGCGTCGCCGATCTTCGTGCCGGGATAGTTGATGCCGTGCACGATCACCGGCCAACCGTAGTTCTTGCCCTTCTCGATCAGATTCAGCTCATCGCCACCGCGCGGACCATGTTCAATTTCCCACAGCCGTCCGTCGGGCGCGAAGGTCAACCCCTGCGGTGTTCGATGACCCATGGACCAGACTTCCGGCAGGCCAAGCGCCGGATTGCCGGGGGCCGGCTTTCCGTCTGGTGTGATGTGGATCACCTTGCCCAGGTATTTGTCGGTTTGCTGCGCCTGCATCGGAATCGGATCGCCGGTGGATCGGTCGCCAATAGCGACGAAGAGGTTGCCGTCCTTTGGATCGATAGCGATGCGAGAGCCGATCTGGCTCACCGCTCTGTTCGTGAACGGAGTGCCCTGAAAGATGGTGTGCACATTCGACACCGTGCCCGCGTCCTCATTTAACGTGGCACTGTCGACCGCTTGGACGGAATTGTCGGTGTCAATGATGCGCATGTAGACGAAGAAGATTCTGTGGTTGCTCGCGAAGTTCCGATCCAGCGCCACGTCGAGGAGGCCAGCCTGTCCGCGGAAATACACCGGCGGCAGATTCGCGGTGATGGTATGCAAGGCCGAACCATCCCTGTTGAGGATGCGGAGGCGGCCCGGCTTCTCCGTGATCAGAAAACGTCCGCTAGGTAAGAGCGCGACCGCCCAGGGGTTGTCCAAGCCACTGGCGATGGTTGTGACAGCGACGTCCGTCGTCTTGTGGTAGGGAGCATGCGTCTGCCCCGGAAACACCGGATGATCGGTATCCAGTTCTGGGGGGCGCTTGTCGATGGGCTGGCCTTCGACCGTGAATTTCTCGAAGGAACGCCTCTGGGCAATCAGCAATGGAACCAGCCCCAGTCCGGCGACGGCGCCGATGATCGCTATTCGTCTCATTTCAATCTCCTAGTACTGATTGGACTGTCCGAACGACTTGTACAGCGACTAGGCGGCCGCCACGCTGCCTCCATCATTTGTCGCATTACGCAAGATACCGACGATGGGGGTAGACGAGCAAGGCATACCGCGCTTCTAGTAGAGTCCCAGCCGACCCCTCGGTGACCATTTGTCGCTGTCGATCGTGTAGACTCCTGCTGGGCCTGAGGGGGCTATGGAGATCACGAAACGATCGTTGTGCACCGGAGCGATCGCGGTGGCGGTCGGTGTGTTGCCCGTGCGAGTCGGTGCCCAGACCGCCGTCGACCTGGACGGCGGCAAGCGGCTCTTCCAGGGCATGTGCGTCGAGTGTCATGGCGCCGGCGGCGCCGGCGGCGACGCGCCCAGCCTGAATCGTCCCAGGCTCAACCACGCGGCGGACGACACGGCGCTGGCCAACGTCATTGCGAATGGAATTCCGAATACCGCGATGCCGCGCGTCAGGCGGTTCACCGAGAACGAGCTGCGCCAGCTTGTCGTCTACGTCCGATCGATCGGGAAAGTGACACAGGATCCCGTTCCGGGCGACGCGAAGAGGGGCGCCGCCATCTACAGGAATCTCGCCTGCTCATCATGCCACATGGTCGCTGGCGAGGGCGGCAACCTCGGTCCGGATCTCACCGACATTGGTTTCCTGCGGGGTGCGGCGTACTTGCGCGAGGCTGTCGTCGATCCTGGCTCGTCGCTGCCGAAGGGCACGCTTTCGGTGCTCTCGCGAGGCTACGCCGAGTACCTGCCCGTGCACATCATTACCCGTCAACGCGTCGAAGTCCACGGGATCCGGGTCAACGAAGATGCGTTCACGATTCAGGTGCGCGACGCGGCCGGCAAGTTCTACTCGCTGAGGAAGAGCGATCTCGAGCTGCTGGACAAGCAGGCAGGGAAGAGCATGATGCCGAGCTTCGCATCGCGGCTCACGGGGCCTGAGCTGACCGATCTCGTGGCATATCTCGTCAGCTTACAGAAGGCTGAACAATGAAGACGACTTTTGCGGCCGCGGTTTTGGCCGCCGTCCTCGGTGGAGGCCTCGCTTTCGCTCAGGTTCCCTACGACCGCCTCGTCAAAGCCGAGAGCGAGCCGGCGAACTGGTTGACGTACGCCGGCAGCTACAAGTCCCAGCGGTACACCCGGCTCGACCAGATCAACAAACAGAACGTGTCGCAGCTGAAGCCGGCCTGGGTGTACCAGATTCGGGTTGCGGGCGTCTTCGAAACCTCGCCCATCGTGGTGGACGGCGTGATGTACATGACCGAGCCGCCGAGCACGGTGACCGCGCTCGATGTGCGCACCGGGCGGCCGCTGTGGAGCTGGACGCCGAAGATCCCGGACGATGTGATCGTGATCGGATCCCCTCCAGTGAATCGCGGCGTCGCCGTGCTCGACAACATGGTGTACGCCGGATCGATCGCCGGCCACCTGGCAGCGCTCGACGCGAAGTCGGGGGCGCTGCGGTGGGATGTCACGGTGGATGACAACAAGATCGGCTACTACCTGACGCTGGCGCCCCTCGCGATCGACGGCAAGATCATCGTTGGCGTGTCGGGCGCGGAAAACGGCATCCGCGGGTTTGTCGACGCGTACGACGCAAAGACGGGGAAGCGGCTGTGGCGCCGCCATACGATTCCGGGGCCGGGCGAGCCCGGAAACGATACCTGGGGTGGCAAGGACAGCTGGAAGACCGGCGGCGGCTCGACGTGGCTGACCGGTTCGTATGACCCCGAGTTAAAGCTGTTGTATTGGCAGACGGGGAATCCCGGACCCGATTGGAACGGCGATGACCGCCCGGGCGACAACCTCTACACCTGCTCCGTCCTTGCCCTCAACCCAGACGACGGCACGATCAAGTGGCATTTTCAGTTCACGCCGCACGACACGCACGACTGGGACTCGAACGAAACGATGATTCTTTTCGACGCCACGGTTGGCGGCCGCCAGCGCAAGCTCCTGGCCCAGGCCAATCGCAACGGGTTTTATTACCTGCTCGACCGCGCCACCGGCGAGTTTGTGGCCGGCACCGCCTTCGTGAAGCAGACGTGGGCGGACGGTCTCGATGCCAAAGGCCGCCCGATCGCGAAGAAAGGCCTCGAGCCGAACACCGAAGGCATTCTGGTGTATCCCAGCATTCAGGGCGCGGCGAACTGGCACAGCCCGAGCTACAGTCCCAAGACGAACCTCCTTTATCAGACGGCCGTCGAGATGGGGACGATCTTCTACAAAGGCGAGGCGGCTTACAAGCCCGGCATCGGTTTCACGGGCGGGGGCGGGCGCACTCTCAATACCGACGATGCCTGGAGCGCCGTTCGTGCCTTGGACGCGACGACCGGCAAATTGAAATGGGAGTTCAAACTGCTCTCCGCCGGTAGGAGCAGCTTGTTGTCCACCGCGGGTGGACTTGTGTTCGGCGGCACGGAAGAAGGCAACTTCTTCGCGCTCGACGCTGAAACGGGGAAGCCGCTTTGGGACACGCAGCTCGGCGGAAACATCCGTGGGATCCCGGTGTCGTTTGCCGTGGACGGAAAGCAATACATCGCCGTCGCCGCAGGCTTCGCGTTGTTCGTATACGGGCTGCCGTAGAAGGCGCTCCCCTCTGAGCCTAGAGGCGTTTCAAGCAAAGCCACGACTCTCATCCACATTGGCGTTGCGGGGCGTTGCCCCCGTGAAACTGACCGAAATGCCGTGCCGCGTGTAGGCTGATGAGGAGCGCGCCAGCCGCGAACGGCGCGATGCAGGCGATGGAGCGCGCATCGAAGTGGCCGACGCGCAGCAGGAGCACATAGGCCAGCACGCCGTTCGCAACGCCCCATAGAACATTCACGGTCGAGGACGAGAGACCCTTCCCCGGAGGCTTTGCGAACGGTGTCTGAAAGGGTCTTCCCGTAGTGCCGCTGACGAAGTGCGGCACGGCATTGGCCAGAAACAGGCCTCCAAAAAAGTAGGATACGAGCTGTAGCCAGTTCATTGTTAAGCGCTCCTCTTCGATGAGCCGACTCATGATCACTCACGCTGCGACGAACGCGCGAGCTTAGTGCCCCGCGAATTGCCTGACGTCACACGGTTCGACTCCGGTTACTTCGCGGACATGTGGCGAAACCGTTCCGGCCTCGCCACGCGCATAGTGCGCATAGTCCTCAAGTAGTCCATCGACCTGCCACGCAGGCATCCCGGCGGTCACCGCTGGACTACTGGCCTCTTTCCTCCGGTCAGCTACCCTCAAGCAGACCTCACGACCCCCTCCTGGACTCTCTCCGGTCATCCGGCGGTCATCCAGACTCACTGACTGTCGCGCTGAATCACGCTCAAACCGACAGGACCGGTACAAAAACCGGCATGGCGATGTTGCGGCAGCGCCCCATCGGGGCGCGGTAAAATGAAATCATGAGCACCGAGGAACTCGAAGTGGAAGCTCTGAAACTCGCCCCGCAGGATCGTGCCCGATTGGCGGAAAAACTTCTCGAGAGCCTCGAGAGCCTTTCGGACGAAGAGAACGCCAGGCTTTGGGCCGACGAAGCGCAACGCCGGGATCAGGCTTGGGATACAGACCCGACGATGGGTCGACCCGCTGCTGATGTCTTCCGTGACGCGCGAGCGCGTCTGAAGTGAATGTTTCGTTCAACCCGCTGGCCGAGCAAGAACTCAACCACGCCGCCCGGTACTATGAGCGAGAGCCCCGGCCTCGGTGCTGCTCTCCTGACTGAAGTGCAACGCTGCTGTGATGGAATAGCCGAGCACGCGTCCGGGGTGTCGTCCGAGTGGTGGCCGTCATGAACCTGAAGCGGCGACCCGCTTATTGGGCGGGACGTTCCTGGAGGGGAATGAGCATCATCCTGGGGATAAGGCTGTTTGGACGATGTGCGCTTGATCCGATTCGGTGGACATCATCCGAAAGGCGGATACGATGGCCAGAATGGGGTCAGACAAGCGCGGGCGACGAGCCCGGCGGCAGTTCAGTGACGAGTTCCGGGCCGGCGCGGTGCGATTAGTGCTCGACGAAGACAAAACGGTCGGCGCGGTCGCGCGCGAGCTCGATCTGACGCCGTCGGCGTTGAGTCAGTGGGTCCGTCACGTGCGGGCCGATCGGACCAAGGGACGGACCGGACTGACAACCGAGGAGCGCTTTGAGCTCGCGCAGCTGCGCAAAGACAATGGCGAGTTGCGGATGGAGCGCGACATCCTAAAAAAAGCCGCGGCCTTTTTCGCCAAGAACCAAGCGTAGTCTTCGCCTGGATCTTCTCGCGGTTCGTCGCGGGGTGGGCCGTCAGCGCCGTCAATGACCGTCACCTGGCCATCCGCGCGCTCGCCATGGCCCTGAAGCGCCGCTGCCCCGTTGCGGGTGTCCTGCACCACTCCGATCAAGGCAGTCCGTACGCGAGCGAGGACTACCAAACCATCCTCGAGGCGCGCGGCATCACCTGCAGCACGAGCCGCCGGGGCAATTGCTACGACAGCGCGGTGATGGAGAGTTTCTTCTCCAGCGTGACGAGCGAGCTGCGCGATCGCTTCGACAGCTGCGGTGAGGCCAAGATGGAGTTGTTTGACTATATCGAAGTGTTCTATAACCAGCGGCGCAGGCACTCGACCCTGGGCCAGATCAGCCCGGCCGCCTTCGAACGTCGAGCCACTCACGCAGCGTAACCAAGTAAGCAGCGGAGGGTAAACGGTGAGAGGAGTCGCAGAAGCATCGCCGCGTTCGACGGCTAGGATTGCCGGTCTCTTTGAGTTGCTGGAGGCCGTGACATCAGGATTTGG
>DASZFS010000103.1:0-4178 GCA_035939575.1 Vicinamibacterales bacterium | reverse complement strand
AACCCCTGGGCCGTGAATTGCGCCGCCGCCTCGCGTAGGGTCTGCGGAAATCGCGGTGTCGCGCTGACCAGCACCATCGCATCGATCCGGGCCGGGTGCGCCGTCGCCATGTGCAGGAGCGTCTTGGCGCCCATGCTCAATCCGACGGCTTTTACGCGATCAACGCCGAGGTGATCGAGAAGGGCCGCCACATCGCTCGCGCATTGGCGAAAGGTGAACGTGCCAGAAGGATTGGTCGAGCGGCCGTGCCCGCGGAGATCGGGGACGATCACCCGGTAGCCGTCGGGGTCCGACGGAAAGATGTGGCGCCAGTCGCCGCCGATTCCCATCCCACCGTGGAGCAGTACCAGCGGATCGCCTTCCCCACGATCGTCGTAATGCATGCAAAACCCGTTCAGTTCAGCGGTTGTCATGCGCGGAGGCTAACGCGACGAGCCGCCGTTGCGCCAGCGCTGTGATATGCTCGAGAGACGAGTTCAGCGCAAGGGCCGGGCGGCATCGCCCGGCCTTTTTTCATTCTCCGGCACTACGTGGCGATCGTGGCGATCCTCGCCGTGGCCGCGTTCCTCGCTGTCTACACCATCGTCATCAACGACGTGCCGATCCGTTCCGATGGCTACAGCTACTACGTCTACCTTCCGTCCTGGTTGTTGTATCGTGACGCCACGCTTGAAGCGCTGGCGCGCGACTGGTACGGCGGCAGCTATCCGGCGTTCAGTGCGATCGCGCGATGGCCGGGCACGGGGTATTGGCTGAACGCCCATCCGATCGGGGAGGCGATTCTCATGGCGCCGTTTTTCGGCGTCGGCCATCTGTTGACGCGATGGGCGAATCTCCCGCCGGACGGTTTCTCGTTCTATTACCAATACACCGCCGGGCTCGCAGGGCTGACGTATTTCGTGGCCGGCCTCGCGCTGCTGCGCCGCGTCCTGCTGCGTCATTTCGCGCCCCGCATCGCGCTCGCGACACTCGTCGCGATCACGTTCGGCACGAACCTGTTTCACTACGGGGTGTACGAGAGCACGTTCAGTCATGCGTTTTCGTTCTTCCTGATCACCCTCTTTCTCGACCTGACGGATCGGTGGTGGACCGAGGAGTCGTTCGCGCTCGCCTGCGCGCTGGGCGTGACGGCAGCGCTCGTCTTCCTGACTCGGCACACCAACGCGCTGTTCCTTCTGATGCTTCCGCTGTGGGGCGTCAGCGGGCGCTTCCGCCTGGACGGAGCGGCGCTCTGGAACCGGCGCGGTCAGCTGACAACGATGGTCGCCGTGGCCGCCGCCGGCGCCCTGCCTCAGCTCCTGATATACAGGCGCGCCACGGGGTCCTGGATCGTCAGCTCCTACGGCGCTGTCGGCGCCGGATTCACCTTCGCCTCGCCGCACCTGTACGGCGTGCTGTTCAGCACGCAAAAGGGTCTCTTCTTCTGGTCGCCCATCCTGCTGTTGGCTGTCGCCGGCCTGCCGGTTGCGCGTGGGTGGGCACGACGTCTCGTTGCGCCGACGGTTGTCATCTTCGTGGTCAACACGTACTTGATTGCGAGCTGGTCCGACTGGCAGTTCGGCGCGAGCTACGGCCACCGCGGGTTCACCGATGGCCTCGGTGTGCTTGCGGTGTACCTCGCGACGTTTTTCAGCTGGGCCTCTGAGCGCCCGCGTCTTGCGATGGGCGTCGGGGTGATCGCCGGCGTCGCCGTGCTGCTCTCGACCCTCCAGATGCTTCAGTATTGGTTCGGGATTCTCCCGATCGCGGACACGACCTGGGAACAGTACCGGTCGATCTTTCTGAGGCTATCCTGATGCGGCCGCGAACGCTGGCGCTACTCGCCTGTCTCGTAATCACCGTCGCGGCCGCCGCGTACCTGCGCGATCCAATGTGGGTGGGCAGCGTCAGCTCGGGGTTCCGCGCGTGGGAAGAGGATCCGCCGGGGACCCGCTGGCGCTGGACGCTGGGCCGCGCCAGTTTCTTCATTCCGAGCGACGCCACGTCGCTCACGCTCCCGGTGCGCGCGCTTTTTCCTGTCCCAGCGGGCACGCCGGTCGTCGTCCGCGTCAGCGTGGACGATCGGTTTCTGACCGATGTCGTGCTGACTGACGGGCCTTCGTGGGTTCAGGCGGCCATTCCGCTGCCGCGGCGGCCCAACGGGCGGCGGCACCGGCGGATTGACCTCCACATCAGCCGCACGATCGGTCCGTTTCTGCTCGGCGTGCAGGTCGGAGAGGCGGTCCTCGAAACGCCCAAGACGTAGGCGCCGTCGCAGGCCATCAGGACTTTGTCGAGCGGCTCTCGCGAAGGTAGTGCGGGCTGTACTTCATGCCGTACGCAGTCGTCAGCGTGTCCGCGGCTTTCTTGTCCGAAAACGTCGCGGCCGATTGTTTGATCGCTTCCAGTTCCTCTTCATTGCAGTCCCGGAACGTGATGTCCTCGCGGGGCACGAAGAAGGCCTGTCCGATCGGCAGACTGTGGGCCGCCGAAATCGATTCACCCGGCTGCAGCACGTAGCGGAACTCGGTTTCGTGGCTGTACCAATCCGTTTCCACGCGCACGATCAGCATCGGTGCAATGGGGCGCTCGATGTTGTTGAAGATCGGCGTGTAGACGGTGTCCCAGCCCGTGGGCGTCTGAAAGTTCGTCGAGCCGCGAAGCGAAATCGCACCCGGCGGCGTCCCGAGGTCTTCGGGGACGATGAACGTGCGCGCGACCCGGAGCGCTTCCTCGCGCGAGATCGGCGGATCGGGAACGAGAAACTCCACTTCCTCTTTGATCATCCCCATGCTCCCGACGGGCAGGCCGATCGTCAGTGCGAACAGCCCCTGCCACTTCCCCTGGGGCGTCTTCAGGAAATACGAAAACTGGTACCTGCCTTCGCCCTGGAACTCGATGTTGAACGACTCATGGGGCTCGAGGGGCGGATAGACCAGAAACCCGAGCGCGCTCCCGGCCTCGAGCACCGGGCAGTGGCGCGCGTGCTGCGGGAGAAGAGGCCGCTGGCTTTCGCGACGCGGTTTCAGTCCGACGCCCGGACGCCTCGAGTTCGGAAACAGCCGCACTTCCATCCGCGTATGTTAAGTCAAAGGGGAGGCACCAGCCTTTCGATCGCGTCGAAGAGCGCGGCGGGCTCAATCGGTTTGGACACGTAGCCGTCCATCCCCGCGTCGAGACAGCGATCGCTATCGCCCTTGAGCGAATGCGCCGTCATCGCGATGATCGGGATGCGTCCGCCCGTGCCGGCCTCATTCCGGCGGATCGCGGCCGTCGCTTCGAAGCCGTCGACCTCGGGCATCTGGATGTCCATCAGCACGAGGTCGAAGCGTTCTTCGGCGAATCGCTCCAGCGCCTCGCGGCCGTTGCCGGACATGACGACCGTGTGGCCGCGCTTCTGGAGCAGGCGTGACGCCAGCATCTGGTTCACGGCGTTGTCCTCAGCGAGCAGGATATGCAACGGTCTGTGCCTTTCCGGCGGCTTCTGCGGGTGTTCGACGGGGGGCGTCGTGACGCTGGGTGCGGCGACGACGAAGCTGGCCGTGAAGTGGAACGCGCTGCCGTGGTCGGGGACGCTCGTCACCCAGATGCGGCCGCCCATCATGTCGACCAGCTGCCTGCAGATCGTCAAGCCCAACCCTGTCCCTCCGAAACGTCGCGTCGTCGATCCATCGGCCTGCGCGAACGCCTCGAAGATGTGCGCCTGTTTGTCCGCCGGGATGCCGATGCCCGTGTCCTCGACGACGAAATGCAGGCAGGCGGATGTTTCGCTTGCGGAATCGAGCGCGATCCTGAGGTTGACTTCACCGCGCGTCGTGAACTTCACCGCGTTGTTGATCAGGTTGATGAGCACCTGACGCACGCGGGTGGCGTCGCCTGCGAGCCCATCCGGCACGTCGTCCGCGATGGCGCAATTCATCGCCAGGCCCTTCTCGCGGGCCTTGAGCGCGAGCATCTTGAGCATCGGCTCGATGCTGCCTCGGAGCGCGAACGGAATGGACTCCATATCGAGCTTGCCCGCTTCGATTTTGGAGAAATCCAGGATGTCGTTGATGACGTGGAGCAGTGAATTGGCCGAGACCTTCACCATGTCCACGTACTCGCGCTGTTCGTCGCTCAGCGTCGTGTCCAGCAGCAGGTCGGTCATGCCCATGACGCCGTTCATGGGCGTGCGAATCTCGTGGCTCATATTGGCTAGG
>DASZFS010000102.1:0-21639 GCA_035939575.1 Vicinamibacterales bacterium | reverse complement strand
GCCCCAACATCAGAATTCTCAATCGTCGCAGCCAGGTCGTTAGGAATCGAGGGCGTAGGCAACTGCACGCGACCATGAGTCTTCAGCCCACATCAGATCTTCAGCCCGTCTCAGATCTTCAGCCCACCTCAGAGTCTTCCGCCCGCTGTAGAGCCTTCGGCTTCGTCTGGATCGGCGCGGTCTGGCTGGTCCTCGAGCTCTTCCTCCTCTTCGATTGGGACCAGGGCCGGATCCGCTTCGTCCTGGTCGGTGTGCTGGGCGCGCTGTTGTGGGTGTTCGCAACGCGTGCGCGCGAGCGCTCGACGCCGCGGGCGGCTTCGACTCACGTGGCTGTCGGGGTTCCCGGGGGCCTGTGGGCCCAGCGGGCGTTGTGGACCGGCGTCCTCCTCAGTTTCGCGGCCGGCATGGTGTACCTGGTGCGGGATCATCGCAGCGGCACCGTGCAATCGGACCAGGCGCAAACGGTCATCGACGCGCTCCACGTGCTGCGATCGGGCGGCAACCCCTACGGCGCTGGCACCGTCACCGACCGCGTCGCTTACGGGCTGGCCACCGATGCGATCGCGGCGAAGCCAGGCTGTCGCGGTTCGGATGAGACAGTACAGTTTCGAGTGGGCCAGACAGGCGATGGCGTGGTGCCGGCCATCGCACCGGCACGCGAGTGCGCGGAGATCTCGCGTCTGTTCTCGTCGCTCGGGTTCAAGTACGGGCCGGCTACCCTGCTGGTGTATTGGCCGTTCGTCGCGGCGTTTGGCGCCGACGGCTTCATCATCCTGCACCTTGTCACGTTCGCGCTGTGCCTTGCGCTGCTGTACCGCTGGGCCCTTGGCGTCGCGGGCTCGGCTGGCTTGCCAGGGCCCGCCGCAACGGCGCTGCTGCTGTTCGTGTGGCCGACCCACCTGGTCATCAACGCGTTTCAGCAGGAGCACCTCGACCTGCCGGCCGTCTGCCTCGTCGTGCTGGCGTGGGTCTACTGGTGGCCTCGTGGGGGAAGGGGCCGCGCGGATGATCGAGGGCGCTTCGTCGCGGCGGCGATCTGCCTCGGGCTCAGCGCGTCGATGAAGCTCCTCCCGGCGCTGCTCTACGTCCCCATTCTCGCGAAGGCACCGCGCCGGACGCTCCTCACAGGGTTCACCGCGTTGACATGGCTCGCCGCGGCGGGCGTCGTCTTCCTGTTCTTTGCGCCGTTCGCGTGGTGGGACTGGACCGGGCTCTGGCACAACTCCGCGTATCCGTTCTTCCGCGACGCCGACTCAACGGCCATGGCGTTCTATCTCTCCCGGCGCATGGCGACGGCGCTGCGCGTTGCGGGCGTGCTGGCCGCGCTCACGCTCGCGGCTCGGGCACATCTCCGCGCATGGGCGCCGCGGGAAGCGATCGAGTACCTGCTTGGCGCCCATCTCGCGGTGCTCGGCACCGGAACGACGCTGCACAACAACTACCTGCTCTGGCTGCTGCCGCTGCTCCCGCTGTTCATCATCATCGAGTCAACATCACCGCTTGACGATCGGGAGATCGTCGCGGTTGCCCCACTCCTCCCAGGCGCCGTAGTAGTTTCGCAGGCCGGTGTAGCCAATGAGGTGAAGCGCGAAGAGATCGACCGACGCGCGCATGCCCACCTGGCAGTAGGCAATCACCTGCTGCGACGGTAAGACGCCACGGTCCTCATAGACCTTCCGGATCTCGTCGGCCGGCTTGAACGTCTTGGCCTGTGGATCGAGCAGGTCCTCCCAATACACGGGCACCGACGACTCGATGAAGCCGCCGCGTTTGATGCCACGCAGATCACGACCGTCGATCTCGGCCTGTGTCCGCGCGTCCACGATCCTGATGCCCGGCCGGTTGATTGCCGCGACAACATCTGCCGCGGTCGCGACCATTTCCGGGTGCGGGCGCGGCGTGAATCGCGCTGTGACGGGCGCCGGCACCTGCGATGTCGCGGGCCGGCGTTCGGCCGCCCATTTGATCCAGCCGCCGTTCATCAGCGACACGTTCGTGTGGCCGTAGTAGGTCAGAATCCACCACAGGCGCGCGGCGTAGATGCCGCCGCGCTCGTCGTACGCCACGACGTGCGTGGAGTCGTCGATGCCGAGCCTCGACATCAGCGCCGCGAAGGCGTCTGCCGATGGCAGAAATGTCGGCGGGGCCTTCGCGTCGCGAATGGCGACTGGAGACAGGTACACGGCACCCGGCACGTGTCCGTCGCCGTAGCCGCTCTGGCGCATGTCGACGATCCGCACGCGCGGGTCAGTCGCGTGGTCGGCGACCCAGCTGGTGTCGACGAGCTGCTCCGGGTGGGCATAGGCCGCAGCAAGAAGAGCCACGATGAACAACATGCCGGAAGTCTACCGCTGATCGCGGCGGGCCGCTGCGTCGCCTGGTCAGTCCGTGCTCGAGCGCGGCAAACGGCGCGGTAGCGTAAGATCGCGAGCTGTAGATGCCGTCCCACTCGTCCCCATCGTCACCGTCGTCGCTTTCGGGTGCGTCAGTGCTCGTCGCCGGCGCAGGGCTCGCCGGGCTCGCCGCGGCTCACGACCTTGTCGATCGGGGCGCCAGCGTTACGGTTGTCGACGCCCGCGATCGCGTCGGCGGGCGGGTCTGGACCATTCGCGACGGGTTCGCCGACGGCCAGCACGCCGAGGCGGGCGGCGACATGATCGACGAGGATCACCACGAGATCCGCGCGCTCGCGCGCGAGTTCGGACTCGAGGTCACGCGGATCCTGCGCGGCGGATTCGGCGCGGTACGGGCCGACAGCAAGGGGCGCCCGCACATCGTCCCGCGCGCGACCGCCGCCGCGTGGAATCGGTTGGCTGCCTCGCTGACGGCCGTCATCCGCCCCTATACGCTCGCAGAACAGCGGTGGGACTCGCCAATCGCCGCAGACATCGCCCGGCGATCGGTCGCGTCGTGGCTGGACGAGGTGGAGGCTGACGAAGAGCTGCGGTCCATCGCGATGAGTCTTCGCGGCTTCTTTCTGGCGGACCCTGACGAGCTGTCGCTCATCGCGCTGGTCGACCAGTTTGGCGCCAGCGGATCGTGGCCCGGGTCCCTCTATCGAATCAAGGGCGGCAATGACCGTCTTGCCGCAGCGGTTGCCGCACAGCTTGGAGACCGCGTCCGGCTGCGAACCGAGGTCGTCGCCGTCTCTCAGCGCGGTCGCGGCGTGCGCGTCACGGTCAAGGACCGAGACCGCCAGTCGCAGCTCTCGTGCGACTACGCCGTGCTGGCGCTGCCCGCCACTCTCCTGCGGCGCGTCCCGATGAACCCGGCCCTTCCCCCTCGTCAGCACGACGCGATCGCGCGGCTGCGGTATGGCCGGGCCACCAAGACGCTGCTCCAGTTCTCCCGCCGCTTCTGGCGGGCGACCGGACGGCCACGCGCGTTCGGATCACCGCTCGACTTTGGCGCGCTCTGGGACGGCAACGAGGAACAGCGCGGGCCCGCGGGCATTCTCGCGCTGCTCGCGGGCGGTGGCGCGAGCGACCGCTCGCAGGCGATCGTCGCGCGGGACGGACCGCGGGGCCTCGTGAACGCGATCGACTGGCTGGGAACCGTTCCCGCCGCGAGGGCGCCGGCGGCGGACCTGATCGGATCCCGGCAGATTACGTGGGAGGACGATCCCCTCGCGCGTGGCGGCTACGCGTTCTTCCATCCGTCGTTCGATCCGGACTTGCGGGAATGGCTGGCCCGGCCGGCCGGCCGCCTCTTCTTTGCCGGCGAGCACACCAGCATCAGATGGCAGGGCTACATGAACGGTGCGGTCGAGAGCGGGCGCCGCGCGGCTGCCGAAATCGCCGCGGTCCATTCGGCATAAGCCTGCGGGCTGAAGACGCCGAAGCGGGCTGAAGACTCATGGTCTCGTGCAGTTGCCTACGCCCTTGATTCCAGATGACCCTTGACGACAACCCTTGACAATCTTGATCTTGGGGCGAGGCAACTGCACGTGACCATGAGTCTTCAGCCCCGCACGCGACCATGAGTCTTCAGCCTTACACGCGACCACTAGAGAAGCCAGGACGGGGCGAGGGGCAACTCCGCCGGGCCATCGGGCTGCCGACGCTCACCGCGAACATCGTCAACATGACGATCGGCGCCGGCATCTTCGTCCTCCCCGCAGTGGTCGCCGGCGGGCTGGGCGCGGCAGCGCCCGTCGCTTACCTCATCTGCGGTGGACTGATGGGGCTGATCGTGGCGTGCTTCGCGGCAGCCGGCAGTCGCGTGTCGCTGACCGGCGGGCTCTATGCCTACATCGAGGTCGCCTTCGGACCGTTCGTCGGCTTTCTCGCTGGCGTGCTGTTCTGGCTGACGGCGGCGTTCGCCGTCGCGTCGGTCGCGAGCGCGCTCGCGGGATCGATGGGGGCGCTGGCGCCGGCTCTCGACGGTCGCGTGGCGCGTGCCGTCCTCATTGCCTCGTTCTTCGCCGGGCTTGCCCTTGTCAACGCTCGCGGCGTGACGTCGGGATCGCGGGTGGTCCAGGTCGTGACGGCGGCGAAATTACTGCCGCTGGCCATCTTCGTCGTGAGCGGGATCTGGTTCGTTGACGCGGCCGCCTTGCGCTGGCCCGGGACACCGGGCCTCGCGGCCGTCGGACGAACATCGATCATTCTGATCTATGCGTTCGCCGGGGTCGAAATCGCGCTGGTTCCGAGCGGCGAGATGCGTGACCCCGCACGCACCGTCCCGCGCGCGGTCTTCGCCGCGCTGGCGATCTCGACGATACTCTACCTGCTGATTCAGACGGTCGCTCAGGGGCTGCTCGGCGCGTCGCTGACGAGCTATCCGACGGCGCCGCTCGCTGAGGCCGCGTCGCGCGTGCTCGGAGAAACGGGCCGCACCATCATCCTCGTTGGCGCAACGATCTCGATGTTCGGTTACCTGTCGGGCGATATGCTCGGCAGCCCGCGCGCGCTCTTCGCGTTCGGCCGGGACGGCGTGCTGCCGGAGCCGTTCGCGCGAGTGCACCCGACCTTCCGAACGCCCCACGTCGCCATTGCCATTCACGCGATCGTTGTCGCGGTGCTGGCCATCAGCAGCACCTTCACCGAGTTGGCGATTCTGGCGAATGTGGCCGCGCTCACGCTGTACGGCACGAGCGTCGTCGCCGCAGCGGAGCTGCAGAGACGCGACGTGCGGTCGGACGGGCCGCCGCTGACGCTGCCGGGCGGGCCGGTGATTCCGCTACTGGCTGTGGCGGTGATCGTCTGGATGCTGTCGCACGCGACCCGGCGTGAATTCGCGGTCGAGGCGCTCGTTCTCGGCCTCTCGGCGGCCTTCTACTCCATTCGCAAGCGCGGCGGCCAGAGGTAAGGCACGTTGCAGCGCCACCCAGTGCGTCGTGACGAGCCAATGGCCAGCGGCTCGGTCGTCGCGGCGCGATCGACCGCGTCGTAGATGACAACGGCCGGACTCGCCAACGCCGCCAACGCCGCCGTTGTCGCCAACGTCGCCATAGGCGGCCAGTCCAGGCGACCCACGGCGTTCGCCCGACCGAATCGCGCTCTGAAGCGCTCGACTTCAGCGTCATCGAGCACCACGTACGGATGCCGGCCGCTGTCGCGCAGAAACGTGACGACGCGGTCCAGCCACAACGGGTCCAACTGGTCGAACCGCAGCGTCAGGCGGCCTCCGTACAGACGGAGCGTCCCTGTGTGCTGCACCGCGATCATGACGGCGCGCTGGTCGGAATGCCCCGCCACGAAGCGGGCGACATCGACGTAGCGGCCTTCCGCCCGGCCGATGTCGAAGGCGTACCGTTGCGCGGCGATGCGCACGCCGTTGGCCGCGAGCGCCAGGATGCACAGCGCGAACACGGCCTGAGGCGCCCGCAGACGCACGATGATCGCGTGGAGCGCGACGGCGAGCATCACGCTCAGCACCGGCCACATGGGCAGCAGAAACCGCAGGTACCACCAGGCATCGAACGGCAGGTAGAACAAGTAGGACACGATGATGGCCGCCATCCAACCGCCCGCGAGCAGACGCAAGCGCGGGGTGCAAGCCGGCGCGACGAGCCCAGGCGCGACGAAAAAGACCGCAGCCAGTGCGACGACGGGTGTCGAGGTCTCAACGGTCCACGCTGAAAACTGCCGCAGGTTCGTTGCGAGATACCGAAGCGCGTAAAGGTCCCCCGCGGTTCCGTACCCCGACACCCAGGGGGAGCCGTAGAGCGCTGCGTTGATCGCGGCGACCGCGGTCGCCGCCAGAGCGAGGCCGGCAAGGAACCGCAGCGCTCGGCCCCGTGTCATCACCAGCCACACCAGCGGCGCAATGGCGATCGGCGCAAGGTTCGGCCGAATGAGCACCGCGGCGCCCGCCGCGAAGCCGGCCGCAAGCGTCCACCCATCAACGACGAGGAGGACCGCCAGCGCCCACGCGGCTGTCACAGGCACGTCGCTCATCGGATTCATCAGCTGATACAGGAAGATGGGGCTCGCCGCAACGAGCGCCGCGCTCGCCACGGAGACCGCCGGTATGCCGAAGAAGCCTTGCGCGAGACGATAGGTCAGCCAGATCGTGGCGGCGCCGCACACCGGAACGACGAGAAACGCGGCGCAGAAGCCGCCGACCGCCTGGACGAGCGCCATGAGGAGTGGGAGACCCGGAGGATACAGCGGCACGATGAAGTCGCGATCGCCTGGGGCGGGGCGGTACCCCAGCGGCGCCCAGGTCTCCGCCGCAAGAGGCCAGGGTGAGGCGCGCACGATGTCCTGCCTGATCCTGAGGGTGCCGCGCAACCAGAGGCCTGCCTGGCTGACGTAGCCATAAGAGTCGGCGCCGCCGCCCACTGTCGACCCCCAGTGCACGCCCGTGTAGAGCGTTGCAGCCGCCAGAAGCGCCGCAGCGGCCGACCAGCTACGCTGCCTCATGGCCGGCGCTGATGCACAACCCTGCCCCCGACGACAGTGGTGAGCACCTGGACATCCTTGAGCTTCGCGGGCGGTATCGAGAAGATGTCGTCGCTGAGGATCACGAGGTCGGCGAGCTTCCCGCGTGTCAGCGTGCCCTTCTCGCGGTCCTGGAACTCCGCGAACGCAGATCCGGCCGTATAAGCGGTGACCGCCTCCTCGACGGAGATCTTCTGCTGGGGCACCCAGCCGTCAGGATGCAACCCGTCAAGCGTCGCCCGCGTGGTGGCGGCGTAGAGTCCGAGCAACGGGTTGAGCGGCGCGACGTACCAATCGGTCCCAAACGCCAGGCGTACGTGTCGGTCGAGCAGCGTCCTGAACGCGTAGGTTGTCTTGATGCGATCAGGGCCGATCCGTTTCTCGGCCCATCGCCCGTCGTCGATCGCGTGATACGGCTGCACCGACGCAATCACTTTCAGGGACGCGAAGCGATCGAAGTCCTTCGGCGCGATGTGCTGGGCGTGCTCGATACGGAAGCGGCGATCGCGGTCGCCGTTGGCGGCGACGATGTCACCGAAGATGTCGAGAACGGCAGAGATGCCGGCGTCGCCTATGGCGTGGATGCACAGCTGCAGGCCTCCATGATCGGCGGCCATGAGTCTCGTCCGCATGTCGGCCACCGGCTGCATCTCGTCGGACAGCAGGCCCCGCGTGCCCGGCGCGTCGGTGTACGGCTGAAAGAAGTAAGCGGTCGTCGATCCGAGCGACCCGTCGGCAAATCCCTTGACCGCGCCGATGCGGAGCCACGCCGATCCGAACGCGCGGCGTACGCCGATCTTTGCCAGGTCGTACCAACCCGTCTCGAGCGGCGCCGCGTAGATGCGCGCCGTGAGCTCGCCGCGGCTGGCGAGATCCGCGTAGACTCCGATGTCGTCGTACGAGGGGTTCATGTCCTGCACGCTCGTCACGCCGAGCGACGCGGCATGCGCAAGCGCCCCCTTGATGACGTGCAGACGCTCGGCGTCGCTCATCCTCGGCACCACGCGCTGCACCTGGTTCATCGCGGCGTCCTTCAGGATGCCGGTGGGCATGCCCTGGGCGTCGCGCACGATCTCGCCGCCTGGCGGGTCGGGCGTGCGCTCGGTGATGCCGGCGCGGCCGAGCGCCGCGGAATTCGCCAGCGCCATGTGGCCGTCGTACCGCGTCACGAAAACCGGCGTCCCATTGGTCGCGTCGTCGATGAGCGCGCGCGTCGGCAGCTCCGCCGGCGACCAGCGCTGGTCGTCCCAGTCGCCCCCCAGGATCCATTCGCCGGGGCGGGATCGGGCGCGCTCGCCGAGCCGCCGCGCGAGCTCGGCCTGGGATCCCGCGTCCTTGAGATCCACGTTCTCGAGCTGCGCGCCGCCGTCGACGAAGTGCACGTGCGCGTCGTTGAAGCCGGGGACCACGCGGCGGCCCTGCGCATCGACGACGAGCGTCGCGCCGCCGCGCCAACGGTCGACCGCCTCCTCTTCGCCGACTTCGACGATGCGCTCGCCAAGGACGGCCAGCGCGCTCGCGCGCGGCCGCTCGGGATCGCCCGTCCAGATGTTTGCGTTGACCACGACGAGATCCGCCGCGGGTGACCGGGGACGCGCGCACGCGGGTGAGACAATCAGAAGAAGGATCGCTATGCGGATTGAGGATTGCGGATTGCGGATTGATTGGTGGATTCGGCCCCGCGACGTGCAATTCACGTCAATCCTCAATCCGCAATCCTCAATGGCTATTGAGGGCGGCTTCGAGCCTCGTCACCAACCCATCCAACTGGTCGACGACAGCCCCGACCGTCTCGGGCCGGCTCAAGTCCACACCCGCCCGCTCGAGGAGCGGCATCGGGTGGTCGCTGCCGCCGGATTGCAACAACTTCAGATAGCGTTCGATGGCGCGCGCCCGGTCCGCGTCCGATCCGGAGGTCAGCTGCTTCATCAGCTGTGCACTGGACGCGAAGCACGTGGCGTACTGATATACGTAGTAGGGCGTGCTGTAGAAATGCGGAATCCGCGCCCACGTGACGCGCGCCAGCTCGTCGTACTCGAGCGCGTCGCCGTGATACGCCTTGAGCAGCCCGAAATAGATGTCGGCCAGGGCATCCGCCGTGACCGGCTTCCCTTCCTCGACCAGCCGGTGCGCCTGCAGCTCGTAGTCCGCGAACAGCACCTGCGTATAGAACGTCCCGACGATGCCGTCGATGGCGTGCTGCAGAAGGACGATACGCTCGCGCTCACTCCGTGCGCGCGTGAGCATGTGCTCGAGAAACAGCATCTCGCTCAGCGTCGAGGGCACCTCCGCGACGAAAATTGTATATGCCGAGTACACGAACGGCTGGTGCGCGTTCGACAGCAAGGTGTGCATGGAGTGGCCCATCTCGTGGGCCAGCGTGAACACGGCGTCGAGGGTGTCGTTGTAGTTGAGCAGCATGTACGGATGGACGCCGTAGACCGGCGCCGAATACGCGCCGCTGCGCTTGCCCGGGTTCTCGTAGACGTCAATCCAGTCGCCGTCCAGCACCTCGCCGACCTGCCGCGCGTAGGCCGCGCCCAGCGGCGCCACCGACGCGGGCAGCCACTCGAGCACGTGCTCGTAGGGATACTTCTCGTCGAAGTCGACGAGCGGGATCGTTGAGTCGTAGTTGTGATAGGCCTCGAGCCCGAGCACGCGCTTGCGCAGCTTGTGATAGCGGCGCAGAGGCGCGGTCCCGGCCTTCGTCGACTCGATGAGATTCGTCACGACGGTGGTCGGGATGTTGTTGCCGTGCAGCGCGGCTTCGAGCGTCGACTTGTAGCCGCGCGCCTGCGCGTGGAACCAGTCACGCTGGAGCACACCGTTGTACAGCGACGCGTACGTATTGAGATGCGCCTCGAAGACCCGGTGGTACGCGGCAAACGCGGCGGCGCGGTCGTCCTGGCGTCGATGGGTCGCCAGAATCGCCCGGTACTGGCCGTACGTCAGCGTCACATCCGCGCCCGACGGCAGCTTGATCGCCGGATGCCGAACGTCCGCGGTGGACAGCGCGGCATACGCGTCGTTCGGCGCCGAGGAAAACCGGCTCGACAACGACAGGAGGTGCTCGCCTTTCTCGTCGAGCACGTGCTCCTGCTGGCGATACAGGTCCTCGAGCGCGAACCGGTACACGGCCAGGTCAGGATGGCTCTCCATCCACGCCTGCACGGTGAGGAGCGGGATCGCCAGCAGCTCGGGGTTGAACCACGCGCTTGCCTGGCTCGCTCTTGCGAACAGGATCTGTACCTGCTGGCGCTTTGCGTTCGCCTGGTTGTCGCGCTGGTCCTCGTCGTACTTGAGCGACGCGAAGTACCAGACCTTGTACGTGAGCTGGCCGATGTCGTCGGACAGCTTCAACGCCGCCAGGAGCGGCTGCGCGCCGCTGCTGAGCGTGCCCTGCATGGACGCGTAGGTGTCGATTTTCGCGTCGAGCTCGTCGTATGCCGCCTGCCACGCCGCCCAGTCCGAGAAAATGTGCGCGAGGTTCCACTTGAACTTGTCGGGGATGAGGGCGCGATCTCCGAGACGGGGGGCGGCAGTGTCAGCGGGCGGCGCAGAGTCCATTCGAAATCATACCGCGGGCCGCGATCGAGAAATACCTCGTCATCGGGCCGATTCTGAGGCATGTTGTGGAGATGCGGAGCCTTGCCCTCGCCCTTTCCCTCGCGTTGTTCTGCGCGGCCGGCATCGCCAGCAGCGCGTGCTTCCAGATGACGACCGTCGTCTCGGTCAAGGGGGACGGCAGCGGCACGATCGATCACTCCCTGATCGTCACCAAGGCCGCGCTCGCGCAATTGCGCAACTTCGGCGCCCTTGGCGGCGGCCGGGGCCAGAAGATCGATCTCACGTCGGAGGAACAGGCGCGAACGCTCGCGGCCACATTCGGACCGGCTGTGACCTACGTGTCGTCGACGCCTGTCGACACGCCGCTCGGGACCGGGCGGCGCAGCATCTATGCGTTTACCGATGTCAGCCAGATTCGCATCAGCCAGCAGCCGCAGGCGCCCGGGATCTCCATTCGCACCTCGACGATCGACCCGAGACGCGGCGAGATTACGTGCGCGCTGACTCGATCGCCGAACGGGAACGCCGTGCTGCACATCAACCTGCCCGAACTGAACCTCCCGACGGCTGCGTCCGACGCGTCAGCCGGTCAGGGCCTCGGGCAGCAGCTCGCCCTGATACGGTCGATGCTCGCAGGCGCGCAGGTTTCGATCGTCGTCGAGCCGGTCGGTCAACTGGTCGCCACCAACAGTCCCTACGTCGAGGGCTCGAGAGTCACCCTCCTCGAGGCCAACGTCGATCAGGTGCTCGGGAACGACGCGGTTCTGGCGCGCCTGCAGGCCGCCAGCACTCCCGAGGACACCAAAGCCGCGTTGAAGGACGTGCCCGGCCTGAAGGTCGCGCTCGACCGCGAGGTAACCATCGAGTTCACGCCAGCCAAATGATCTTCGCGTCCGCGTGACCGCGATCGATGGTCAGGATCGCGACGCTCGGCTTGATGTCGAACCGGCGCGGGCCGGCCGCTCCCGGATTGATGGCGAGCCTGCCGCCGCGGTCCCGCAGCACGGTTGCGCGGTGCGTGTGCCCGAAGATGACGACATCGCCGGCATACCTCGCCAGCAGGAGCTCGGCGGTTGGCCGCCCGAGCTCGTGCCCGTGCGAGAGGTGGATCGTCACGCCGTCGATGGTCACCGACCGTTCTCGCGCGAGCGCCGGATCGGCCGGGTCGTCCACGTTTCCGAAGACTGCCTCGACGGGCGCAATCACGCGCATCGCGTCGAGCACTGCGCCGCCGCCCACGTCCCCGGCGTGCAGAATCAGCGTGACGCCGCGAAAGACCGGCACGATCTCCGGCCGCCACACACCGTGCGTATCGGAGATCACGCCGATGCTCATGGCACCGCGGCGGTGGTCTCCGTCGGCTCGCGCCGGTAACGGCGGACCGCCGGCGTCGAAATGGCCACCCAGATCGTGCAGATCAGGCAGCCAACGCCGCCGCTGATCACCGAAAAGGGCGCGCCGAGCCAGTTCGCCACGGCGCCCGCTTCGAGCTCGCCAAGCTGCGGCCCGCCCATGAAGAAGATCATGTTGACGCCCGTCATCCGTCCGCGCAGCCGGTCCGGGGTCTCCAGCTGCCGGACGATGTTGCGGATGATCATGCTGACGGTATCGGTGGCACCGGTCAGGGCAAGGCAGGCGAACGTGAGCCAGAACGACCGCGAGACACCGAACACCACGGTGGCCAGGCCGTATCCCGCCACGGCCCAGAGCAGGGTTGGCCCCCGGCGTTCGATGCGTTCAGTGAGCGGGACCATCGCGGCGCTGGCCACCAGCGCCCCCGCCGCCGGCGCCGCGTAGAGCCAGCCATAGCCCTTCGCGCCGACACGCAAGATGTCCTGCGCGAAAATGGGCAGCAGCGCGGTCGCCGACGAGAAGAACGTCGCCAGGAAGTCCAGCAGCATCGTCGAGCGGATGAGCGGGGAGTGAAAGACAAAGCGCAGGCCTTCCACCGCCGCCCGCAGGGATACATCGTCCCGCGAGCCGCCTTCGGATGGTTGACGAACAGGGACATCGCGCATCAGGAGCAGCGCCGCGATGACGGCGCCGAACGACAACGCGTTCGCAAGGTAGACCCACCCGACACCCGCGGCGGCAATCAACAGGCCGCCAAGCGACGGTCCCGCGACCGACGCCGTCTGGAACATGATCGTGTTGAGGCTGATCGCGTTCGGCAGATGCTCGCGCGGAACCAGGCTCGGAACGAGCGCCGCTCTGGCCGGCATGTCAAATGCGCCGACGGCCGCCCCGAGCGCCGCCAGCACATAAATGGGCCACACGACCGCCAGCCCGCGAAATGTCAACAGCGCCAGCGCCGCCGCGACCGCGGTGGCGGCGACCTGCGTCATCAGCATGAGCCTGCGGCGGTCCCAGGCGTCAGCCACGACGCCGCTGATCATCGAGAAGAACACGATCGGCACGACCTTGACGAGGCCGACGAGCCCGAGCGCAAGGCCCTTTCGCTCAGGAACCAGCAGGGAGACGTGCCACAGGAGCGCGGCGTTCTGCATCATCGTCCCCGTGAACGACAGCATCAGGCCGATCCAGATGAGCCGGAAGTTGCGATGACGCAGCGCGACGAAGGAGGCCGAGGAGATCACTTCACCGCGAGCAGCTCGACGTCGAACACCAACGTCGCGTTGGGCGGGATGGTGCCACCTGCGCCGCGCGATCCGTAGCCGAGCTCGGAGGGGATGACGAGCGTCCGCTTGCCGCCGACTTTCATCCCGGCAACGCCCTGATCCCAGCCACGGATGACCATGCCGGCGCCGAGGCGGAACTCGAACGGCTCGCCGTGGTCCCGCGAGCTGTCGAACTTCTTGCCGTGATGATCGGCGGCCTTGCCGTCATACAGCCAGCCGGTGTAATGCACGCTGACGGTCTTGCCCGCCGCCGCGGCGGCGCCGGTGCCTACGGTCGTGTCTGAGACCTGAAGGCTCGTGACGTTGTCCATGGTGCCGACAATTGTATGTCACACCAGCAGGACGAGCTTGCCGATGTGCGCGCCTGACTCCATCAGCCGGTGCGCCTCGGCGGCGCGGGCCAGCGGGAACGTCGCGTAGACGATGGGCTTTACCCGTCCCGATTCGAGCAGCGGCCAGACATGCTTGTGGACCGCCGCGGCAACGGCGCCCTTCTCCGCCACTGAGCGCGCGCGAAGGGTCGAGCCGGTGACGGTCAGACGGCGCTGCATGATCGTCTGGATGTTCAACTCGGTCCTGGCGCCGTGCAGCGTCGCGATTTCGACGAGGCGTCCCTCCATGGCCAGCGCCTCCAGGTTGCGCGCGAAGTACTCCGCGCCGACCATATCGAGGATGACATCCACCCCGCGACCGGATGTCAGCTCGCTGACGGCCGCGACGAAATCCGCCTCGTGATAGTTGACACACCGCTCGGCGCCGATGCGCTCGCACGCCTGGCACTTTTCCGCTGACCCCGCGGTCGCGAACACGCGCGCGCCGCGTGCGCGCGCGAGCTGGATCGCCGTCGTGCCGATGCCGCTCGATCCGCCGTGCACGAGAACCGACTCGCCGCTCTGAAGGCGCCCCCGCTCGAAAACGTTCGTCCAGACCGTAAAGAACGTCTCGGGGATCGCGGCGGCAGCCGTCAGGTCCATGCCCGCTGGCGCCGGAAGGCACTGGGGCGCGGGCGCGACGCAGAATTGCGCGTACCCGCCACCAGACACCAGCGCGCACACCGCATCCCCCACCCGAAGGCCGCCGACACCCCGTCCGGCCGCGACAATCGTCCCGGCCACGTCCAGGCCCGGTATGTCGGACGCGCCGGGTGGCGGAGGGTACTTGCCACGCCGCTGCATCACGTCCGGGCGATTCACGCCCGCTGCGGCGACCTGGATCAGCACCTCGCCTTCACCGGCAACGGGCGCGGGACGTTCGACCGGCACGAGCACGTCCGGATCCCCGGGCCGGGAGATCTCAATGCAGATCATCTGCTTCTCCAAACGCCGCGCGCGTCGTCGCAGGCTCCAGCACGATCGTGGCAAGGGCGATGCCGATCGCGAGGCTGATGGCAAAGACGCACGGCAGCGCACCAATCCTCACGATGAGAACCCCGTCGACGACCAGGAGCGCAGCGAGCACAAGGTCGACGATCGTGAGGATCCGCGACGCACGCCGTCTCTCCACCGCCAGGTGGCCGCGGTTCATTTGTTCTGTGAACACAAGGTGTCCGCGGAAGATTCCGCCGATCGTCGCGGCGGCGCTGAGCGCCACGAACACGGAGACCGTGAGCCGCGTCTCGAGCCAGGTTTTGATCTGCCACGCGCCCACGGCGGCGAAAGCATAAAGCGCGATCATCACCAGCTGATGGGTACGCCACCAGCGGGCCCGGCCGGCGCCATCGCCGGCGGTCTCGCCGCCCGCCGCGTCGAGCGCAGCCAGCACCTCACCGGCGGTCGCAAAGCGATCGTCCGGCGACGGACGCAGACAGCGCGCAAGGACGGCCCCGATGCCCGGCACGGTGCGCTGCGCACCGCTCGTGAAGGGGTGTGTGCCGCAGGCGTATTCGTAGAGCAACACGCCAAACGCGTAGACGTCCGCCCGGGCGTCGCCGCGCTCGCCGGCGAGTTGCTCGGGCGCGATGTAGCCAGGCGTGCCGATGAGGACGCCGGCGCGCGTACCGAACGTCGCGTCGACCCGCTGGTCGGTTGACCGTGAGCGCGCGAGCCCGAAGTCGAGAATCTTCAAGCCACCGTCGCGGCCGCGCATCACGTTGTCCGGCTTGAGATCGCGATGAACGATGCCGGCGGCGTGGGCCGCGGCGAGCGGTGCCGCGAGGGCGCGCGCTGTACTCCGCACCTGCACATCGGACGGCCGGCTGCCGGCTCTGATCTCGTCGCCAAGGGTGTGGCCGTCGATGAATTCCGTGGCGATGTAGAGCTCGCCGTTGATCTCCTCGAGCGCATAAACGGTGCAAATCCCAGGATGGCTCAACGCGGCGGCAGCGCGGGCCTCGCGGCGCAGCCGCTCGCGCTGGAGCGGATCGCGCAGCAGGTGCGGCGCCAGCGCCTTGAGCGCGACGGTCCGGCCCAGCCGTGCATCGTGCGCGAGGTAGACGCAGCCCATCCCACCACGTCCCAACTCGCGCACGACGGTGTATGAGCCGACGGTCGCCCCGGCGGCGAGCGGTGCGTCGGCGTCGCCAAGGAGGAGGCCCGGCGCGCGTTCAACGATGGGCTGCGCGAGGAACTGGCCCGCACGCGAGTGGCTCCGGAGGAGCGACAGCGCCTCGTCGCGGACCGTCTGGTCATCCGCGGCTTCACCGGCGACCCATGCGGCCGCCGTGCCCGGATCGCGATCCAGAGCGGCCTCGAACAGGGCGCGTACGCGGAGCCATTGATCCGCTGTCATCGACCGCCGCTGGCGAGTTCGCGGAACAGCCAGGCGCGAGCCAGGCTCCAGCGCCGCTTGAGCGTGGCCGGCGAGATGCCGATCGCGTCGGCCGCTTCCTCGATGCTCAGGCCCGCAAAGAATCGGAGCTCGATGATGCGCGCCTGCTCGGCGTCGATCGATTCCAGACGGGCGAGCGCCTCGTCGAGCGCGGGCAGCATGTCTTCCGGATCGGCGGCGACGGCGAGCGAATCGGACAACGAGACCCGGTTCAGGCCGGCCCACCGTTTCTGCGCGCCGCGGGCGCGCGCCCGCTCGACGAGAATCTGCCGCATCGACCGAGCGGCGATGCCGACGAAGTGTCGCTTGTCGGTCCAGGGAGAGCCGGCGTGTGCAAGGCGCATATACGCCTCGTGGACGAGCGCGGTGGGCTGAAGGGTCTGGCCCGGCGCTTCGCGCCGCATGTAGGCGCCGGCGATGCGCCGAAGCTCGTCGTAGACAAGCGGGGCAAGCGCGTCGGCGTCGGGCGGACCCCCACTCATGCCGTTATCCTATCCGGGGTCGGACACCCAGTCACGGGCTCGGAGCGAGAGGACGGGATACCGGCGACGCAGGGCGTCGACCCGCTCGCTGTACTCAATCTTTGGAAATTCCTTCCTCATATACCGCTCCCGCAGCCGGCGGATGTCGTAGCGATACAAGTCGCGGACGAAGTCGCGGACGAGCTGCGGGTTGGTCCGAGACGTGGGCCGCACGCCGTGTGCCAGCAACGCCGCGAGGACGTCGGGGCGATACGTGTAGGTCACTTCCGGCACTTCACTTCCGCGAGCTCATTTTTCCTTCGCTACAGCGCGAATCTTCGGGACGAGTTCACCGGCCGCTCTGGCCAGCGGATCACGGCTGTCCGCGACGCGCATCAGCTGCTGCTCCGCCTCCGTAAGCCGACCCAGACGGATCAGCGCCTTCCCCAGCACGAAACGCGCAGGCATGTGGAACGGTGTTTCATCGCCAGCCAGCACAGCGCGCAGCCGATCCTCGGCTTCCCCGACGTCGTCGATCATCATCAGCGCCACAGCCAGGAAGAAATTCGCCGCCTGGTCCTCCGGCTCCGCCGTGATAAACCGGCGCAGCGCATCAGCCGCTGGTCCGTACTGCCGTCTCGCGTACGCCTCTATCGCCGCGTCGAATTCTGGCGAGGGATCGCCGGTCCGGATGAGGGGCGCGGCGTATGCCGGCGGGATAACCCGCCCGAGTTCGGTCAGGACCTTCCGAGACTGGCCGATGAGGCCGCCAGTGCCGAGCGCGACGCAGAGGACCGTCGCATGCCACCTCGAGGAGGCGCTAGCCGCAGAGTACATCACGCACCGCGTCGAACGTCGCGTCGATCCGGACCAGATGCCGCGGCCGTGCTATAGCGTCCGCAAGCGGCTCCGGCTTCTCGATCCGGTGGCCGACAATCGGCTCGACGATCTCGCTGAACTTCGCCGGGTGCGCCGTCGCCAGAAAGACGCCGACCTGGCCGTCTCCGCCGGCGTGCCGCTTCAATCCGAGATAGCCAATCGCGCTGTGAGGATCGAGCAGATAGCCGGTCCGTTGGGATACGTCGCGAATCGTCAGCCTGATGTCGTCGTCCGTGACGGCGAGGCCGACCACCTCGCGTCGCATCGCGTCGACGCTTCCGCCACAGAGCCACATCATCCGCTCGAAATTACTCGGGTGTCCAACGTCCATGGCGTTCGCCATCGTCTGGACGGAGGCGCGCGGACGGAACTCGCCGGTCGTGAGAAATGCGGGTACGACGTCGTTGACGTTGGTCGCCGCGATACACCGCTCGATTGACAGGCCCGACCGCTTCGCCATCAAGCCGGCCGTGAGGTTGCCGAAGTTGCCGCTTGGTGTCGAGACCACCAGGGACCGTCCCGGAGCGCCGGCACGCTCGGCCAGCTGACCGGCGGCGTGGAAATAGTAAACGCTCTGCGGCAGCAGCCGCCCAACATTGACGGAATTGGCCGACGTCAACCTCAGCCGGCGGCGCAGATCCGGGTCGCCGAACGCCTGTCGAGTCAACCTGTGGCAGTCATCAAAGCTCCCGGCGACCGCGTAGGCGCGAACATTCGTCCGTTGCCCGTTGAACATCGTCAACTGCGCTTCCTGAGTGGGGCTGACCCGACCGTCGGGGTACAGGATCACCACGCGCGTGCGCGGGACGCGGTGAAAGGCGTGCGCCACGGCGCTGCCCGTGTCACCGGATGTGGCGGCGAGAACGGTAAGCGCCTCGTCGTCCTCGTGGAGCGCCGCCATCAATCTGGCCATTACGCGAGCGCCGACGTCCTTGAATGCGAGCGTTGGTCCGTGAAACAACTCGAGCGCGTAAAGATCGGGCTCGACCTCGACCAGCGGGATGGGGAAATCCAGCGCTTCGACGACCACGGCCTCGAGCGTCGCCAGATCGATCTCGCCGCGAACGAACGGGCGGAGCGTCCGAAGCGCGATCTCGGTCAGCGTCCGGGCGCCGAGCCGGGACAGCTCGGCGGGTGTCCAGGGCTCGATCGACACCGGCATGTAGAGCCCGCCGTCTGGCCCAAGTCCGTCAAAGAGCGCTGTCGCGAACGACACGCCTTCCGGCGCCGTGGACGCGGCGCTGCGCGTGGTTACGTAGCGCATGCCGGTGTCGTCACCACCCGCGCGCCTTCACGCGCGATGGCGGAGACGTAGGTGTGGGCCGCGAGGCCCGCATGCGTCCGCACGGCGCGCGTCATCGCGTCGGCGACGCGGTCGGCGACGTCCCGGCCCGTGCAGAGCGCAAACAGCGACGGCCCGGAGCCCGAGAAGCTGCAGCCGAGCGCGCCGGCGGCGACCGCGGCCTGCTTGATCGCCGCGAGCCCGGGCAGGAGCGTCGCGCGGCGCGGTTCGGCAATCACGTCCTCGAGTGACCGCGACAGCTGGGCAAAATCGCCCCGATGCAGCGCGTCCACGAAGGCGCCCAGGTTGCCCCACTGCCGGACCGCGGCATCGAGCGGCACGGTCGGGCCGACCAGCGCCCGCGCCATCGACGTCTCGATCTCGAGCGCGGGATGGACGACGACCGCTGTCAGACCGTCCGGCACCGGGAGGCGGATGATGTCGGGCGGGCTCGCCGTGCGGACGAGCACGAGCCCGCCGTACAACGACGGCGCGATGTTGTCGGCGTGCGCAGACCCTGCGCCGTCACGCTCGCCTTCGAACGCGCACGCGAGCAAGGTCTCGAGCGACGAGCGCGCCCCCGCCAGCGCGTCGACCGCCACCACCGCCGCCACCGCGCTTGCCGCGCTCCCGCCCAGGCCGCTCGAGAGCGGCAGACCTTTCTGGATGCGCAGCGCGACGCCGCGCCGCTCGCCCAACGTCCGCAGCAGCGCCGCCGCCGCGACGCCGGCGGTGTTCTTCGCGGCATCACGCGGCAGCCGTCCGCCGTCGTTGGCGATGTCATCGATGCGGACGCCCGCGTCGATCCATCGCGCGGTCACCGCGTCGCCAGGCTCGTGCAGGGCAAAGCCCAGCACGTCGAAGCCGCATGCGACGTTCGACACGGTGGCGGGGGCGAACGCGGTGATCGCGCTCATGGCGCTCATGTCGGCGCGTACCGCCCGCGGATTGTCGGTATCAGATACTCGCGGAACGCACGCGCGAAATCGTACTGCGGCGCGAAGCCCCAGTCCTGTCGCGCGGCGGAATCGTCGACGTCGGATGGCCACGAGTCCACGATGCCCTGGCGCTTCCCGTCCACGCGGTACCCGACCGTCGCATCCGGAAACGCGGCTACGACGACATCCCGGATGTCGGCGGCCGAGGGGTTGAAAGCGGTCAGGTTGTACGCCGTGCGCGTCAGGCGCGCGCGCGGTGACGCCGCCAGCTTCAGCAGCGCGTCGACGCCGTCGGGCATCGCCATGAACGGAATCGTGGTGTCAGGGCGCACGAAGCAGTCGTAGTGCTCGCCCTTCGCGGCGGCATGGATCATTTCCGGAGCGTAGTCCGACGTCCCGCCGGAAGGGATGGTCACCGCCGAGATGAGCCCCGGAAAACGCACGCAGCGGAAATCGACGCGCGCGATGGCATCGGCCGAGAGCTGCTTGTAGTGCTTGGCGTAGTAGTCCCCGATGAGCTCGCAGTAGCGCTTGTTGCACCCGTACATCGTGGTGGGATGCGTGAACTCGTCTTCTTTCACACGCGCGACGCGGCGCTTCGTGTCGAGGTCCGGGAGCCCGTAGGCCGCGATCGAGGACGGGTAGATGAAGACGACCGGACGCCCGTGTGACTCCCCCTGCCGCTGCGCGAACTCGAGGAGATTCAGCGTGCCCTCGACGTTGACGTGGTGGGCGGTGACGGGCGCGAACTCCGATCGCGTGGAGAGCAGCGCGGCGAGATGAAAGACCCGGTCGACCTCGAACTCCGCAAGGATGCGGTCGAGCAGCGCCACGTCTGTAATCGATCCCGTGAATTCGCGGCTGACGTGCGGCGCAACGGAGGCATCGAGGGGACTCACGTCGAGCGTGACGATCGGGGATCCGGACGCCGCGAGACGCGTGACCAGTCCGTGGCCGATCTCGCCGCCGGCGCCGGTGATGAGGACGACCGCCTTACGCATGATCGTCGTCCGCCTGGCCATCCCGCGCGTCGACGGCGCGCGCCGTCGCCAGCATGTTGATTGAGGTGTAGATGACCACTCCAATCACGAGCCAGCGGACCGCGTCGAGCGGCAATGATTTCACCAGGTACGCGGCGACCAGGACGGCCGGAAACCCTCCAAGCGCGAGGCCGATGGTCGCCTGCCTGTGATAGGTCTGCGTGCGCACGAACTTGATGCTGCTCGTCGGCATCAGGAACGCGCACGATCCCATCATGATCGGAAACGCCGCTGTCGGATTCATGCCCAGCAGGCTGACCAGGATCATGCACGGCGCGTAGAGCCCGATGCCGAGCATCATGAGCACGCCCAGCCCGAAATTGCCCGCCAACCCCAGTCCGAGCCGGGCCCCGGACAGGTTGAGCGTATCGCCGCCACCCGGGAACAGGTGGAGCTCGGTCATCAGCATCAGAATGGCTGCGCCAAGCAGCGCAAGGCCCATACCGATCTGGATCTTGCGGCGCGGCCAGTGAACCACGACGCCGGCGCCGAGCCATGACCCGAGACACGCCGCGACAATCATCAGCACGAGCGTCGCCGAATCCACGGGGACGATCCGGGTGTAGATGAACGCCTGCGCCATTGTCGGCAGGGCGTGACCCACGTTGAGCGTGCCCGGCATGAGCCGGACCGGGACCATGCTCCGCAATTTATAGACGGCGGTGGTCGTTGCGAACGATCCGATGCCCAGCGTATCGAAGAACGCCGTCACGAAGCCGACCCCCGTCTGAAAGAGCGTAGGGACGGCGAGGCCGCCGCGAAGGATGGTGACGATGTAAAGCGTAAGCATGAGCGCGAGGCCGGCGAACAGAAACGTTTTGGCATCCGTCATTGGTGCGCGTTCTCGACGAGATCATTGGTGTAGGTTTTCGACAGGTCGATCGTGGCCGCGCGGACCCTGTCCATCGAGCCGGCCAGCAGTGTTCTGACCGCGGCCGCGCCGTCGGCGGTCATCATCCCGTCTGTCGAGAACATCGCCATCGAGCCCTTCAACGCCTCGACGTATAGCGCGTCGTCCTCTCCCCGGAGGTCCTTCGGTGTCTGCTGCGCGATTTCCTCGGCGGAGTGGCCCTGCATCCACTGCAGGGTTCGCACGATGGATCGCGCGAGCCGCGCCGCGGTGTCGCGGTTCGCCCCCACCCACTCGCCGCTGGCGTACAGTACCGCGCCAGGGTAGGTC
>DASZFS010000101.1:0-3950 GCA_035939575.1 Vicinamibacterales bacterium | reverse complement strand
CCGTCCGTCGTTCGTTCCACCAGGTCAAGGCGAACAGCCGCCCACAGCGCTGAATGCACCTGGTCCTCGGCGGTCTCCAACAGTTGCGACAGCATCGTGGTCTCGGCGGTGTGGCCGAGGCAGGCCAGCTGTTGTAAGGCGGCCTGGGTGTCCTGCGGCAGGCGACGCAGTTTTCCCGCCATCAGGTCCACGACGTTATCGGTGTACCCCTTGGCGCGGATGCGATCCACATCCCAGGACCATTCGGCGTGGGCGTGGTCGAATGTCAGCAATCCTTCATCCGCGAGTGCGTGCAGGAATTGAATCAGGAAGAACGGATTGCCGGCCGTCTTGTGGTGGATCAGCTGCGCCAGCGAATCCGTGCGCGCCAGTTCACACCGGAGCGTGTCGGCCAGGAGCTGCTGCACGTCTGCCCGCGTCAGCGGGACCAGGCTGATTTCCTGAAACGGCGTGCCCGCCTGGCGGATGGTGTTCATCCTGTGCACCAATGGGTGATTGGCATCGACTTCGTTGTCGCGGTACGCCCCGATCACGAGCAGGTGCTGGACATCCGAGTGCGTCAGCAGATGTTCGATCACGTCCAACGCCCCCGGATCGATCCACTGCAAGTCGTCAACGAACAGTACCAGCGGGTGCTCCGGCCGGGCGAACACGTTGACGAACCGGCGAACCACGAGCTGGAAGCGCGCCTGCGCCTGTTGGATGGGCAATTCGGGAGCCGGCGCTTGTTCGCCGATGATCAGGCGCAGTTCCGGCACGAGATCGATGATCAGCCTGCTATTGAGGCCGAGGGCGTCGCGCAGGGTGTCGCGCCAGACGGCTAACTCGGTCTCGCTTTTCCCGAGCAGCGAGCGGACGAGTGCCTGAAACGCCTGCGCTAATGTCGCGTACGGCACGTCGCGCTTGTACTGATCGAACTTGCCGAATGCAAAGAGCCCGCGGCGTGGAACGAGTTCCTTGTGCAGCTCGTTGACGACCGACGACTTGCCAATCCCGGAATAGCCGGAGACGAGCACGAGCTCCGGTTTGCCGCTCGTCACCACGCGGCCGAACGCGGCGAGTAAGCCCTGGATCTCGCGGGTTCGCCCGTAGAGCCCTTCGGGAATCACCAACCAGTCGGCTCTGTCGGCTTCGCCCAGCGGGAAATCGGTGATGCGGCGCGCTGCGTCCCAGGCAGCGAGACAGCGGCTGAGATCGTGCTCCAGGCCGGCCGCCGTCTGATACCGGTCTTCAACGGTCTTCGCGAGGAGCTTCATGATGATCGCGTCGACCACGGCCGGAACGTGCGTCGAACGAGCGGCCGGAGACACTGGCGGAGTCGCGATGTGGCAATGTACCCACTCCATCGGTTCGGACGCCCCGAAGGGGAGACTCCCGGTCAGGGCTTCGTACAGCGTGACGCCCAGGGCGTAGAGGTCGCTGCGCGAATCAATCGAGCGATTCATTCGTCCCGTCTGTTCAGGCGCCATGTAGGGCAGCGTGCCCGCGATGAACTCGGCAGGGCCGGGCGCTTGTCGCTCACGGGGCTGGCGCGAGGCAATCCCAAAGCCTGTGAGCCAGCTGTGACCGCTGGCGGGATCAACGAGGATGTTCGCCGGCTTCAGGTCTTTGTGAATCAGCTGCCGCCGATGCAATTCCCTGAGTGCGGCGGCGACACCGAGGGCGATCCGGAGGAACTGGCCCATTTCCATGGGTCCGTGAATCAGGCGACTGAGGGGCTCACCTCCGGGATCGTCACGGACGAGCACCAGCTGCTCGCCGTAGCGCGAGAGGGCGAACGGTCGAGCGGCCCACGCCCCGTCCAGCTCCTCACGGAATGAATACTCGTGGTCTATTTTCTTCAGCGTTTCCAGGGTGGGACGCGTCGAGACTGGGGCGAGCAGCAGAAGAGACCGTGGATCCGCCCGCCCCGCGTGGCCGCGGGAGAGGATGAATTCGTCATCTTCGTGGAGGCGTTCAAGGACGTATGCTGAAAGCTCCACTGTGATTCTCTCTTCGAGGCCCCCCATCATCGCGAATTTCGCAAATGGGGAACGGTTGAGAACGGTCAGATACCGCCTGCCGGGTAATGGTATCAAACGTCGTCTTAACGCCCGAGCGCTTGCTGCGGGCCCAGCTGCTGCAAATCTTTTACTCGGCGATCGAAGCGCATCGCGACACACCCGCTCGGGCCGATCCCGCTGTCCAGCCGGCACCACGAGCCAGCATGCAAATTGAAGCCGTTCGCTCGCGCATGCCACCCTCCTGGTACCGGGAGCTCGCCATCCTCGCGCGGTTCGCCCAGGCAAACGAAGGCGGGCGACGCGACACGATCGGGCCCGAGCGCGACGGTGCCCTGCACAGAAGCCGCCGCGAGCCCTGCCACCACCGGCGCGTCCTCCATCCACGCGTCCGCCAGAGAACAATCCTCGTCGCCCTTCCAAGTCCCCGATGACCTATTGGGTGCCGGACGAGACCCGCTGCCGCACCGCCAGGTTGATGGACCTCGGTGGCGCGCCAACGGCAGGCGCCTGGCGTGGGCCGCTAACAACGGGGTCCGCACAGAGCCGGATCGATCGACGAATGGTTAGCGCTACGGTTAGCGCTCTGTGCATCGCGTCACAAGCGAGGAGGATTTGCGAAGGAATTTGGAGGCGCCGCCCGGATTTGAACCGGGGGTGGAGGTTTTGCAGACTTTCACGCTGGCGCTAAGTTGTTGACTCGTCTTGCCTTCTGCTCGTGCGTGTTCGCTGGTTTACGGGGTATTCGGGCGGTTGTGTTCCTACATTGTTCCCACGTTGGGGGAAGAGGTTTTTCTTGGGTTTTTTGGGAACAGAACCCGTCGCGAGACCACTCTCCCGAAGCGTTCCGTTCGCAATTCTGTTCCCAACATTTGATACTCCGGCGCCTGCGACTTCCTCCCCTGCCTTCAACCGAGCGAAATTAACGACGACGGACACGCCGAGAGCGATGTGGATCGCGACGAGTGATCGCCCTACGCCCGCGGCACACTCGCTCGATCAGCGGCCGAGTGCGATCGTAACGAACGCCTGCCTGGCCATCATGTCTCAAGTTCTGTCAGCTGCTCGAAATGCGCATCGTCGTGCGCGAGCTCCAGTCCATGCTCCTTCGCGCACGCAAAGATCAGCAGATCGGCCAGCGGGACGGTCACACCGGCGGCTCGTCCGCGATCCGCCAGTCGAATGGCGCGGTCCCATACTGCGGGCAAGATCGCATAGTCAGGAAGCAATGCCTCATAGTGCCGCAGCGTTTTTCGCTCTGCGTCATTGGCGACACCTCGCCACAGCTCAAGTCGTACTGGAGGACACCACGCAGCAACACCGCTCTGAAGCAACGCCACCACACGTTCGCGCTTCGCCAGGTCGCCGCCCTTCCGAAGCTGATGCACCCAGAGGGAGCTATCGACGAGAACGGCGACCATACAGTCCGAGATCGCGCTTGGCGTCGACGGCTTCGAGTTCCTCGTTTGTCGGGAAGCCATCGGTAAACGTGCCGGAATATCTGACGAGCTCGGCCATCCGCCGCCGGCGGTTGAATTCTTCCAGGACTCTCACCACGGCCTCACGCTTGGTCTTCGCCTTCGTGAACCGCATGGCGTCCTTCAATTCATTTTCTGGAATATCAACCGTGGTCTTCATGCTTCCATTATCTTTGATTCTAGAATCCATATCAATCATCGTTGGAATCCCTGCCAAGATCGTCAGTCTGGCGAACCCGCCGGCGATAGATGCCATTCGGACGGGTCGGGGCGGAGCCAACGTCAAGGCCCCGATACCATCGTCCGGATCGACAAGATCCTGCGACTAATCGAGGCCTCGAAATTCGAGAGCGCGCTTTTTGTTTCCGCGGGTGGACTGGCCGGCCGCCGTCGATGAATGCTTGGTGAACTGCCGCGCGCAGGTGGGTACTCATCAATCCGGTTGTTTCGGCCGTGACAGCGCGCGAGGCGC
>DASZFS010000100.1:0-5644 GCA_035939575.1 Vicinamibacterales bacterium | reverse complement strand
CGGCTTCGCATCTCGCCAATCAGGATCCTGTAGTAAATCTCGTGAACCCTCAGCGCGATGGAGTTCTCGATGGCGCGCGCCCGGCCGAGGCTCGCGCCGACGTCGGCACGCGCCATCCCGTTCGCCGCGCTGACCTTCAGGAGCTGAGTGAGCGGCTGGCTCACTCCCGTTCCAAAGGTCGTCATGCTCTGACCGCCCTGATTGATGATGAGGGGACTCGGAGGAATCAGGTTGCCGCCGACGCCGCCGAGGCTGCCGGTGGGAATGTCGACGAGCTGCGTGTCGGTGACATGCATGAAGCTGCTGTCCGCGCGAACCACCGGGAAATATCCGCTCCTCGCGACGTCCCTGGCGCGCTGCTTCTCGTCGACCCCCAACCGCGCCAGGCGAACGCGATGGTTGTTCTGCGATGCCAGATCGAGCGCCTCGCGCAGCGTGATCAGGCGAGGCGCCACAGCCTGTCGCTCCTGTCCGACAACGACGGCCGTGCCTGCGCAGAGGAGGATCGCGACGAGCGGAGCCCGGGTCATGGCTGACCACTCGCGCGAAGGTCGCGAAAAGTCTGCGGAAACCTGCGCAGCGTCGCGACCAGGATGAGGCCACCGACGCAGGTCCAGGCGATGAAGTGGAACGCGTCGATGAAGCTGAGGGCGTAGGCCTGCAATCGGACGCCGCTCGCCACGATGCCGATCGCGCGGGGGGCCGCTGTTGGGACTCCGCTCGATGTCGATGCCAGATTTCCCGCCAGATGGTTGACTGTATGGGCGGTGGTCCAGCCGCCCGCCTCGACGTGAAGGCCGAGCAGGAATGAATGCAGCTGCTCGCGCTCCGCGAGGAAATGTCCAAACAGCGCGACGCCAACCTGCCCGCCGAACAGGCGCACGACGTGGAAGAACGCGGAGAACGTCAGGATTCGGTAAGGAGAGTCGAGGCCGCCTGAGAAGAACGCCTGCAGCAGAATCGTGGAGACCAGACCGACCATGGCAAAGACTTGCCCGGCGCCCATGAGCAGCTCCGAAGGGAAATAGTTCTCGGCTGCCCACGCGCCGGTGTAGTCGGCGTTCACCACGCATGCCACGGCGATCATGGCGAATCCGAGCGCCATCAGCAGGCGCGAATCGATGCCGTGGTTCAACAGGTGCGCAGCGATCGCGGCGAGCACCACCTCGGCGACCGCGGTCCATGCGACCGCCGGAGCGAATTGAGCGACGTCCAGACCTCGCACGGAGAGCGACTGCGGGATAATCACAATCGTCGCGAGCAGACTGAATCGAAACGCGAACAACCCGAACCCCAGGATGACGGTATTCCAGTTGCGGAGATATGGCAGATCGACGAGAGGGTTCGGGGCAAACTGCCGGCGAACGACGGCACACAGCAGCAAGAAGGTCCCGGCTGCGAACAGTGCCGTGAACACACCCGAGCGCCACCAGTCGAGCCTTTGCCCTTGATCGAGTGCGGCAAACAACGAGGCGAGTCCGGCGCTCGCATAGAAGAACCCGACGAAACTTGGTGCGGGACCGGATCGAGACGGCCGGGGCGACGCGGGGATCCCGAAGTAAATGCAGGCCATCATGACTGGCGTGAGGATGGCTGACGTCCAGAACATCCACTGCCAGGAAAGATGGTCTCGCTGGAAACCGTATAGGGACGGCGCGAAATTCACAGCCCCTTCGACGGACATCGCATACAGCGCGAGCGTGAGCGCCAGATACCGGAGCGGAATGTTGCGAAGCGCGAAGCTCAGGGTGAGCGGGTAGAAGGTCCCTGCGGTGAGTCCTCCGCCCGCGAGGAGCACGATCAACAGACCGTCGCTGTGGACGAGAGGAAGATAGACCGAGACGAGCGTGAACACGCCGGCGCACACGAGGAGCACAGGCCGTGTTCCCAACAAGGCTCCGAAGTACACGGTCAACGGTCCGATGAACATCAGCGCGACGTTGAAGGCACTGCCAATCCAGGCGCCCTCGTCGACGCCGAGGCCGACATTCCCTTTGAGATCTGCCAGACCAAGCGAAAGCAGGCGTGCCGCCAGGGTCACGATTCCTGCGCCGAGAATGACGCCTGCGATTCCGAGCACGGGGCTGTGCGACAGATCCACCGGCAGCATGGTCGCGAAGGGTGGCGGTCCGCCTTTGACCGGAACGGTCGGAGAGGTCGTCGCACTCATCGCTCAGTTTCTCGTTCGCACGGCGACGACCGCGGAAAGCCCGGGGCGCAGCCGCGCTGTCAACGGCGAATCGTCGAGTGCGATTTTCACTGGTATCCGCTGGACGACCTTGGTGAAATTGCCGGTCGCGTTGTCCGGAGGCAGCAGCGCGAACTGGGATCCACTGGCCGGCGCAATCTCCAGAACCCTGCCGCGAGCGACTTCGCCGGGATACACGTCCACGCGAACCTGGGCGACGTTGCCGACGCTGATGTTGGTCAATTGGGTCTCGCGGAAATTGGCCTGCACCCAAATTGTCCCGTCGACGAAGGACACCACCTGGGTGCCGGGCGACACCAGCTGTCCGGGTCGCACCTGGCGTTCGCCGACCGTGCCGTCGGCCGGAGCGACGATGCGGGTGTAGCCGAGGTTGATCTGCGCGACGGTGAGCGCCGCTTCCCTGGCATGCAGGTCGGCGAGCAGCTGCAGATCTTGCGACTCCAGGACGGCTTTCGTGCGCCGTTCGGTCTCGGCGGCCAGCTCGTTGCTGCGCAGGACCGTCTGTGCCTGCGTCAAGTCGGCATCGCGGCTGGTGGCTTGCGCCGTGAAGCGCTCTTCATCGGCGACCGCGCTCTCAACCTTCTGCTGCGTCGCGGAGCGCGCGTTGAAGAGCGCTTCCTGCCGGATGCGCTCCGATCGAGTACGGATGACGTCTGCCTGCACCGCGTCCTGGCCCGCTCGTGCAGCGGCGATCTGCGCCTGGGCCTGATCGATGCCGGCGAGCGACCGCTCGATGCGTGAGTCCTGAAGCGCGCGCTGACGCCGGTTGTTTTCAAGGGCTGCCTTGGCGGCCTCGACCGCCGCCCTCGCCTGCGCGACCTGCGCCAGGTAGTCGCCATCCTCGAGCGCGACCAGTTCGTCTCCCTTGTGAACGTGCTGGTAGTCGGTGACCTTCACGGCCGTGACGAGCCCGGCCACCTTGGTGCTGAGCGGCGTGAGGTCCCGCCTGACGTACGCGTCGTTGGTGACCTGCTCGATCTTCTCGCCCTCCCACGCATTCCAGTTGCGGGTCAAGGTGACGATGATGGCGAGTGCCAGTGAAACGATCAGGACCGGCGTTCCGAACTTCGTCCAGACCGTTTTCAATGATGTGGCAATGGGCGACATCTGCGTGCTCTCCTACGGTCTCGCGCTCGCGCGCGTCTCCACGCCTGAGCCGAGCACGACATCTCGTGCCGCCTCGCGCGCCGGCGCCTGATTCACGGGATGCAGCGTCTCGAGAAACGCGACCAGCGCCGTCGTTTCGGCCGGACTCAGGTTCTTTCCGTAGGCGGGCATGTTGCCGCCGCCTTGAATCACTTGCCGAATGAGCTGGTCCTGGGTGAGGCGCACGGCCACGCCGTCGAGACCGGGTCCGCGCTCGCCGCCGCTCTCGCCGAGCGCGTGGCAATTGCGGCACTGCTTCGCTTGAAACACGAGCGCGCCCTGGCGCTCCAACGCGCTCGTGCCGCGAAGCAGCGGCTCCGGCACGGGATCGCCGCTCCACGCATTCATCCGCGGGCTCCACGGGGCGTAGCCCGCCAAGTGGGTAAATGTCCCGAGCGTGACCGCAATCAGCATCACGCTCAACACCGCAATCGGCCTGCGCCTCCAGCTCTTTTCGCCTTCACCGGAGAGAAACGGCAGCAGCAGCAGCACCGCGATCGCGACTACAGGTCCGATCAGGAGCGCAGGGGTTTCCAGCGACGGCGGCAGCAGCGAGAGCACCGCATAGAGCCAGAGGAAGAAATAATCGGGCTTCGGGACGGTCTGGATGATCGTCGGATCCGGCCGCCCGGACGGGCCGAACGGGCCGAAGTACCACGCGCATCCGCCGACGGCGAGCAGGATGAACGCCGCGAAGAACGTGTCCTTCCACACCGCATACGGGACGAACGGGGCGCCATCTTTCCTGGTCAGGTCGTGGTAGTCGCGCTCGTAGGTGGCGCGTTTCACCACGCGGCCCGGCATCGGCCATTCGTTGATGCCGAGTTTCAGCACCATCAGCAGATGCAGACAGACCAGCCCGATCAGCGTGCCCGGGACGACGAACACGTGCAGGGTGAAGAAACGGGAGAGTGTTGCACCAGCGATGATCGGGCCGCCCAGCATCAGCTTCACGATCGCGGGCCCCGCGATCGGCACGCGGCTCGCGATCGAGGCCCCGATCCCGAGGCCCCAGTAGGCATCCTGATCGAAGCGCATGATTTGTCCCGTAAACGCCATCCCGAGCGTCGTCAGCAGGAGGAACACGCCGACGATCCAGGTCAACTCGCGCGGATACTTGTAGGCGCCGAACAGAAAAACCTGCGCCATGTGGATGAGGACGATCGCGACCATGAAGTTCGATCCCCATCCGTGCAGCGCGCGGATAAACCAGCCGAGCGCGACCTGGTGGTTCAGCGCCTGCAGGCTGCTCCACGCCTCCGCCGCCGACGGCACATAGACGAGCGCGAGCAGAACGCCGGTCGCCAGCTGGAGCAGGAACACGACCAGCGCCGCGCTGCCGAAGACGTAAAACCAGCTGGCCGTGTTGCGCGGCACCGGGTGTTCTGCGGCGTCGCGAATCGGCGCCGCCAGCTGCAGGCGGTGATCGAACCAGAGGGCAATTGCCGCGATCATGCGCATGGCGGTGTCCTCTCGTCGAGCGCGGCGCTGGCGCCTGGCGTCGGCAGTTCGCCAGCGCGAATTCTGATCTGCCCGAACTCCACCTGATATGGGTATTCGAACAGTCCGCGCTCCGGCGGACCGGAGGCTCGAGCGCCGTCGCGGTAGTAGGCGCCGCCGTGACACGGACACATGAACAGGCCGGACTGCGGAAACCAGCGAACAGGGCAGCCCAGGTGAGCGCAGTTCACCGCGAACACCTGAAACTGATTGCCTGCGATTCGGCGCACCCAGCACGCCGTGTCGGCGGTCTCGCCGTCGGTGGGCATCACGAACGGGTTGCGGAACGTCGCGAGGCGCGTCTCGCCTTCCGGGAACTCGCTGACCGCGCCGAGCGTCACCCACGAGGTGTAGCCATCGGCGCGCGCGCGTGTGACCGACGAAAAGAGAAACTCGAACACCGGCACGGCCAGCGCGGCGCTCACCAGCCCGTTGAAGAGGATTCCGAGCTTCATGAACAGGCCGCGGCGGGTCAGCAATGGGTCCGTCGACATCTCGCGCTCCTAACGCTGGTCGTTTCTCGACGTGAAATACGGCTGCCCGGGCGTCTGTACCCGGTGCGACGCCAGCCAGGCGACCACGTCCGTCACCTCCTGCTCCGACATCGGCGTGCCCGGCAGGTTGCCGCGCCAGTCCGGCGCGCCGAGATCGCGCCGGCCGGCGATCACGGTCGTCCGCAGCCTCTGGTCGCTGACCAGCGCGAGAAACGAGTCGTTCGTAATCCCGCTGCCCCGCGGACTGCCCGCACCGTCCGGACCGTGACAGCGCTCGCAGTACTTGCGGTACGCG
>DASZFS010000099.1:0-7836 GCA_035939575.1 Vicinamibacterales bacterium | reverse complement strand
CGGAGAGGTTGATGGACTTGAGGATGCTCAGATAACTTGCCGAGTCGGGATCGACATCAGCGACCACCAGCAGGTCGCCGCCATCTCCGGTCCAGGCACGCCTGCCGGGCGTCACCACCACGCCGTTGGGTCCCGAACCGTTGTTGGCCGCCGTACCGTCCGCAGCTCCGGCAACTCCCCTCAAACCTGTGACGCGGCCAAGGTAGAAACCGGTTTCGACGTTGATGATGTCGATGCCCGCGTTGGACCTGTCAGCCAGATAATACGCCTCAGTCCCCGGGTCCACCCAGGCGATATCCGCGCTGAGAATGGGGTTGCCGGGAACCGGTATGGCGCCAATCAGCTTGAGCGGAGTACGAAGGTGATGGTCATGATTCTCGCCATCATCCCCACAGGCGCGGCGCTGATCATCCCTCCCATTTCTGTCGTCGTCTGCTCGAACGGTCAGCGATAGCCCGACGAACAACGCCAACACGAACATCCCGAACTTCCTCACCGTCACTCTCATCTTCATATGACATCTCCCGCGTTAGAAGTGCCTCCGAGGGCCACCGTTATACACCCCGCGCGCTTCAAACGCGGACATTTCGTCGACAATTTTGGACTCATTGCAACGTACTCAGTCGACGGCCAACCCAGCCACTATCGCGCCCTAGTGCATCGGCGCGTTGAGTACTGAATTGATGTCGGCAAACTATTTTGGAAAGAGGAGTTGGAAATCACCCCCTGATCCGTTCGGAACGGCGAGAAGATCGGTTCAGGTTGGCCGCGCTAAAGTCGGCCGAAAGCTCCCCACGATTCGGCCAGGCCGAGGTGCTGTTGGAGCGGTGCGATCGGCGCGACCGGCCCGCCATCCCACAACTCACTCACGGTTAAGCAGTTGCGTCGAAATATTCAGCAACGGATGACCCGCCGAAATACTTGACAAACGATCGTTTGGCTTGGGCCTGGTTGACTTTGGCAGCCGAGCACGAAGCGGTTTGCTGTCCGACGAATCATCGGCGGCGGCGATCTTTGGATCACCGAATTCATCTTGACATATGACGGCACGCCGTCCTACACCGTGAGCATCATGGAGTTCACGGACGACAAGGGTGGGCGGGAAACTCAGTACTTTGCGGATCCATTCGTGGCTCCCGCATGGCGCGCGCAATAGGTCGAACGGATGGACACAGAATCTCGTCCTCCGATGGAGTGACAACAGGTGGATTGGAAGCGGTTGGTCCAGAGTGCGCTGCTGGGTAGTGATTGGGAACAATATGCCATCCTGCTGGTTCGCATTTCGCTCGGGCTGTTCTTCGCCATTTCCGGGGCAAACAAGTTGTTTGTCGCCGGCAGCGCGCACACTATGTACGAAACGCTCGTTAAGGCCAGAGTCCCGTTTCCCCACCTGATGACGTATTTCGTGTCGAGTGTCGAGTTCGCTGGCGGATCCTTGCTGACCGTGGGGTTTCTTTCGAGCCTCGCCTGCGTGGCGTTATTGGTCGATATGCTTGTCGCCATCCTGACCACCAAGCTTGCCGCTATGCCCGAAGGACTTTCGCCTCTTAACTGGCTCGACGATTTCCTTTACCTTCCGGAAGTCCTGTACGTGCTCTTTTTTATCTGGCTGATCTCCCGTGGCCCGGGAAGGTTCAGTGTTGATTACTGGCTCGCCGGCAAGTTAGTGAGGTGATCGATCGACGAAGCAGCTTGTAGTACGTTGAACGAATGAGATCGCCACAATGCGTTCGATTGCGATGGACACGGTGAGACTCTATTGAGCGAGGTGGAGACATGCGCCGATGCCTGTTCGTCCTGTTTGGCGCCGCCACGTTGTTGCTGGACTCGACGACCGTGCCAAGAGCACAAGACGTGCCTCGCGGTCCCTTGTATTCGGTGGGCTACCTCGACATCGCACCCAGCTCCGAGCGGGCGGCCATCGAAACACTTGAGCGGTATCGCGACGCCATTGAGAAAGACGACGGCTTCGTCCGGTTCGATCTCCTCGAACAGATGGGCCGTCCAGGGCGGTTCATCCTGCTCGAAGCGTGGCGGGACCAGCAGGCGCTCGACGCTCGTGCCATGAGCGTCCAGACGATTCAATTGCTCCGCGCGCTCAAGCCGCTCTCGGTTGGTGCGTACGATCAGCGGCCTTATCACCCGCTTTCGATCGCGCCGGCATCAGCCGTTGTGCCGGCCTCGGCCGTATATGGCGTGATGCACGTGGACACGACGCCCTCGCCGACGAGCAATGCCGTGATGCTGTTGCAGCAATTAGCGGAGGTGGGTCGGAAGGAGGACGGCAATCTGCGGTTCGACGTCGTCCAGCACCTGACGCGGACGAATCATTTTACCGTCATCGAACTGTGGCGCGACCGGAGAAGCGCAGATGCACATGCGCTCGCCGCCAACACCAAGAAGTTCCGAGACGACCTCTTGCCGATCCTCGGCAGCCCCTACGATGACCGCTTCTACAAAGCCGTCGAATAGTTCTCACTATGCGCGGGTCTTCATCCGAGTATCTGGGCTTGAGACTTCGAGCGCACGAACGGCTCCACGACGTCCCGTTGTATGACGTTTCGGTTGTGGACCTTCCTGGTACGCCAGACGGCTCGTTCCTCGTGCTGTACCAGTTTCCAGGCGAAGCGCTGCGTGAGACGCTGAACGCGACGGTCCATGGTTTCATCTGCACCGCGCTGGTGAGTACCGCGAGTTAGAGTCCGCTGATCCGCCAATTGTCGCGACACCTTGACCTTCGACCTATCCGTCCTCTAGACTGAGCAGTCGAAGGTTGAGGTATCGATGCCATCATCTCGTTTTCCCATCCCGCAAGGCACGCTCGACATGCTCATCCTGCAGATCGTGTCGCTGGAGCCGTCGCACGGCTACGCGATCGCGCAGCGCCTCGAGCAGATCTCGAAAGCCGTCGTCCAGGTCAATCAAGGCTCGCTATATCCGGCGCTCCACCGCCTGGAACAGAGAGGGTGGTTGACGGCTAAGTGGACGGCATCGGAAACGGGACGCGACGCCAAAGTTTACGCGTTGACGCCCGCCGGACGCCGGCAGCTGGACGTCGAAAAGGACAGCTGGACGCGCCTCGCGGGAGCCGTGCGGCTGATCTTCGACGAAGGCAAATAGCCATGAGGCTCCTGAACTGGCTTCGCCGCGGCGCGTTGGAACACGATCTCGAGCGCGAGCTGCAGTACCACCTGCAGCGCCGCGTCGCGGACCTGACGCAATCGGGCCTGTCCGAATCGGACGCGCGCGCGCGCGCCGCTCGGGAGATCGGGGGGCTCGCGCAAGTGCGGGAGGAGGTCCGCGACGTTTGGCTGACGCGCTGGCTGCGCGATTTCGCGTACGACCTTCGCTTCTCCGCGCGATCGGTTCTCCACACGCCGTCGTTCACGGCGACCGCCGTGCTGTCGCTTGCGCTCGGCATCGGCGCGACGACGGCGATCTGTTCGCTCGTCGACCAGGTGATCCTGCACGAGCTGCCGGTTCGCGACCCCGGACGCCTGGTCCTTATCGATTGGAAGGGCATCCAGCTCGCCGATACGTTCGGCAGCTGGAATCTGATGTCGTACCCGCTCTGCCGCGACCTGCAGCAGCACGAAGAGGTGTTCGACGGCGTTTTCTGCCGCGCGCTGACGACAGTGACGCTGTCGATGGGCGAGGAGCACACGCCCGTGTCTGCGGAGCTCGTCTCGGGCACGTACTTTTCGGTGCTCGGCGTCGGCCCGGCGCTCGGTCGCGTGGTCCAAGCCGACGACGATCAAACGCCAGACGCACGCGCGGTCGTCGTGCTCGCATACGACTATTGGAAAACGCAGCTCGCCAGCGCACCCGACGTCGTGGGCCGCAAGATCCTAATCAATCAGCATCCGATGACGATCGTCGGCGTCGCCGCCGCCGGATTCCGAGGCATCGATGTCGGCGAGGTGCCGTCGCTCTGGATTCCCGCGTCCATGGCCGGGCAGGCGATTCCATCGTTCACTGACCTCCTGAATCGGCGGACCCGCTGGGTGCAAATACTCGGGCGGCTGCGTCCGGACGTCACGCTCGCGCAGGCGCAAGCGGCCTTGCAGCCGTGGTTCAAGGCGATGCTGGAGGAGGACACGCGCCGCGCGGGGTTCCCGACGGTCACGGCGGAGCGGCGGCAGCGCTTTCTCGCGTCGACGTTGGAGCTCACGCCCGCCCCCCAGGGCCATTCGTCGCTCAGACGTCAGCTGTCGAAGCCATTGTGGGTGCTGTTCGCGGCGACTGCCGTACTGCTCGGCCTCGCGTGCTTGAACGTCGCGGGACTGTTCGTCGCGCGCGGATCGGCGCGCGAGCGCGAGATCAGCACGCGCCTGGCGCTCGGCGCGTCGCCAGGACGAATCGGCCGGCAGCTGCTCGCGGACAGCGTGCTGCTGTCGCTCGCCGGCGGACTGCTGGGGCTAGCGCTTGCGCCGATGGTGATGCGGACGCTCATCGCGTTTCTTCCGCACGACACGGCGGCCAATGCGCTCGCGTCCACGATCGACGCACGCCTGCTCGCGTTCGCGTTCGTGATCAGTGTGGCCGCCGGCCTGATCAGTGGCCTCGCCCCCGCGCTGCACGCCGGCCGCAAGCCGCTCGTCTCATCGCTGCGCGAGCGCGGCGGCTCCGGCGGCGGCGCGCGGCTGCGCAAGATCATCGTCGCGGTGGAGATCGCTCTCTCGTTGATGCTCGTCATCGGCGCGGTGCTGTTCGCGCGCACGCTGACGAGCCTCCTAGCGAAAGGGCCGGGCTTCGACACGGCCAGTCGCGTGTCGTTCGGGATCAATCCGCTCCAGAACGGCTACTCGCCGGAGCAAGCGGGTCACCTGCTTCGCCGCATCTACGACGCGATCGACGCATCGCCGTGGACGGCGTCGTCGGCCATGGTGAACTTTCCGTTCTTGAACGGCGGCGCCTGGGCCACCCCGATGACGATTCAAGCCGATCAGCGCATCGTGACCGATGGCGACGTGAACCTCAACGCGGTCAGTCCGGGATTCTTCGCGACGCTCGGCATCAAGATGGTGGCCGGGAGGAATTTCGACGAGCGAGACTCGGGCCCTGTCGGCGTGACCAACTATCGCTCGGCCATCGTCAACGAAGCCTTCGTCAAGCGGTATCTCGGCGGACGCGATCCGATCGGCGCGCTCGTCCGCATGGGCACGAATCCGACCGCGCCGCCGAACATTCCGATCGTCGGCGTCGTCGCCGACTTCAGCTATCGGGGGCTGCGCGACGCGTCAGAGCAGGCCTACTTCTCGATCTTCGAGAGCGGCGGCGCCGCCGCGACCTTCTACGTGAGAGTGCGTGGCACAGCCGAACAGGCTGCGCAAGCGATTCGATCGATCGTGCACGACGCCGATCCCGCAGTGCCGATCAAATCCTTCCGCACGGTCGACGAGCAGATCAGCCGATCGCTCATCACGGAGCGTATGCTCGCGACGTTATCCGCGAGCTTCGGCGCGCTCGCGCTCGTCCTGTCGCTGATCGGGCTGTATGGCGTGATGTCCTTTGTCGTCACGCAGCGCACGCGCGAGATCGGGATCCGGATGGCGCTGGGCGCCCGCGCGCGTTCGGCGGTGTGGCTCGTGCTACGCGATGCGCTCGAGATGATAGTGGCCGGCACGGCAATCGCGCTGCCGTGCGTCGTGATGCTGGGGCGCCTCGTCGAGTCGCAACTCTTCGGCGTTACCGCGACCGATCCCGTCACGATGACGGCGACGCCGCTCGCGCTTGCTGCGGTCGCGCTCGGCGCGTCGCTCGTCCCGGCGTATGTCGCGTCCACCGTGAATCCAACGGATGCGCTGCGCGCAGAGTAGGCCCCCGTCGGTTTCACGTGCTCAATACGTGTCTCTACCAGGGCTTTCGTGCGGATCCATCGGATCGTGAGGAACCGAGAATCCCTTGAGTTCTTTGTTTTCAACAACCGGCAGTGGTGCGAATCCGTCCCTTCCACCATACAACACCCTAATAAGCGTGGTGCCGCGATCGAGTGGCTATCGTAATCAGATGTGACCACATTATGCTAAGATTGTAGTGCTTTCTTTCGAAGGTAAACGTGAACACCGTAGGCATTCGCGAGTTGAAGACGCATCTCAGTCGTCATCTGAAGCGTGTGCGCTCCGGCGCGCGGTTGGTGGTGACCGAGCGCGGTCGATCGATCGCGACAATCAGCCCGGTCGAAGCACCGGCCGATGTCGCGTGGGCGGAGCAACTCGTTGCGGAGGGGCGCGCTCATTGGAATGGCGGCAAGCCGACCGGGGCCAGCAACCCGGTTAGCGTGACCGGCAAGCGATCGGCTTCGTCGATCGTGATTCAGGACCGCCGGTGACGGTTTATCTCGATACCAGCAGCGCGATCAAGCTCTACATCTCCGAAGCGGGCTCAGACGAGGTGCGCAGGCTCGCGCGTGATGCGACAATCGTCGCGACATCTGCCGTGACATATGCGGAAACGCGCGCTGCCCTGGCGAGACTCCGGCGCGAAGGCGCGCTCACGGTCGCCAAATTCCGCTCGGCGAAGCGCCAGTTCGAGGACCAGTGGCCGAACTTCATGAAGCTGGACGCCACTGATGCGCTGTGCCGAACGGCCGGAGAATTCGCCGAACAGTATCGCCTGCGAGGGTTCGACAGCGTCCACCTAGCATCATTCGCCGAGGTTGCACTACGAGCGGGACTTCGCGAGACGCGCTTTTCGAGCTTCGGCGATCGTCTGAATGAGGCCGCGAGGAAGTTGGCGAGGAGGCTCAAGCGTCAGTCATGAACGAGAGAGGGCGTCGGACAGATTCACGTCGCCCTTTCGTGACCACAAAAATAGGCAAGGCGCGGCTTATCGTCAATTGCCGGCACCAACGTCGTGAAGTTCGCGATTCAACGCGACGGGCGCATCGTTGAGGTCGTGCTCGAGAAGTCGAGCGGTTTTCAAAGCCTCGACGAGCTCTCTCAGCAAGCGCTGCTGGCGACGAAAACCCTGAACCCGCTGCCGTCGGACTTTCCGAATCCCAGCGAAATCTCTGGTGTTCCAACGTGAAACGGAGACCAACGAGCATTGCGGTCCTGATCGACGCAGTCCGGAGGAGGGCTGGTGCCTTCGGAAATTCCGCCCAACCGCGCGGCTGCACTGGCACCGACAGCAGGTGGGATGGACGAGTACGACGGGCGGGCTCTTTACGATCATTGAGGACTGCCCGAAAAAGCTTCCGCCTGGCGCGCGCGTCTTCAGTCCGGCCTTCGCGCCGCCCGGCGTGAGTGACGAATCCGTTCCCGACAATTCGACCGCACTACAACCATCGCACATGCGGGCCGATTGCTGTCTTGGCCTTGACGGATACACGGTATCCGTATATCGTACTGGATGATCTGGCGGCTATTCCCGGCAATCGCCTGGAGGCGTTGGCTGGGGACCGGAAGGGCCAGCACAGCGTTCGCGTGAACCAACAGTACCGGATCACATTCCGGTGGGAGACGCATGATGCGCACGACGTCTGTTGCGAGGACTACCACTGAGAGCATCCCCCGTGATGCCGGGAGCTTGGGGCCGGCGGTACACCCTGGCGAGATCCTCCTTGAGGAGTTTCTGAAGCCGCTCGAGATGACGCAGGCCGCCGCGGCACGGAAGCTCGGGATGTCCACCGTACGCCTGAACGAGGTCGTGCGGGGCAAGCGTGGAGTGACCGCCGACTCAGCGCTACGGCTCGCGCAGCTCTTCAAGACGACACCGCAGTTCTGGATGCACATGCAGGCCAATTTCGACTTGAAGGCGGCGATGGTTCGACGACGCGCCATGAAGCGCGCCAAGAAGGCGTAGGCGTCTGCGGAGGAGCGCGACGCGACGCGT
>DASZFS010000098.1:0-31313 GCA_035939575.1 Vicinamibacterales bacterium | reverse complement strand
TCGATTCCTAAAACGACCTTGTACGAGCCTTGAGAACCTTGATTTTGGGGCGAGGCAACTGCACGCGGCCATGAGTCTTCAGCCCGCCTCAGAGTCTTCAGCCCGCCTCAGCGTTTTCTAATACTTCTTCGTCTCGCCCGTCCGCCCGTTCGTGACGGTGAAGGATCCGTCCTCGCTCGCGCTCACCTTGACCCAGTGGGCGGTGGTCTCGTCCAGATTCGCCACGCGGGCAGCGGCGAAGTTCTGCGCCCCCTTCGCGCGGGACATGTGCAGCTGCCACACGTCCGCGATCCCCCTGCTCGCGCGCAACGCCGCGAACGACTCGGGCGATCCGCCCTTCTGCTCGCCGTTGTTCATGATCGCCACGCGAGGCCTCGTCGCGAACGTCGCCGGATAGACGACGTCGCTGCCGCCGTGGTGCGGTACCAGGTACAGATCGATCTGTCCGAGCAGGTTTCTCGGGCAGAACAGCGCGAACAGCGGCGCGCCGCTCAGATCGCCGAGGTCCAGGAAGCGGAATGTCCCGAAGCGCAGGTACACACCGGTCGATCGCGGGTTTTCGAGCGGCTCGCCGGGCGCGCGTGCAGATGCCTCGCACGCTGGATTGGGCTGACCGCCGCCCGGGACCGGCTCGGAGATCGTCCGCGCGGCGCTGCTCACGACCTCGACGTCCACGCCCTTGAGCGGAAGGTGATCGCCCGGCTTCGCGACGAGGTGACGGCCCGCCGCGCGCACCGCGGCGTAGGCCGCGAGCACCGGCGCCGCGCTCGCGTCACCGGCCACGACGTCGTCGTGGTCCACGAAGGTCCGGATGGGGAGGCGCTTGGCCAGCTCCGGGACGCCGCCCGCGTGGTCGCCGTGGAAGTGCGTGATGAGCAGGTAGTCGATCCGCGTGACGCCGGCGGTCCGCGCGGCAGCCACGACCCGGCCCGGGTCACGCCCATCGAAGCCTGCGTATCCGGCGTCGATCAGAAGAGACTCGCCCGACGGTGTCACCACGAGCGTCGACTGGCCGCCCTCGACGTCGATGAAGTAGATGTCGAGCGTTTTGCCAGCAGCGATCGCGTGAACGGCCGCAGCGAGCAGCGCCGCAGCCATCGCGATTCCCAGTCGTCGTTTCATGCGCTAGACCTGCGCTAGACCCTGACGAGAAGCTTGCCGAAATTGCGGCCTTCCAGGAGACCGACAAACGCTGACGGCGCCGCGTCCAGCCCTTCAACGATGTCCTCCCGGTACTTGATGCGCCCCTCGCGGACCAGGGGCGTCACTTCCTTCAAGAACGCGGGCGCCCGGTCGGTGTGGTCGCTGACGATGAACCCTTTGATCAGCGCGCGGTTGGTGAGAATCGCGCGCAGGCTTGGACCGCCGGAGTCTCCGGTGGCGTTGTAATCAGCAATCAAGCCGCACAGCGGGATGCGCGCTCCGCGGTTGAGCTGCTTCAAGACCGCCGCGAGCACCGCTCCCCCGACGTTCTCGAAATCGATGTCGATGCGGTCCGGGCACGCCGCGCGGAGCGCCGCCTGGAAATCCTCCGTCTTGTAGTTGACGCACGCATCGAAGCCGAGCTCGCCCGTGACGTACCGACACTTCTCAGCAGATCCGGCGATGCCCACGGCGCGACACCCTCTGATCTTTGCCAGCTGGCCGACGACCGACCCGACCGCGCCGGACGCCGCCGACACCACAACGGTCTCGCCAGCCTTGGGCTGCCCGATATCGAGCAGCCCGACAAACGCAGTCAGCCCCGGCATCCCGAGTACGCTCAACGCGGTGGACACGGGAAGGCTGGTGTCGAGCTTGCGCAGGTCCGCGCCGTTGGATGCGGCAAACTGCTGCCAGCCGTCGTAACCCGCGACGATGTCTCCTGGACGAAACGCCGGAATCCGCGACTCGACGACCTCGCTCACCGTGTGGCCGCACATCGTCTCGCCGATCCCCACCGGCGCCGCATACGACGGCGCGTCGCTCATGCGTCCCCGCATGTACGGATCGAGCGACAGGTAGATCGTCCGGCGCAGGACGTCGAGGCCGGAGCGATCCAGCGAGGGCATGGGCGCTTCCACCACCTCGAAGTTCTTCGGCGTCGGCGTCCCGGTCGGCCGGCTCTTCAGGCGGACTTGTCGGTTCATCGGCTGGGACCCTCCTGACGGTTACCGGTGCGATTCCGGCAACCGCACGGTCGTGCGCGCGGCGACGAGATCCCACATCCCGCTCGCTCGTTGTGAGATCCGGTCGACGTCGTCGGGCAGCAGGTAGCCGCGGCGAACGAGCGCGTCGGCAGCCTGCCGCACTTGAGAGAGATACGACTCGCGCGAGTCGTATCGCTCCTCGATCGACCGGCGCGGATCGTGCGCGGCCGCGCGCGCGTCGCGCGTGGGCGCGAATGGAATGAAAGACCCGAGCAGCGAGACAAGATCGCCGGACGCGCCGGTCGACGCATTCCTGAAGTTCCACCCGGTGAACGTGCCGAGTGGGATCGACACATCCGGCATGCGGATGCCGGCTTGATCGTTCCCGTCTTCGTCGACCGACGGGACGAGGAGAGGCAGCGGCGTCCCTGCGCCGGCGCCTCCCGGCAGAAGCGGATTCGCTACGCGCGCGCCCGCGGTCAATGCCGCCAGAGCGCCGGGTGACACCCCGGGAATCGCGGGGAAGACGAGCGCGTGGGCCGGGACAAGGGTCCGGTCGCGCAGCGTCGGATGCGCGCTCGGCGGCGGCTCGACGCCCTGGCTCACCCATCGATGCATCGCAAGCAACAGCGCCCGCATCGACCACCAGTAATCCACTGGATTGTCGCGGAGCTGTCCCGCGTTCACACCTGGCGGAAAGCGCGCCGGCGCGTGCTGCGTGCCCGCGAAGAAGTAAAGGCGGACGTTCTCAGGGAGCGGCAGATCAGTCTTCCCGTCCGGCGACGTGTGCACGAGCGCTGCCGCGCGGCCCGTGCCCCAGTACTCCACCGGCGTGTTGGTGTAGAAGACCTTGGGCGCCGGCCCGTGGGCGCGCTTGTTGTCGAGCAGACCTTCATGCTGGCCGCTCACCGCGTCGACCAGCGAGGCGTCGGCGAACGGAAACGCCGTCGCGCTGTGAACACCCAGTCCTCGAGGCGTGGCCCATCGCGCGTTGAGATCGATGCGCGCAGCGCCGGCGATATGCGCCATGACGCCATCGAACACGGGCCGATCGCGCTCGTCCGTGTTGAAGCCGTCATACAGGAACTCACGCAGGAACCGGCCGCTCTGGGACGAGCCGAAGGCGTAGGCGTACTGCGCCGTCGCCAGGCTGTGCGGATCGTGCTTCAGCCACGTCGCGAAGTCGCGGGTCGCCGCCAGCCCCAGGCCGGCAACCACTGGATTCGTGGCGCGATACGTGACCTCGTACGTCCGGCCCGGCTCGAAGCCGTCGTCGATCGTCACGGTGTGGCCACGCACGTGCCAGCGGCCGCGCGGAACCACTTCACCGCGCGAGAGGAATTGCGGGCGCACGGACAGCTGGCTGTCCGGGCCATCGGGATCCGCGGCGTCGTAATCCATCAGATCCGTCACCACGAACTCGGGCGATCGAGCACTCGGCGTGAACACCGCGCGCACCACGCCGGCGATCGGCTTGCCAGCTGCCGTGGCGACCGGCGCCGTCAACCGCATCAGCCCCGGGCCGCTCGGGATATCGGTCTCCCATCCAACCCACGCCACAGTAAACCCATGTCGAAGCAGAAAGCCGTCCCCCAGGTCCGCGTCCGTCGCCGGATCGTTCATGCCGCCGCGGTTGAATCCGGTCAACGCCGGCTTGCCACCGCGGTTGAGCACGTCCAGGAGAACGGCGCCGTTGCCGCCGGCCGTCGGCCTCAAGATGTAGAAATCGGCGGAGAACTCGACCCGTCCTGCAGAATTGCGCGGCGCCTTGTCGAGATCCACGATGACACGGTTATGGATGTCACGCGGGAGCACGGCAAAATGCGCCGTGCCGACGATCTTCTCGTAGCCTGTCCCGCCAACCGGCGCGCGTGACTTCACCTCGACGCGCGCGACCTCGGCGCGCGCTGGAACCGCCACCACAACCGTCGCCAGGACGAGAATCCCTGCGCGCCTCAGGCTCATGACCGGCTCGAGGATGCTCATGACCGGCTATTGTAGGCCCGGGCCGCGTCCGGCCGACACTACGGCTGAAGACTCTCAGGCGGGCTGAAGACTTTGAGTGAGACGGGCTGAAGACTCATCGTCGCGTGCAGTTGCCTCGCCCAAAATCAAGATTCTCAAGGGTCGTACAGTGTCGTAGGAATCGAGGGCGTAGGCAACTGCACGCGACAATGAGTCTTCAGGCCCGTCGCCCCAAAAGCACAACGGCGGAAAGCGGGGTCCACGCTATGTGCGTGGCACCGCCGCTCTCCGCCGCCTGCCGGGCGAACTCAGTGGATGGAGACGGGACGCGGACGCCCGAGCGTCGTGATCCAGTCTTCGTCGAGAATCGACCAGAGTACCTGGTCGTGATACTCGCCGTTGCGCAGGAACGACCGCCGCAGCAGTCCTTCCTGCACCGCGCCGATCTTTCGCAGCGCGCCGTTTCCGCGTCCGTTCTTCACCGACGCGCGCGCCTCGAGGCGGTGGACCCCGACGGTCTCGAACGCAAACTGCACGACGAGCTCCGCACCATCCACGAACAGACCGCATCCCCAGTACTCGGATCCGATCGCGAACCCCCACTCCGCCGTCGCAAACCCGGGATCGAGCTCGCGCAGCTGGAAGATCCCGATGGCGTCGTCGCTGCCGTCAAGCGTGACGGCGAAGCAGGCGTAGGTCCCGAGCTCGCGCATGCGCAGTGTCCACGCAATGAACCGCTCGAATCCCTCGACCGACGTCGGCGGCGGCGAGATGAACCGCGAGACCTCCTCGGTCGTGAGCATCGCGAAGAGCGACCTCGCATCCGACGCTCTCAGCTCGCGGAGCGTGACCCGCTTGCCGGTCAGCACCGGAAGGCCAGATCGCCAGTCCGTCGTGATGACATCCGTGGCGGCCGGTGGGGCGACCCGCGAGTCCTGCGTTGGCTGGTATGGCATCTTTTCCATGATTACAGCCCTCCGCCCAGCGGCGATACGAGGACAGGCGTAACGACAGGCAGCGGCACGATGTCGCCGAACTCGGCGCTGACGTTCGGGAGCGGCTCCGACGAGGCGTCGGGAAAGACGACGTTGCCATCGGCGCCGGCGTCGCTACCCCATGACGCAGTCTCGTCGCCCGACATGCCCCACACGATGTTGTCGAGGCCCGACATACCCCACACGATGTTGTCGCCGTCGGCCGCCGTGCCCCAGACGATGTTGTCGACAAGGTCCAGCATGCCCCAGACGATGTTGTCGCAGTCGGCGCCGCCGCAGTCCATGCCCCACACGATGTTGTCGAGCGCGGACATGCCCCACACGATGTTGTCGCCGTCACCGGAGGTGCCCCACACGATGTTGTCGAGGCCCGACATGCCCCACACGACGTTGTCGCAGTCCGTGCATCCCATGCCCCAGACGATGTTGTCGCCCGAGTCGATGAGGGTCTTGGCCGTGCCCCAGACGATGTTGTTGGACCAGGCGTTGGCGGTCGGGTTGGGAAAGCCGCCCTGCAGGCGATGGCTGCCCCAGATGATTTGCTTGCTCCAGATCGACTGCACCGGCATGCGGTCACCGGATTGCGGGTTGACGTAGTACTTCGCCAGGCGGACGGCGCCGAGCGAGTTGAGGAAGCCGGCGCCCTCCCGCAGCGCGCTGTAACCGGGATACTGCTGCGCGGTGTACTGCAGGATCGCCTTGATCAAGTTTGGCGTCAGGTTGGGGTTCGCCTGGAGCATCAGCGCGACGGTCCCACTGACGACCGGCGCCGCCATGCTCGTGCCGCTCAGCGCGAGATACGGCTTGACGCCGAGCCCGAGCGTGCCGGAGATCAGATACAGCGCCTTCGTGAGATAAAACGTGCTGCCCGGCACGGCCAGCGAGACTGTGCCCGTGCCCGGCGCGACCAGGTCCGGCTTCGCGTTGAAGTCGATCGCCGTCGGACCCGACGAGCTGTAGCTCGCCATTTCATCGTCGGACCGTGTCAGCGTTCCGTTGGTGGAAGACGCGCCGACCGTCAACACCCACGGCGCGTTGCCCGGCGCGGTGATGCCGCCCCACTGCAACTGACCGAGCGCGTTCTTGCCGAAGTTCCCAGCGGCGGCGACGACGGTGATGCCCTTGTCGGTCAGCGCCTTGGCCGCCAGGGTGAGCGGGTCGGTCCAGTAGGACTCGTAGATGCCCGCGCCGACAGACAGGTTGACGACCCGGATGTTGTAGGTCTTCCCGTTGAGGGCCACCCAGTTGAGCGCTGCGATGATGTTGCTGATCGTGCCCTGGCCGTTCTGATCGAGCACCTTCAGCGACACAAGCGAGGCTTTGGGCGCGATGCCGGCCTTCTGGCCGCCCGAATCGTAGCCGTTGCCCGCGATGATGCCCGCGACGTGCGAGCCGTGGCCGTTGTCGTCGTACGGCGCTGTGCGGCCGTTGACGAAATCGACGAATTTCGACACGCGCTGGTTGCCGTACGGGTACGTCTTCGAGCTGTTGTTGGTCAGGTCGTCGTGCCACGCGGTAATGCCCGAATCGATGATCGCGACGCCCACGCCCGCCCCGGTGTAGCCGAGCGAGCTCTGGACGGCGCGCGCCCCCACCGTGACCGACGTGAGGTAGTTGTGCGCGTGAATCGGCCGGTCGTAGTGAAGCCGGAAGACCGACGGATGCGCCGCGAGCTGGTTGATGACGTAGTTCGGCAGCTCGAGCGCGACGCCGTTGATCACGTCCAACCGGCCGCCGCGCGCGAACTTCTTGAACTCCGCGGGGAGCTCCGCGCCCGGCACCAGTGAGACAATGACCTTGGTCTTGTTGTGCGGGTTACGGTCGCCTGAACGACGCGTGATCTCGTCGTCCATTCGGTAATCGTGCGCGAAGGAATTCGGCGCGCCGGCGCGGGAGTGTTTACCCTGGCGGCTGTGCGTTCCTGCCGCCCCTGCGGTCGGTGCGGTGCCCAGCAAGAGCGCGAGCGCTGCGGTCAGCACCCGCTTCGGTCCCCAGACGGCTTTGCGTCTGGTTGGAGTCAGAGAGACAGCGGTCATGATGCCCCGGAAGGAGCAAACTCACGGCCAAGCTTGACAATTGGCTCATAACATACGTTCAGTCATACAGTTACGAGGATTGATGTGACATCCGAGAGCGGCGGCCCGTGTGGACATTCGGAACAACGGTTTCCGTGATCACCTGCTCAGACGGTACTAACTCTATACAAATCAGTTAATTAGTCGGTCGTGTTCTATTTCAGATCTCGAGCGGCCTAATTGGAACACTCTGTCATCTCGAGTCCTAAGGCAACGGCGTGTCAGGCAATGCGATAATGCGCAATTAATGACCGGGCTTCAGGGCAGTATCCTCGTCACCCTCGCGGTGTCGCCGCTGCTGGGTCAGCCGGCAACCTCGCCAACCTACCAGGAGCGGGACTTCCTGACCCGTGTGCGCCGCCTCACGGTTGAGGGGCGACGCGCGGGCGAAGGCTACTGGTCGCCGGACGGCAAGCGGCTGGTCTTTCAGAGCGAGCGGGAGCCAGGCAACCCGTTCTATCAGATCTACGTACTGGATCTCGCGAGCGGCGAGACGAAGCGGATCTCGACCGGCGTCGGCAAGACCACCTGCGCGTTCTTCCGGCCTGGCTCGGACGAGATCGAGTTCGCGTCAACACACGCGGATCCAAGGTCGCAGCAGCTGCAGGCCGACGAGCTCGCGTTCCGGGCATCGGGCAAGGAGCGCCGGTATGCGTGGGACTACGACCCGGAGATGGACATCTACGCCTTCAGCGAGAAGACTGGCGCGCTCCGCAGGTTGACGACCGCGCGCGGGTACGACGCCGAGGGCAGTTACTCCCCCGACGGCCAGTGGATTGTGTTTACCTCGATGCGCGATGCGTACAACCGCGAGCTGACTGCCGCGGAAAAGAAGCAGCTCGAGGCCGACCCCAGTTACTTCGCCGAGATATACATCATGAAGGCCGACGGCAGCGGTCAAAAGCGGCTGACCAACGTCGCGGGCTACGATGGCGGCCCCTTCTTCACGCAAGACGGCAAGAAAATCGTCTGGCGCCGATTCGACGAGAAGGGGTTGATTGCCGATGTCTGGACAATGAACCCCGACGGCAGCGACCAGAAGCAGATTACCGACTTCGGATCGATGAGCTGGGCGCCGTACATGCACCCCTCCGGTGCGTATTACTTTTTCGCCTCCAACAAGCTCGGATTCGAGAACTTCGAGATCTTCATCGTCGACGCCAGGGGAGAGAAGGAACCCGTTCGGGTTACTTACACAGACGGCTTCGACGGACTGCCGGTCCCGTCACCGGACGGCACCCAGCTCGCGTGGACCTCCACGCGGTCGGGCGGTGGCGCCGGCCAGCTGTTCCTGGCCCAGTGGAACCACGCAAAGGCGCTTGAGGCCCTGAAGAACGCGCCGCCTCGAAAGCCGAGCCACAGGTCATGAGAACTGTCGTCGCGCTTCTCGCCGTCCTCGCCTCGGCCGCCCAGACGCCGGCGACCGCCTCCAAGACGCGGGCTCACGTCGAGGCGCTCGCCTCGTCGCGCATGGAAGGGCGGCTGGCCGGATCGACCGGCGAGAAGCTCGCCAGCGACTACTTGGCCGCAGAGTTGAAGAAAATCGGCGCGCGGCCGCTGCCCGGACGAAGCGACTTCCTCATGTCGTTCGCCTTCACGGCGGGCACCCGCGACGGCGGGAGCTCGGTTGCCGTTTCTGGCGCCCGCCCGGCAGCCCCCCACCGCTTCGACACGCAATCCGACGTCCGTGCGCTTTCGTTCTCCGATGACGCGGAGGTGAGCGGCGACGTCGTGTTCGCGGGGTACGGAATCGTCGTGCCCGACAGTCAGAATTTCGGATACGACAGCTACGCGACCCTGGACGTCAAGGACAAGATCGTCGTCGTGCTCCGCTACTTTCCTGAGGACACGGACCAGAAGACGCGTGGCATCCTCGCGCGTTACGCGGATCTGCGCTACAAGGCCATGGCGGCGCGACAGCGCGGCGCGCGCGCCATGCTCGTCGTGACCGGCCCTCGCTCGCCGAACGCCGGCGAGACCATCCCGATGAGCTTCGATACCGCGCTCGCGGGATCCGGGATCGCCGCCGCGAGCATCAGCGGCCCCGTGGCGGCGGCGATCTTCGCCGGTCTGCCGGGCAACAGCACACTGGAATCGATTCAGAAATCATTCGACGCCGGGAATCCCCACGTCGCCGGCTACGCTGTGCCGGAGGTGCAGGTGACGCTCCGCACCCGTGTGCAGCGTGAACAGCGCACGGGGCACAACGTCCTGGCGTATCTGCCGGCGACGTCCGGAATGGCCACATCCAGACCGTGGGTCGCGATCGGCGCCCACTACGACCACCTGGGTCACGGCGAAGCCGGTAACACGCTCGCCGCCAAGGAAGACGCCCACAAGGTCCATTTTGGCGCCGACGATAACGCCTCCGGCTCCGCGGCCGTGCTCGCGGTCGCCGCCGAGCTGTCGAAGCAGCCCAGACATCGTCATCTCTTGGTCGCGTTCTGGTCCGGCGAGGAGCTCGGGCTGCTCGGCTCGAGCGCGTTCGCGGGGGCGCCGGCCGTGCCGATGGATCAAATTGCCGCCTATCTGAATTTCGACATGGTCGGCCGCATGCAGGACAACAAGTTGACCGTGCAGGCGACCGGAACCAGCCCGGCGTGGGCGAGACTTCTCGAGCAGGCGAACATTGCCGCCGGCTTCGACCTCCAGGTGCAGGAAGATCCCTATCAGCCGACCGACGTCGCCACGTTCAACGCGTCGAGTGTCGCGTGTCTCAGCTTCTTCACCGGCACCCATCTCGATTATCACAAGCCAAGCGACACGCCGGACAAGATTGACTATGAGGATCTCGATCGCGTCGCTGACTTCGCCGCCGCGATCGTGAAACGGGTGTCCGAGAGCGACGCCGCGCCGCAATTCACCAAGGTGGATCAGCAGATGCAGTCGGGCGCGGGACGCGCCGGCGTGCGGATCTTCACTGGCACGATTCCCGACTATGCGGGTGACGTGAAGGGACTGCTGCTGAGCGGCGTCATCGGCGGCGGTCCGGCAGAAGAGGCCGGTCTGCGCAAGGGCGACGTCATCGTCGAGATCGCCGGACAGACCATTGCCAACATTTACGACTACACGTACGCGCTCGACGTGCTGAAGATCGGAGAGCCGACCAAGGTCGTTTACGTCCGCGACGGCTCTCGCCACGAGACGATGCTGACGCCGGCGGCGCGCAAATAGGCGCGCCGCCGCGACTCATCGCCTGCCCAACTTCGCGAGAACCGCATCGAGCTGCTGGCGCAGCTGAATCAACCGGGCGCGCTCGACGCTGACCGTCGCGCCGTTTGCTCCTGTCGCGCGGCCGCCCTCCGCGGCCGCTGCCATCACGACCCCGCCCGCTGGCGCTGCCGTGTCGGTCAACATGCGGTCAATCGTCTGTTCCGCGACGAGCAGTCTGGCGCGGAGATCATCGTCGTCTACCGCCCGCGTCGCATTGGGACGATCGGCGACGTCGCCATGAGTCGATCCGGGCGTGGCGTCAGGAGCGGCGCTCGTGTTGGCACTGCGGCCGAGCGCGCGAAGGAACGGCGCTGCTTCGATCGGGGCTGAAATCTCGCGCGCAGCCAGAATGGTGCGGGGCGACGAGCCGCGGCCGTACACGATCGTGTTCGCGTCCTCGTCCGGCCGCAGCACGCCTGATGAAACGTAGACGCCGGCGAACGCCCCGTTCGAACTCGAGTACGCAAGGACCCCCGTGCCCGAGCCCAGGCTCACGCGCCGCCCGAGGATGTTCCCGACGCTCGACTCGTTCATCAGCAGCAGGACAAGGTCCGCCCGCCCCGGGCCGGCCTGAAATGCGGCGCTTCCGTTGGTGAGGCGCAGGAACAGCGGCGCGCTCCACCGCTCACCCGACCGACAGCTCATGACACCCCGGCCGCCCGCGCCATCGCCGGCCGACGCCGCTGGCATGACCGCTACGCAGCGCGCGCGCTCCCACGTATCCGGCGGAATCTCGCGGCGCGCATGTTCGACAATCTTCGCAGACGGAGTCAGCCAGTCCACCTCGCCCGCCCGCGCGGTCCCGATCCGCGAGACCGCCAGGACCGTCAACACCGCCGATGCCGCCAGTGCCGCGCCACGGTCGAAAGCAAGCGCGGAGCGAGCCATGGTTCACCTCACAACGACAGGCTGTGCAATATGATTGCCGGATGCCGCCGCGAAAAAAGCCCGTTCGCCGCAAGAAAACCGCACCCGGCTCAGTCGGCCTGTCGGCCACCGAGACACTGCAGGTCGCGGATGCCGCATTGGACGCGCTCGCCTCCCAGGTCGTCGCAGACGAGGGCGCCGTGCTCAGCCGTTATAGGGACCCATTCGGCGCCCAGCCCATGCTCCTGGTGGCGCTGCCGACTGAGCGCGTCGAGCCGACACCCTATCAGCGCGATCCGTCGGACGCCCATGTCAAACGGCTGATGGGCGTCATCGAGACTCTTGGCCGGTTTCTCGATCCGATCGTCGCGGTTCGAGAGGATGGCCGGTACTTGACGCCGAACGGCAACCATCGCCTGCAAGCGCTGAAGAGGCTCGGTGCAAAGAGCGTTGTCGCGCTGCTGGTCCCGGACGCCAAGGTCGCGTTCAAGATTCTCGCGTTGAACACCGAGAAGGCGCACAACCTCCGAGAGAAATCGCTTGAAACGATCAGGATGGCGCGCGCGTTGGCGACAGCGACCAGCGCAACGGAGCGGTCGTACGCGTTTGAGTTCGAGCAGCCCGCGTTCCTGACGCTTGGCGTCTGCTACGAAGAACGTCCGCGATTGAGCGGCGGGGCGTATCAGTCCATTCTCCGGCGCGTCGACGAGTTTCTCGACGCGCCGGTTCACAAGGCGCTGAAGGAGCGCGAACGCCGCGGGAAGAAGATCCTGAAGCTGGACGACGCCGTCAGCGCCGCCGTCGAGAAGCTGAAGGCGAAGGGCTTGACCAGTCCGTACTTGAAGCCGTTCGTCGTGGCGCGCGTGAACTACACCCGTTTCTCCAAGGCCACGTCGTTCGACTTCGACGAGACGCTCGACAAGATCGTCGCGAGCGCCCAGAAGTTCAACGTCGATCGGGTGAAGCAGCAGGACGTCGCCAAGGCCGGCGGTGGCCCGCCCGACGAGGAGTGAAAACGTGCCCTGGGCTCGGAGTCGGGATGAAGACTCAGAAACCGGCCGAAGACTCATGGTCGCGTGCAGTTGCCTACGCCCCTCGATTTCTGACGACCCTGTCCGACCTCTAAGAATCTTGATTTTTGGGGCGAGGCAACTGCACGCGACCATGGGTCTTCGGCCCGCCTCAGAGCCCTTGGCACGCGGCCATGAGTCTTCAGGCGCGTTCTGTATCGAGGCTCAGGCCCCTCGCGTGCGATAGAACGCAATCATGTCCATCGGCTTCGCCGGCTGCGCTCCCAGCTGCCTGAGCATCGTGGTCACCTGCCCGCGGTGGTAACTCGCGTGGTTCACGACATGCTGCAGCATCTGCCAGAACGGCGATGCCCCGGCGGATCCGTTCAGCAACGTGTACTCGATGACGTTCGCGATACCCGCCTCGCCGAGGCCGTCCGTGAACGCGCGGACACCGGTTTCGCTCGCCGCCCACGCGCCGCGGATCGACGCGACGTCCGGATACGGCTCGCTCGACAGCAACGCCGTCGGCGGCGTGCCCTGCCAGCGTGAGAGCCACGCCCACTCGGCGGCGTAGATGTGCACAACCGTAGCGCGGATCGACTTGAAGCTGCCGCCAAGGTCCTTATTGTACTGGTCGGCACTGAGCGGCTCGACGGCGTCGAGCAGCCGATCGCGGGCCCAGTAATGATAATTCGTCATCGCCTGGAGGTCGGTGAGGTTCATGGCGTGATTCTCGCTCGTACGATGCGATCGAGCCGAGGGAATTCTCGATCGAGGTATCGATTACCGCCGTCAAACAACGGCTGCTGCCGTCCGGCGCGTATGCCGCTGCCCGAACTTTCGCCGTACTCGGCGTTCAGACGGTCGGCCACGTCCATTCCCTCGACGACGCGGCCGAAAGGGACGAAGCCCTGGGCGTCCTGGTACGAGAGATCGCCGAGCGCAATGTATATCTGGGTCGTGCGGCCATGGGGAACGGCAAAGGCAAACGCGACGGTGCCGCGCACGTTGCTCTTCCGGGCACCGGCGTTCGCATCCTCGTCCGGGATCGTTCTGGTGCGCCATGCAGTGGCGACCGCGGGATCACCGTTGATCCCGAACTGCGCCCAGCGCCCGGCGACGACGCGGAAGAAGCGGTTGTCGTCGAAGTAGCCGCTCGTAACCAGCTCGCGGAACCGGTCCGCGCCATGCGGCGCCCAGTCGCGGTGAACGTCGATGATGATGGCGCCCTTGCTCGTATCGAGCCGGGCCCGATAGCTGGCTTCCGGCCCCGGGAGCTGGACAATGTTCGGGACAAGGTTCGCGACAAGGCTCCCCACAGGGCTCGCCCCGTAGACAACGCAGAGAACGTTGAGAACGTAGAGAAAAATGCTGAGCAGCGTGCGCACGGGCGCCTATCCTATCGCGCGAAGATGTTTCGGATGACGAACCCCACGTTGGCAGGTCGCTCCGCCAGCCGGCGCATGTACCAGGGAAACCAGTACTCGCCGTACGCAATGAGCACGCGGAGAGGCCGGCCCGCCGCGGACAGCCGCTGCTGCAGCGGACGCTGGATGCCATACAGCATCGCGTAGTCATAGGCTGACGGCGGAACGCCGCGCTCCTCGATGAAGCGGCCGATCCGATCGACCAGCTTCGGATCGTGCGTCGCGATGTGCAGCCGGCCACCCGCGTTCCGTACATCCTCGGCCAGCAGCCGGCTCGCCAGTCGGTAGAAGCTCTCGTCCACGTCCGCTTTCTTCGGGAACGCCACCGATGCCGGCTCGAGGTACGCGCCCTTCACGAGGCGGATGGCGGATCCGAGCGGCACCAGCGACTCGACGTCCTGCTGCGTGCGGTGCAGGTAGGCCTGCAGCGCGATGCCGATGCGGGGCGACCGGGCGCGCGTCCGTCGAAACAGATCGAGCGTGGGATCGACATACGGCGAGCTCTCCATGTCGATCCAGATGAAGTTGTCGCGCGCCGCGGCGTGGTCCACCAGACGCTGCAGGTTGCGGAAGCACAGCTCCGCGTCGAGATCGAGGCCGAGCTGCGTCGGCTTGACCGAGATCTCCGCGCGGAGCTGGCGCGCGCGCACGACATCGAGGACGTCAATGTAGTGACGCGTGACGTTCTCGGCCTCGTCAATCGCCGTCAGGTTCTCCCCGAGCTTCGTCAGGATTGTGCCGACGCCGACGCGCTGCTGGACGGCCGCGGCCGCCATGGCGTCTTCGAGGCGCTCGCCCGGCATGAAGCTCGAGACTGACCGACGCACGAACGCCGTCCTGGTCGCGCGCTCGCGGAGCCAGCGGTTCGTCGACAAGGCCAGGAGAGCGTTTCGAGCTAAAGACATCTCAATCAGAGCATTCCCTTGAGGAGCCCCCCGTCGACCTGGACGTTCGCGCCCGTGATGTACGACGCGGCGTCGGACAGGAGAAACGCGCCCACGCGACCGAACTCTTCCGGGCTGCCGTAGCGACCGACGGGCACCGACGCCATCGCGCGCGCCCGGTAGTCGTCGATTGGCGCGTTGGTCCGTTTGGCGTTGACCTCGTCGAGCTGCCGCAGGCGATCGGTCTCGATGCGCCCGGGAATGAGCGTGTTGACCCGAATCCGCTCGGCCGCCAGCTCCAGAGAGAGCGTCTTGGCGAGCGAGGTGACTCCGGACCTGAGGACGTTCGACAGCGCCAGGTTTGGTACCGGCTCTTTCACCGACGACGACGTGCCGATCAGGATCGCGCCACCGCCGCGCGCGCGGAGCGAGGGAACGACGAGCCGCGCAGTGCGCACGACGCTCATCAGCAGAAGCTCGAACGCGCTCTCCCAGGCCTCGTCGTCGAAGCTCAGCGAGCTGCCCGGGGGCGGTCCGCCGGTGTTCGCGAACAGCGCGTCGATTCCGCCGAACGTCTCGAGCGTCTTCGAATGCCACGAGGCGATCGCCTCCGGCCTGCTCAAGTCGGCGGCCACGGCCAGGACCCGCGCGCCGGTCTCGCGGGCAATGGCGTCGGCCGCGCGCGTGATCGCCGCGGCGTCGCGCGAGGCAATCGACACCGACGCGCCTTCGCCCGCCAATGCGCGCGCCACGGCGTAGCCCAGGCCCTTGCTCGCGCCGCCCACCATTGCCACCTTGTTGGTCAGTCCAAGATCCATGTCGATTGCTCCGGAGTCGTGAAGGCCGCCGCTACTCCACTCAGGTCACTGCCCGACCCAGCTCATGACCCGGTCCAGCGCCGCCAGCGTCGCCGCGTCGAGCAACCCGCCCGGCGCTCGAATCGCCGGCGTCTCGATGGCGCCGCGGCGGCGCAGCACTTCCTTGCGAATCGCCATGCCGATGCCGTCCTGGAACTCGAAGCGCATCAACGGCACCTTGCGGTAGAACAGATCCGCGGCGGCGTCTACGCGGCCGGCCCGAAACAGCGTGACAATGTGCACGAGAATTGACGGAAACGCGAAGCCGGTCATCGCACCCGCGGCGCCGGCCATCAGCTCCTCGAGGAGGAACACTCCGCCGAGCCCGCCATAGATACGAACGTCGAGCCCTGGCGTCTGCTCGAGGATGCGGGATGTCTTGAATGGGGTCGGCGGATCCTCCAGCTTGACCGTGCGCGCCGAGGGGACGTCGCGCGCGATGCGGGCCAGGAGCGAGGCTTCCATCGCGTAGCCCGAAATCGGCGGGTAATCCTGCACGATGATCGGGATATCGACGGCCGCCGCCACTTCCGCGAAGTGACGGGCGACAGCGTCGGAGTTGATCTTCGGCATGCGGGGCGGGCTGATCATCACCGAGGTGGCGCCCGCAGCTTTGGCGCGCCGCGTGTACTCAATGCAGGTGCGGAGGCCGTCGGCCGTCGTGCCTGCGACGACTGGCACGCGACCGCCGACGTGGGCCAGCACGGTCTCGAGGACAGAGTCGCGCTCGGCGTCCGACAGCCGGGCGACCTCGCTCGTCACGCCCAACGCGGTGAAGCCCGTGACGCCGTCCTGGATGAAGAGGTCGATGACTCGCCCGAGACTGTCCGTGTCGACGTTGCCTGTTGCATCGAACGGGGTCGGCAGAACCGAGAAGACGCTCATCTGAAATAGGTGTCCGTGCCGTCCAGCCAGTCCTGCCGGACAGGGCTGAAGACGTCGATCACCTCGGCGTCGTCGAGCGCCTCAACGCCATGCTCGGCCCACGACGGGATCTGCAGTGCTTCACCGGCGCGCACCAGAATGGTCTCGGGCACGCCTGGTGCGCCGGCCTGCCCGGCCGGGGTAACAACGAACCGCAGCACGCCGGATACGACGTAACTCAGCTGCTCATGGTCGTGAGAGTGCGCGGGGACGACAGCTCCGCGCGCGAGGGCGAAGCGCGCGAGGGTCATGCGCGCGGCAGTGATGAACCGGCGGTTGATTCCAGGCGCGACGGCCTGGCTCGGGACCGCGTCCCATCGATGGAGGATGGCGTGTGGCATCGCGACTGAACATTCTATCTCTGAAGGAAGAAGGTCCGGGAAGGGCCATCGGGCTCTGAGGCGGGCTGCAGACTCTGAGGCGGGCAGAAAACTATGAGGCGGGCTGCAGACTCATGGTCGCGTGCAGTTGCCCACGCCTCGCTTTCTGACGGCCCTGTCCAACGCTTAAGAACCGTGATCTTGGGGCGAGGCAACTGCACGCGGCCATGAGTCTGCTGCCCGTTTATGAGATGGATAGTGGCTCATGACGAGGTTAGCCTCGCCACGAGCCACCAGCAACCAGCAACTAGCTGTTGGCCGGCCTCACAGTAACGAATACGTCGCGACCGTCGCGGTTGATGAGCATCAGCGAAGGCCTGTCGGTCGACTTGCGCACAGCGGCGCGCAAGTCCTCGATCGACTTCACGGGCTGACGGTTCACTTCCCGGATGACGTCGCCCGCTCGGATACCCGCGTCGGCTGCGCGGCTATCGGGATCGACGTCCTCTACGACCAGCCCCTTCGCGTCGGGCGCCACGGAGACGCCCAGCGCCGACTTGTCCGAGGTCCGACCGTCGGAGTCACCGCGTCCGCGCGCCGACCGATCGGCGCTCAACTCTTCGAGCTTGACCGGCACGTGCTTTTCGGCGCCGTCGCGCACGACGACGACGTCGGCGGTCGATCCGGGCCCCGCATCGGCGACACGATTGTGCAGGCCGTTGATGTCATGGACGGGTTGGCCGTTGAACGACGTGATGACGTCGCCGCGCTTCAGACCGGCGCGTTCGGCCGCGCTGCCCTCGGTGATCGAGCTGATGATGGCGCCGCCCGATTGCTTCAGCCCGAGGCTCGAGGCCATGTCGGCGGTCACGCCCTGCACGGTGACGCCGAGCTGGGCCCGCGTGACCTTGCCTTTCGTCCGCAGATCCTCCATCACGTGCTTGGCCATGTTCGCCGGAATCGCGAAGCCGATCCCGATGTTGCCGCCCGACTCGGACAGGATCTGCGAGTTGATGCCGACGAGCTCCGCCTTCGTGTTCACGAGCGCGCCGCCGGAGTTCCCGTGGTTGATTGGCGCGTCGGTCTGGAGGAAGTCCTCAAAGCTGCCGTCGCCGACGCTGGTGGACCGCCCCTTCGCGCTGATGATGCCCATGGTCACCGTCTGGCCGACGTTGAGCGGATTACCGATGGCGAGCACGACGTCGCCGACCTTGACTGCATCGGAGTTGCCGATCGCGACGGCATGGAAGCCGGAGCCGGACACTTTCAGGAGCGCAAGATCGCTCGGCTTGTCGGTGCCGATGATCTTGGCGGGCAGCGTACGGCCGTCGGTGAAGTCGACGCTGACCTCGTCAGCCCCGTCCACGACGTGGTTGTTGGTCAGGATGTAGCCGTCGGTCGTGACGACGACACCCGACCCGAGCGCGTTCTGCTTCGGCGTGCGCGGCATCTGCCGCGGGCCGCGCTGGCCGCGCTGATTCTGCTGCCCAGGGAAGCCGAAGAACTGGCCGAAGAGGTCATCGTCCGGGAATTGAAACTGGGTCTGCGACATGCGCGCGCGGCCCGAAGCGTGGACGGTGACCACGGCCGGCGAGACAACATCGACGATGTCGGCGTACGAGTCACGCCCGCCGGCGATGGCGTGGGTGATCGGGGTGCTCACGGTCGCGGCCTGGACGGCGGCGGGTGGCGCAACGGCAGCCAGCCCGCGCCAGGCGACGCCTGATGCCAGGAGTACCGCAGCCAGGACGGCCACCACCGATCGGGTCGTTCGCTGCGAGAGTGTGTAACGTGGGTCCATAACGGCCTTTCGTCCTTTCCTATACGAGTTGCTGCTATGGAGTAAGACGGGCGCAGCGGTTGCCGGGCCGCTTCAGGATCATTACAAGCGTGAAAGGCTCGCGCGAAGAAAGCTCGGGAGACGCCGACGCGGCCTCAGCTGACGGGCAGCAGAACGGTGAACGTCGACCCCTTCCCCACTTCGCTCGTCACGTTCACCGTTCCGCCATGCGCCTCGACAATCGCCTTGACGAGGCTCAGGCCGAGGCCGAGGCCGCGCTCCGCGCGGCTGGTGTCACCGCGGAAGAGCCGGTCCCAGATCCGGGGCAACTCATCGGGAGGGATCCCTGGCCCCGTGTCGGAGACGCGCAGCGTAGCCCCATTAACTCCCTCCGTCGGGCGCGCGATCCGGACCTCAACCCGCCCCCCCGCCGGCGTGTACTTGACCGCGTTGTCGATCAGATTGGCGGCCACCTGCTCGAGCCGCGGGGGGTCTCCCGACACGACCACGGCGTCGGCCGCGCTCGCCTCGGAGCCGGACGCCTGATCGTCGACCGCCGTTGTGAGGGCAACGCCTTTGGCGTCCGCCACGTCTTTGTAGAGGTCCACCGCTCGTGAGGCGATATCCGCCAACCGGACAGGTTGGCGCCGCAGCTGCAGCGTGCCGCTCTCCGCTTCCGAGATGTCCATCAGCGTGTTGAGCATGAGCAGAACGCGGTCGCTCTCCTCGACCGCGTCCGCCAGCGCTTCGCGATACCGGTCCAGGTCTGGCGGATCCGCGAGCGCCATCTCAGCCGTGCCGCGCAGACGCGTGAGCGGTGTCCGCAAGTCGTGGGACACGTTGTCGAGCGCACCGCGCATCGCCGTCACCAGGCCCTCGATCTTGTCGAGCATCGCGTTGAACAAGACCGTGAGCTCGTCGATCGCGTCGCCACGGTCGGCGTGCCCAAGGGGTACGCGCGCGTCAGTGCGGCCCGTGCGGATGATCTCGCTCACGGCCTGCGTCAAGCGGCGGATTGGGTAGATGGCCGACTGCGTGGCCAGCCAGCCGCCGCTCAAGGCGATGACGACGATCAGCAGGGTCACGAGCCCCAACGCGGCGCGGAACTGGCGCAACAGGTCATCGCGTGCTTCGGTGCTCTTGCCCACTTGCACGAGCGTCCCGTCGTCGAGGCGCGCCGAGACGGTTTCCAGCTTCGACGCGTCCCATCCATCCGGATTACTCAGGACGAGAGCCTCGACACCACGGTCGACCACGCGCACGAACAGCCGCTCCGGCGCCGCGGCCTGCTCCGCCCTGACCGTTGCGGCGAGCACGCGGACGCCGCCGCGTGCGTAAGCCGCTGCATAGTCGCCGAGCTTCGCGCGGATGATCTGCTGATCCCGCTGGGCGAGTGACACGGAGGTCAGGTAGTACGTCAGGGAGACAATCGCGATCGCGCCCAACACGAACAGCGTCGAGTACCAGAGCGCGATCCGCAGGCCGAATGTGTCGCCGAACAGGGGCCGTCCGGGACGGCCCGCGTCCTCAGGCGCGGAGGACATAGCCGACCCCGCGCACGGTGTGCAGGAGCTTCTGCTCGAACGGGCGGTCGATCTTTTCGCGCAGACGGCTGACCAGGACGTCGACGACGTTGGTCTGCGGGTCGAAGTTGTACTCCCAGACGTGCGAGAGGATCATCGTCTTCGACACCACCTTGCCTGCGTTGCGCATCAAGTACTCGAGGAGCGCGAACTCACGTGGACGCAGCTCGATTGAGGCGCCCGCGCGGGTCACGCGCCTGGACAACAGGTCGAGCTCGAGGTCTCCCAGTGTGAGCGTCGTTGGCTCCGGCACGCGCGTCGACCGCCGCAGCAGCGCCTGCACGCGCGCCAGCAGCTCGGCAAACGCGAACGGCTTGGTGAGGTAGTCGTCACCACCCGCCTGGAGCCCGCGGACACGGTCGTCCACCGATCGCCGCGCGCTCAGGATGAGGACTGGAGTGAGAATCTTCCGCCCTCGCAACTCCTCGATGAGCGATAGACCGTCGCGCTTCGGCAGCATCACATCGACAATCGCCACATCGTAGGGGTGATCGAGCGCGGCCGACAACCCGGCATCGCCGTCGTTCACGCGATCGACCGCGAAGCCCGCTTCGCGCAGCCCGCGGCCGACGAAGTCAGCAATCGCGTTGTCGTCTTCGACGAGAAGGGCGCGCATAGGGGGTCATCATAGTCAATGCGAACCTTTCTAAGAGCTCCGCCTGGCAACCGCGCCCGGCGGGGCCGCGCGAAGATACTGCGCCGGCCATGACACCTCGTGCCCCAGCTCGCGAGCCGCGCGGAGGGGCCAATAGGGATCGCGAAGCAGCTCGCGCGCCAGCAGGACGCAATCGGCCTGATCGCGCCGCACGATGTCGTCTGCCTGCTTCGCTTCTGTGATGAGACCCACGGCGCCGGTCGCGACCGCCGCCTCGCGACGGACGCGCTCCGCGAACGGGACCTGATAGCCTGGCGCGAGGGGGATCGATGCGTGCGGAACCGCACCGCCCGACGAGCAATCGATCAAGTCGACGCCCCTGTCCCTCAAGCGCCGCGCGAGCTCAACGGCCTGATCGACATCCCACCCGCCCTCGACCCAATCCGTGGCCGAGATACGGACGAACACAGGCAGCGGCTCGGGCCACACGCCGCGCACGGCGTCGGCAATCTCCAGGCAGAGCCGGGCTCGATTGTCGAACGAGCCGCCATATGCGTCGCTTCGCGTGTTCACCAGCGGCGACAGGAATTCGTGAACGAGATATCCGTGCGCGGCGTGCAGTTCGACGATCTGAAACCCGGCTTCGAGCGCGCGCTCGGCCGCCCGGCGGAACGAGTCGACGATCCCGCTGATCTCAGCGGCATCCAGCGCCTTCGGGCGAACGTAGGTGCTGGAGAATGGTTCGACAGTGGGGCCCACGGGCATCCACCCACCCTCGGCCGGCGAGAGTCCCTTGATGCCCTCCCACGGTCGCGAGGTGCTGGCCTTGCGCCCGGCGTGCGCGATCTGAACGCCGGCAATCGATCCTGCGGCCCGCACGACGCGCGTCACGCGCGCGAGCGCCGGAATGTGCTGGTCGTCCCAGATGCCGAGATCCTGCGGGCTGATGCGGCCGTCCGGAGCAACGGCAGCCGCCTCAGTGAAGACGACGGCCGCGCCGCCCACGGCGCGGCTGGCGAGGTGCACGAGGTGCCAGTCGTTCGCGAAGCCATCGGTGCTCGAGTATTGACACATCGGAGACACGATGATCCGGTTGGTCAGCGTCAGTGACCGCAGCGACAAGGAGTCGAACAATGAGGGCATCGTCCCTCATTGTTACTCGACTGAAAGGCATGACGTGAGCCCGTGCAGCCAGCACGACGCGGTCCGCTCGTGCGGGGCGCGGCGGAGACGCTTCAGCGGCGGAAAGGGATTCTCTTTCAGCGCCTGCCCGATCAGGTCGTTCAGCCCCGGATCGCGGAGGCCAAGCGCAGAATAGATCGCCACAAACGTGATCGTGCGGACGTCGAGAGTCTGCGGATCGCCGGAGTCAGTCAGCAGAAGCAGGAGACCCTTGCCGATGGTCGGCATCATGGCGACCGTGAGCGGAAGGATCATTCGTCCGCCCGCGGACAGCGCATCCATCCACGTGGGAAGAGGATGCGTCACGCCTGCATTGACCAGGATGGCATCGAAGGGGCCGCCTGGCGCGTCGTGCCCGTCGCCGTGACGCACCTCCACCCACGGCATCGGCGCAAGGTTGGCGCGCGAGCGGGCGGCCAGGTCGTCGTCCACCTCGACGGCGACGACGCGCCCCGACGGGCCGACGCATTGGGCGATGAGCGCGGTGTAGTAGCCGGTGCCGCTCCCGATATGAAGGACGCGATCGCCGGGCTTCAACAGCAGGACGTCAATCGCCATGGCCAGGAGCCCGGGCGCGCCGTTGAAGAGTTGGCGCGCCGGATCAATGGCAATCGGAGATTGTGGTACACGTGACTGGGATCGGCATCCGCGGTCTGGCGCGGCGGCTGCAGAAAGTCCGCCTCGCCGCGAATCGTCCAGGGTCCCGGCCCGAGAAACCGCTCGCGCGGCACGGCCGCGAGAGCGTCCACGACCGCGGCGCTCTTCAGGTTGGAGGTCGCCTGGACTTCCTCCGCGTAGAATCGTCGTCGCACGCTGAGGTCCATATCCGGTTTCATTTCTTCCTTCGCGTCGCTTCTTCCTTCAGATCGTTTCTCGATCGCTTCGCAGACGGCGGCGGAGCTTCCAGCTCGACGGCACCCGACGTCTCGAGGGCGCCTGACCTGCCCTGATAGTTCCAGATGTAGGCGGGCCTGCCGGTGCCCTTCGTCACGAACCTGATTTCACCCGCGTCGTTCAGACGCTTGAGGATCGTGTGAATGGCGGAGAGCTCGTTGGTGTAGACGGACAGGTCGACCCCGATAGCGAGCAGCCGGTCCCGCACGTCGAGCGGGGTCAGCGGCAGACCGGCCCCGCGGAGCGCCAACCGGCAGGCATCGGTCAACCCGAGCGGAACCGTCGGCGTCAGGCCCAGGAGCTTCGTCAGCGTGCCGATCGTCTGGGCGAGCTGCGCGAGACGATCGTCGATCTCGCGGCGTTGTTGTCCGAGCGCTTCGTACTCCTTGACCGCAGCATCGAGCGCGGTGCGGTAGTCCTCGTTGCTCACACATTGACTTATACACTATGTGTAAATTTGTGTCAAAGCCGATCGGCGCCGATCGGCTTTGATCGGTTTGACCATCGGCGTCGCGCGTTCAGCTGTTGGAACGCGCAACGACCGCTTCACGAAGACGCTCGGGCCGGGACGCGCGACGACGCTTCACGGTCTGCTCTGGTTGGTCCACCGCACCGTGCGTAGTACCATGCGTCGCTCGGATACCCACGTCCAGCCTGCCTCGACCCGGTCCGCTCCCCCATAGCGTCCAGTCTGTCGAGCGTCCGGGCGGACGGGAAAGGACTTTTTCGTGAGAGCCGCTCCACTCCTGGCGCTCGCCGCGGCCGCGGCCGTCATGATCCCAACTCCGGCCCGGGCGCAGCCGACAGCGTCATCCGCTGGCCCCGCGCCGGCCGCGCGCCCCGCGTCACCCCAGCCGACCGCGAGCCCCGGCTCCACGAGCCCGTTCCTCGGAGGCGTGCCGGCGGGGACCGTCACGAGCGAGCCGATCAAGATGACGGTCATCGACGCGATTCTGCGCGCGCTGGACCACAACCTGGGCGTGCTGAGCGCCGAGGAGGCGCTCGGCCGCGCCCGCGGCGCCCGGTGGATCGCGTTGAGCCAGCTGCTGCCGAACGTGAGTGGCCGCGTCTCTGAGTCCCGGGAAAAGATCAATCTCGCGGCGTTCGGGTTCGGCGCGGGCAACGGACCGTCGTTCCCGGGGATCCCTGACGTGGTCGGACCGTTCAACGTGTTCGATGCGCGCGTCTTCGTCTCACAAGCCGTGTTCGATCTCGAGGCCATCAACGACGCGCGCTCCGAGGCCCACGCCGTCGAGGCGGCCCGCCTCTCGCGTCAGAGCGCCCGCGACTTCGTCATCCATGTCGCCGGCAACGTGTACATCCAGGCGCTCGCCGCGTCGGCGCGCGCCGATGCCGCGCGCGCGCAGCGCGACACCGCTGACGCGCTCTACCAGCAGGCGGTCAGCCTCCGCGAAGGCGGCATGATCGCCGGCGTCGACGTCCTGCGCGCGCAGGTGCAGCTGAGCGCGCAGCAGCAGCGGGCGACCGCCGCCGTAAACGATCTCGAGAAGGTGAAGCTCAACCTCGCGCGCCTGACCGGCTTACCGCTTGGCCAGGCGTTCACTCTCGATGGCGCTCTCCCCGACCTCCCGACGCCGACGACATCGCTTGGCGATACGGTCGAGCGCGCGTACCAGGCACGCCCTGACTACCAGGCGGCGCTGGCCCGAGTACGGGCGGCCGAGGCAACGCGCGCGGCCGTCGTCGGGTCGTCGCTGCCTTCCGTCCATGTCATCGCCGATGTCGGCGACATCGGGCTCACCGCCAGCGATGCCAAGGCCACGTATTCGCTCGTCGGGTCCGTCAACGTGCCGCTCTTCAACGGCGGACGGACGCACGGACGGTTGCTGCAGGCTGACGCGGATATCCGCGCGCGGCAGTCTGAGGCCGAGGATCTCAAGGCGAGCATCTATTACGAGATTCGCGCGGCGTACCTGGACCTCGAGGCCACCACCGAGCAGCTGCGCGTCGCGACGACGGCGCGGGACCTCGCCGGCCAGCAGCTGACCCAGACACGGGATCGATTCGCCGCTGGCGTCGCGAGCAACGTTGAGGTGATCCAGGCGCAGGAAGCCGTGGCGCTCGCGACCGAGCAGTTCATCTCTGCCCAGTACGGCTACGACCTCGCCAAGGGCGCGCTGGTGCGCGGCGTGGGATCGACCGAGGACGTGCTGCGTCAAATCATCGGAGGCGCCCGCTGATGTCGTTGCTCGACAACCCACGAATCCGCATCGGCATTGGTCTGGCCGTCGTGGCCGTCCTGGGCGTGTTCGTCTGGCTCCGGCTCACGGCCGGACGCGAGTCGACCGACGATGCGCAGGTGGATGCGCATGTGACGCAGATTGCGGCGCGCGTCGGCGGGACCGTGCTGCAGGTTCACGTCGACGACAACCGCGCGATCGAGGCCGGCGCCGCGCTCGTCGAGATCGACCCGCGTGACTATCAGGTTGCGGTCGACAAGGCGCGCGCGGCGCTGGCCGACGCGGAGGCGGCGGCGCAAGCGGCGCAGAGCGGCGTGCCCATCACGACGCTGGCCGCCGGCAGCACCTTGACCAGCGCGCACGGCGGCGTCGCCCAGGCCGAGAGCTCGGTCGCGGCGGCACGGAAGCAGGTGGAGGCGGCACACGCGCGCGTCGCGTCCGCGCAGGCCAGGCAGCGCGAGCAGGAGGCCAATGCCGCGAAAGCCGCGCGCGACGTCGAGCGGATTCGCGGGCTGCTGGCGAAGGACGAGATTTCGCAGCAACAGTTCGACGCGGCGACGGCGGCGGCCGATGCGGGGCGCGCGGCGGCCGACTCGGCGAAGGCCCAGGTGACCGAGGCGGAAGCCGGCGTCCTCGTGGCCGAGAGCCAGCTCGCGGAAGCGCAGGCGGGGCACCGCCAGGCCGACGCCGCGCTGCAGTCGGCGCGCACGGCCCCGGAACAAGTGAAGCAGATGAAAGCGCGCGCGGAGGCGGCCCAGGCGCAGGTCACGCAGGCGAAGGCGGCGCTCGACCAGGCCGAGCTGAACCTGCAGTACACCAGGCTCACCGCCCCTGTGTCGGGGATCGTCAGCCGCAAGAGCGTCGAGGTAGGCCAGGTCGTTCAGCCGGGCCAGCCGCTGCTCGCGATCATCCCGCTCGACGACGTGTGGATTATCGCGAACTTCAAAGAGACCCAGCTGACCGATATGCGCGCGGGGCAGAAAGCGACGGTGAAGGTGGATGCGTATGGTGGACGGACGTTTACGGGACGAGTCGACAGTATCGCTGCGGCGACCGGCGCGCGCTTCAGCCTCCTGCCGCCCGAGAACGCGACCGGCAACTTCGTGAAAGTGGTCCAGCGCGTTCCGGTCAAGATCGTGATCGACGCGGGTCAGAACTCCGAGCACCAGCTGCGGCCGGGAATGTCAGTAGTGCCAACCATCTATACGAAATAGTGGAATCTGAGGATGTGAGGATTGACTGTCAACCCCTGGTTGATCGCCGTCTCGGTGATGTTCGCCACCTTCATGGAGGTGCTGGACACCACCGTCGTGAACGTGTCGCTGCCCCACATCGCCGGCAGCCTGTCAGTGTCGATCGACGAGGCGACATGGGCGCTCACGTCGTACCTGGTCGCCAACGCGATCATCCTGCCCATGACCGGCTGGCTTGCGGGCATGTTCGGACGCAAGCGCCTGCTGATGCTCTCCGTGGTCGGCTTCACCGCGGCGTCCTTCCTGTGCGGCCTGGCGCCGACCCTCGGCACCTTGATCGTGTTCCGCGTCATCCAAGGCGCGACCGGGGGTGCGCTCCAGCCGCTGTCGCAGGCCGTGCTCCTCGAAGCGTTCCCGCCGCAGGACCGCGGCAAGGCGATGGGATTCTGGGGCCTCGGCATCGTCGTGGCGCCGATTCTCGGGCCAGTGCTCGGCGGCTGGCTCACGGAAAGTTACAGCTGGCGGTGGGTGTTCTACATCAACATCCCGGTCGGCATCGGGTCGATCGTGATGACCAAGCTGTTCATCTTCGATCCACCGTACCTGCGTCAGGAGAACCGATCGGTCGACTACTGGGGCATCGGCATGCTGGCGGTCGGGATTGGCGCGCTCCAGATTCTGCTCGATAAAGGACAGGAGGAAGACTGGTTTGCCTCCAGCTTCATGGTCGCGCTGGCCATCATCAGCTCGGTGTCGCTTGTCGCGCTCGTCTGGCACGAGCTGACCACCGACAACCCGGTCATCGATCTTCGCGTGTTCAAGGCGCGCAGCTATGCGATCGGTGTTTTCCTGATGACGGTCGTCGGCTTCGTGCTGTACGGGAGCCTGGTGCTGCTGCCCATTATGCTGCAGACACTGCTCGGCTATCCGCCGCTGCAGGCCGGCATCGCAATGGCGCCGCGCGGCATCGGATCGTTTTTCATGATGCCGGTCACGGGCTGGCTGACCGGCCGGTTCGACGCGAGAAAGCTCCTGACGACGGGCCTGATTGTCGGCGGCGTGACGCTGCTCTGGTTGTCGCGGCTCAACCTGCAGGCGGGCTACTGGGATATTTTCTGGCCGCAGCTCATTCAAGGCGCCGGCATGGCCCTGCTCTTCGTGCCGCTGACAACCGTGTCGATGGATCCCATCCCGCGCGAGCGTATGGGATACGCGACAAGCCTGTTCAACCTGATGCGCAATATCGGCGGCAGCGTCGGCATCGCCCTGACCGGCACGATGCTGGCGCGCAACAGCCAGTCGACGACGTCGATGCTCGGGGCGCACGTGACACCCTACGACGCCGCGTCACAGCAGGCGTTCGCGCAGACGCACGCCGCGCTCGTGGCGGGCGGGGCGGACACCGTGACCGCCACCAATCGCACGTACGCCATCCTGTTCGGCATGGTTCAACGCCAGGCAACGATGGTGTCGTTCGTCGGCATCTTCCAGCTGTTGGGGATTCTCTTCATAGCGCTCCTCCCGCTGATCCTGCTGATGAAGCGCCCGCGCGGAGGATCCGGGCCGGTTGGCGCTCACTAGTTGCAGTTGCCTCGCCCCAAGATCAAAGTTCAAGGGCGGTAACGGTGGTCGGGGACTCAAGGGCGTAGGCAACTGCACGCCGCCATGAGTCTTCAGCCCCGTTCTGAATCGTCAACTGCGTCGCCGTGTACAATTATCTCGTGTTGCGTATTGCGGCCGTGGTGGCGCTCTTCTCGTCCCTGCAGTCCAATGCGACGCGCCCGGCTTTCTCTGAATGGCTCGACGCCGTCCGCAAGGAGGCGGTGTCGCGGGGCATCCGGCAGGAGATTGTCGACGAGGCCCTGGGCAATATCGACGAGCCAGTCCCGGTCGTCATCGAGCGCGACCGCGCCCAGGCCGAGTCCGTGCTGCCGCTCGAGGGCTACGTCAAGCGCCTGCTGACCCCAAAGCGAATCCGGACCGGCCGCGAAACGTTCGCCAGAAACCGCGCGCTGCTCGAGTCGGTGAGCGACCGGTATGGCGTCCCCGCGAGAATCATCGCCGCCATCTGGGGTGTCGAATCGAACTTCGGACAGTTCAGCGGCATCCGCCCGACCGTCGCCGCGCTGGCGACGCTGGCGTGGGACCCGCGGCGGGCCGCGTTCTTCCGCGGCGAGCTCTTCGACGCCCTCGAGATCCTCAACCGCGGCGACATCGACCTCGCTGATATGAAGGGCTCGTGGGCGGGAGCGATGGGACAGGTCCAGTTCATGCCGTCAAGCTACCTGAAGTTCGCGGAGGACTTCGATGGCGACGGGCGGAAGGACATCTGGTCCACACCCGGCGACGTGTTTGCGTCCATCGCCAACTATCTGAAGGGCCACGGCTGGACGAAGGGCCAGAGCTGGGGCCGCGAGGTGGCCATCGCGGCGGGCCCCTTGCGCCGCATTCGCGCCGATGTCCCGCGCCGGGAAGGCGCCTGCCGCGCGACGCGCGACATGACGGTCGCACAGCCGGTTCGAAAATGGCAGGAGCTGGGCGTGCGGCTGCGCGGAGGCCGATCGCTGCCCGCTTCCGAGCTGCCCGCGTCGCTGGTCTCGGGTGCCAAGCGGCAGTTTCTCGTGTACGGCAACTACGACGCGCTGCTCGAATACAACTGCGCCCATTCCTACGCAATCAGCGTCGCGTTGCTGGGTGACGCCATCGCGCCGGCAGCGCCAGCGCCGCCAGCGGGACCGAAGGCCGCGAAAGCGCGACGCTCTCCGGAGTTGTAACCTTATGGCTGCCGCCGAATTCGACGACCGTGGAATCGTGGTGACCTGCCCTTCATGCGGCCAGAAGAACCGCTTGGCGTACGAGCGTCTCGGCCAGGCCGTGCGCTGCGGAAGGTGCAAGCACACCCTGAATCCGCCCGCCGCGCCGCTGGAGATCGCCACCACCGCCGATTTCGATCGGCTCGTCGCGCGCGCGTCCGTTCCGATCGTCGTCGACTACTGGGCGCCGTGGTGTGGTCCGTGCCGGATGGTCGCGCCCGAGCTGCAGAAAGTGGCGGCCCGCCAGGCGGGCCGCGCGCTGGTGGTCAAGGTCAATACCGACGAGCTGACCGATCTCGGCGAGCGCTTCGGCATCCGATCCATTCCCACGCTGGCTGTGTTCGCCGGTGGGCGTGAAGTGTCGCGGACGGCCGGCGCGCGGCCGGCGGAAGACATCGAGCAGTTCATCGAACAGGCGGTCGCGTCCACGCCCCATTGAGCCCGCTGAGCTCATTGAGCTCGTCGATCTGGGGTCCCCGAGGCAGACAGATGCGCGCACTGCGACAGCTCGTCGTTCCGGTTCTGTTCGTCACGGCTGCTTCGGCTCCCGCACCCGCCCGCCAGCAGCCCACAGTCAGGTTTGACCTCGAGGAGCTGAGCGTCGCGGCGCTACAGCAGCGGATGGAGACAGGACGGGAGAGCGCCCGGTCGATCGCCGAGAAGTATCTCGCGCGCATCGAGGCGATCGATCGCAGCGGCCCAACGCTCCACAGCGTGATCGAGGTGAATCCTGACGCGCTCGCCATCGCGGATCGGCTGGATGCTGAGCGGAAGGCCGGGCGGATCCGTGGTCCGCTCCACGGGATCCCGGTGCTCATCAAGGACAACATCGCGACGGCCGATCGGATGATGACGACGGCGGGATCGCTGGCACTGGCCGGCGCCACGCCCCCCAAGGACGCGTTCATCGTGTCCCGGCTGCGCGACGCGGGGGCCGTCATTCTGGGCAAGACCAACCTGAGCGAATGGGCGAACTTCCGCTCCACGCACTCGACGAGCGGCTGGAGCGGCCGCGGGGGCCTGGCCAGGAACCCGTATGCGCTCGATCGAAACACTTCGGGGTCGAGCTCCGGCTCGGGTGCTGCGATTGCTGCCAATCTCGCGGCTGTCGCCATCGGCACAGAGACAGATGGCTCCATCGTGTCGCCTTCGAACGCGAACGGCCTGGTGGGCATCAAGCCGACGCTCGGGCTGCTGAGCCGCGCCGGCATCATCCCGGTCGCGCACAGTCAGGACACGCCGGGGCCAATGACCCGCACGGTGTCGGATGCCGCGGTCGCGCTGGCCGCCATGGTCGGCTCCGATCCGGATGACGCGGCAACTCGGCAGAGCGTCGAAAGAGGCTCGCGCGACTACTCGGCCGCGCTCGACTCCAACGGCCTGCGGGGCGCGCGCATCGGCGTCGTGCGCAACCGGCTCTTCGGATCGACTCCGGCCGCCGATCGACTTGCTGAAGCGGCGATCGCGGACATGAAGGCGGCGGGCGCCGTCATCGTGGATCCGGCCAACATCCCGACGCTCGGCCAGTTCGACGCCACGGAGTTCGACGTGCTGCTCTACGAGTTCAAGGCCGACTTGAACAAATACCTGACGTGGCTCGGCGCTGCGTCGCCCGTGCACTCGTTGAAAGACGTCATTGCCTTCAACGAAGCGCATGCCGCGGACGAGATGCCGTATTTCGGCCAGGAGATCCTGACGCAGGCAGAACGAAAGGGACCGCTGACCGAAACGAGATACCGCGCGGCGCTGGCCAGGAACCATCGGTTGTCTCGCACGCTCGGGATCGACGCCGTCATGACGAAATACCAGCTCGACGCGCTCGTGGCGCCCACCGGCGGACCGGCGTGGCTGACCGATCTCGTCAACGGCGACGGTGGGACCGGTGGCGCGCCTGGCCCATCCACCGTGGCGGCAGTTGCCGGGTACCCGCACATAACCGTGCCGGCCGGATTCTTTCGTGGACTCCCTGTAGGCGTGTCGTTCTTCGGCCGTGCCTGGAGCGAGCGAACGCTGATCAAGCTGGCGTACGCCTACGAGCAGGCAACGACGCATCGGCGTCCGCCGACCTTCGCAGCCTCTGCTCAGGTGGCCCGCTAGAAGCCATCTCACAAAAGTGCGGGGACAGCTGACGACTCATCAGAATGGGCGGGGCGGGCTGAAGACTCATGGCCGCATAGCATCTACGCCCTTCTGACGACCTGTCCAACTCTTGAGAACCTTGATCTTGGGGCGAGGCAACTGCACGCGACCATGAGTCTTCAGCCCCATGCTGAGTCATCCGTCGCTTTTGCCGAGGCGTTTTATGCGAAAGCTTCTGATCCGGCGACTGCCAGACCGCGCGCCCCACGAAGAACGGTCCCAGTCTCTCGAGATACAGCGAGGTCTGCTGCGTCTTCCTCATCG
>DASZFS010000097.1:0-9241 GCA_035939575.1 Vicinamibacterales bacterium | reverse complement strand
CAGTTGCCTCGCCCCAAATCAAAGTTCTTAAGGGTTGGACCGGGTCGTCAGAAAACGAGGGCGTAGGCAACTGCACGCGACCATGAGTCTTCGGCCCGCCTCAGAGTCTTCAACCCGCCTTGCACCGAAGAGCTCTACCGCAGCAGCGGCCGCACCTGGCAGCCGAGCTTCCGATGATCGTCTGACTTCGGATCGACCTCCGCCGGACGGAACGATCGTGCGGCGCGGACGGAGACGAGCATGCGGGTCCGGCCGGCGACCGGCAACGACAACTCGCGTGTCTCGTCGGGGCCCAGCTGGAGATCGAATCGCTGCCCTGCCGCGTCCACCGTCACGGGGCTGCCGGTCGGGCCGACGTGCAGAATCAGCCCCAGCGATGAGCCGCCGGCGGTCACGACGACGACGCTCGATTTCTCCGTATCCTTGGTCCAGAAGACGCCGCCCTCCGGGTACGCATGGTCGTCCATGTAGGCCATGTAACCCGGCGTGCTTCCCCCGATTGGCTCCACGACGTGGCTGGGCGCGGCGTCACGCGCGGACCGCGGAACGATGGAGACCGGCACGATGTCGACGCGGCGAACCGCGCGCGCGGCCTCACCGTCGCTCAACCCGACAAACGCGGGCGTTCGCACGGGCAGATCGAACGGCACGACGGCGGGATTGGCGAGCGGCGGCGTCGCTTTCGCGAGGATGACCTGGTCGGACAGGCCGACGAACGCGTCGCCGGATCGAGGCACGTCGCCCGCGAACCAGACACGGGCCTCGTAGCGGCCCTCGGGAAGCTCGAACGGTCCCTCGAGCACGCGCGGGTTGTCCACAGGGGCGTCGGGCGCGCGGCGAAGCGCGAGCGAGGCGGCCGCGAGCACCTCGGCGTCGCCCAGCCGTTTGACGTGAGTCACATCGACAGCGCGCAGGCGCCCCGGATCGTAGCCGTTCATCACCGCCAGCTGCCCGCGTGCGGCGAGAGCCGCGCGATTCGAGAGGGGGCGAAGCCCCACAAGGACTGCACTCAACGCGACGTACCCGACGGCCATCGTGGTAGCCGTCCAGAATACGGAGCGCATGACTCCGCGCTGCGCGCACGCCGCAACCGCGAGCCCGATCCCCGCCAGCGCGACGAGCCACGGCGCGAGAACGACGATTGGCGCGCGCCAGTTCTCCTCGGTGAACGTCGGCAGCGACGCGTCGAGCGGCGCGCTGCCCTGCACGAACTTCGCGAGGGCGGCGACGCCGTGCGGATCGCTGTACAGGAGCTCCTGGCCGGGTGACATGACGGTTGCCACGGCGATCGCCAGGCTGATCGTCAAAGCGAGGACAACCACCGCGCGACCCGGGACACTCGTGATCCGCGCAATGGCGACGGCGATTGCCGGCGCGAGCAACGGCACGATCGGCACGAGAAACCGCGCCGGTGCGCTCGACCCGCCCCACCACATGTACAGCCTGGTCGTGCTCACGAAGAACGCGACCGCGGTCAGGAGGAGCGCAGCCGCGAACGCGCGCTGCCGCGCGTCGCGCAGCATCACCCATGCGCCGGCGATGACCAGGATATACACGGGGCTGTAGGCCAGCAGGCCGAACTTCTGATCGAACAACAGCCCAAGCGTGCCGCGCGGGATGTTTCGCGCCAGCACGAACATGCGCGTGTAGCTGCCGTACGGCGCCTCGGGATCGGCGACGCCGTACATCAGATAGAACGAGTACAGCCACGCCGCCCCCGAGAGCCCAACCGGCGCCGCGAGCGCCGCGATGTGCTTGGCGCGCGGCCACAGCCTGATCGCTTCGAAGAGCAGGAAGAGCGCGACGAACACCGTGAACTTGGTGTGCAGCCAGGGAAGCGCCGCGAGCGCGGCGCCACGAAGTGCGGTGCGGCCGATCGAGACGGGTGGCCTCCAGAGCCACAGCGCCGCCCAGGCCACGATCAGCGCGCCAGGCAGCTCGGGATAGATCAGCCACGCGTGAGGCACGAACGGCACGGTGAAGCACGTGGCGGCCCAGGCGAGGGCCGCGGCTGACGCACCACCGAGCGCGGCAGCGAGATCGAAGATCGCGAGGCCCGTCAGCGCAGCCAGCAGGGCGACGAATGCCACGGCGCCGAGGGCGCCTCCAACCGCATAGGCCGGCACCAGCAGTGCGGGCAGCCCGGGCGCATGAATCGAATAGATCTCGTCGTGACGGCCACGGCGCAGGAAGTCCGGCCGCAGCTCGCCTGCAAAGAACGAGCGATAGTCGCGCTGCGCGTGGTTGTTGGCAATGTCGAGGTCGTGATCGGCGAGCAGGCTGTGCGTGATGATCAGGTAGTGCGGCTCGTCGCCGCCGAAGCCCATCTCGCGCGCGTACTGAACGCCCAGTCCCGCATATACGGCGAACCCGACAACGAACACGGTGATCCGGCTGAGGGCGCGGCGCCCGGGCCGCGCGGCCGCCGCCGGCCACCACGAGCCGAGTACGCCCCCAATCGCGACGCCAGCGATGACCCAGCGCAACGGCCCGGCGAAGAGCAGGAGCAACGGCGCTCGGTCGGGGAGCCAGGGAACGTACGGCACCAGCCAGAGAAACAGCCAGGCGAGCGGCAGCAGCCGCCGGCTCAGATCGTGGAGATATCCTTGGCGATATCCTTCACGTCGCGACCCGAGCGCCGCGAGCCCGGCGCCGGCGAGCGCCGCGATGACAAAGGCCAGCCAGAGCCGGGAGATCGGCGCGAGAAACGCGATGCGGACCGGTCCAGTCGTCGACCAGCCGGCGATGTGCACCGACGCCGGGATCAGCCAGATCGCTGAAGCGATGGCGATCGCCGCCATTCCGAGGCGCGCGAGAGCGGACCTCACGCCGGAGGGCCGGGTTTCTGCAGCACCGCCATGTAGTGCGCAGAGTAAACCCGAAGGGGTGATGCCTCGAGAAGGGCCTCGATCGGACGGACGAGACGGAGCGCCGGCCCTGGCACGAACTCGGGCATGAACGTGAAGTAGGAGGTCGCGATGACCGGGGCCGAGGTGTAGTTCTGCAAACAGTGCGGGAGCAGCCAGCGCTCGGTGCCCTCGTCGATGCAATTCAGCGTCGGGAACACGTAGCCCATGTAAAAGCGAAAGAGCACGTTGCGCGTGTTCATTTCATGGACGAAAACGAGCCCGCCCGGCTTGAGCACGCGGAAGAGCTCGGCGAATGCGGCGCGCTGCTCCGTCACCGACGCCAGATGGTGCAGGACATTGATGGAATAGGCGAAGTCGTACGAGGCATCAGGGGCGTCAATCCTGAGCGCCGTCCCTTCCGCGATGACGGCCGGATCGTCCACGTGGCGGCGCGCGAGCGCAATCTGCCCCGCCGACGCGTCGATGCCGCGGACATCGTACCCGAGCCCGCGCATCCGCGCGACGTACCATCCCTGGCCGCAGCCGACGTCCAGTCCGCGCGGGCCGATGCGCAGCCGCGTGAGCGCGTCACGCATCAGGGTCGTCTTCCGCACGAGCAGCGCCTCGCGTTGCGGGGCCGGAATCTGCGCGTCGTACGCGCGGGAGATATCGTCGAAATGCGACGCGCTGGCCGGCGCTGGGGTGCGCAGGTGAGCCCACACGAAGATCGCGCCGAGAATCGTCGCGAGGCCGGCCGTGACGAGCCGCACGGCCAGCACCGTCAGCGCGGCGTCCCCCCGTGACAACCCGCTCTCGGCGAGGTACGCGAGGAGCGAGCCGCCGACGACCCGGACGCCGCCGGGCGCCAGCAGAAAGCCGCCCGTCAGCGCGGACGAGGCATACGCCAGCTGCGCGTCCGCCGGCCCGAATGAGCCGAATGAGCCACTCCAGCTCGCGGCGAGCGCCCACAGTGCGAGCGCCGGCAGCGCCCACGCCGCCGCGCTGGCCGTCAGCGCGGCCAGCCACGTGCCGTGCGACGCCAGGGATGCGAGATCTCCGAGGTCTGCGAGCGGCTCGGCGGGGGCGACGCGCCGGACCACCACGTTCGATACGCCCACCGCCGCCGAGAGCGCGAACCGCCGGAAGGACCGGGTCGATGTGAGCGCGACGATGGTCAGCGGAATCAACGCCGCCTGCGGGCCGGCCATGAGGGACGCTCCGACCGCCGCGATCAGCGCCAGCGCCGACACGTCCAGGAGCCGCTCCCAGAGGTTCACCACCGCTGTCGCGACGAGCGGCACGCGCGCCCGCGACTTGAGAACCGCTGCGCGCACGACGATCTCGCCGACGAGCAGCGGCACGAACAGCAGACTGAATCCAGCCAGGTACCCGATGCACGCATCTCGAAGCGGAATGCGCGCGGACGCGCGCCGCAGGAGGAAGATCCACCGGATCGTCCTGATGCCGAGGCTGGCGCACGTTGCCAGCGCGCCAAGCGCGATCGCGGCCCAGAACGCCGCCGGCAGCGGGCCTGGTCTTGGCTGGACACCGCCGAGAATGACAACCGTTGTCACCGCGCCGATCGCGAGGATAGCGACGGCGCACGCCGTCAGGAGGAGCCACACGACCGGGCGCGGAGCGGCAGCGGGCGTGGCGTCAGCGGCCAGCGACTCTGACACGAGCATTGCGGGCTAGGATACTGCGCGCGCGACCGCGCGCGGTTTCTTTACGGGACGCTGACCCATGTCGCCGAATTTCATGCAGAAAATTTATAATTCGTCGCGACATAATGTGTTCCACCTTGCTGTCGTCCTCGCTGGAGCCCCACAGCATTGATTGGCCTCCACTTGTGACGACGCTGGTCATTGCCGCCACGGCCAACGTTGCGGTCGGCTGGAGCTGGGGATATCGGTCGGCTGGTGCCTACGCGGCTTTCTGGGCCCTTGCCGGATTGACAGTCCTTGCTGCACGCAACGTTGCACTCCGCGTGTATCGACCGCCGGGCCGCCTCGAACTTGCAATTTCCTTATCCATGATCGCTTTCGCCATCGTGGTGAGCGTGGGTCTCTTGCTGGGGTTTTCCGGTTGGCTGTCTCTGGCCTCTTATCTCATCCTTACCTCAGCTCTGTGGGCAGCGTCCTTGTTTCTGCCCGCCTCGCCTTGGCGTCCAGGCGCTGACTCCGCTGACTCTACCCACGGGGCGCCTCGGGTCCGTCCGTGGATCGTCGGCGGCGTCGGCGGCGTGATCGTGCTCATCGCCGCGTTCGGGATCGCGCATCTGTCGATGACCCTCTACGACGCCCTGAGCTATCACCTGCTGTTTCCCGCCAGATGGTTGCAGGAGCGGACGCTCTCGATCGTCCCGACGCCGTTCAGCGACGAGGCACAAGCCTACGCGCCCGCCAACGGCGAGCTGTTCTTTCTCTGGCTCATGCTGCCGTTTCACGGCGATCTGCTGGCCCGGATTGGACAGCTGCCATTCTTCCTGCTCTCGCTGGTCACGCTGTACGCCCTCGCGCGCCGCCTCGGGGCGCAACCGCAGCACGCCGTGTATCCGGCGGCGTTCTTCGCGTTGTCGCGTCCGGTCGTCGAGCAGGCGATCGGCGCCAACGTCGATCTCGTCTGCGCCACCATGTTCCTGACGTCGCTCTACGCCGGGTTGCTGGCCGTCGAGCGGAACAGGCGCGCGGACTGGGCGCTCTGGGGAGTCGGCGTGGGCCTGTTCTGTGGCAGCAAATACGTCGCGCTGATCTACCTGCCCGTCCTTCTAGCGTCGGGCCTCGTGGGGCTCGTGGGGCGCGGGGCCCCCGCGCAGCCGTCGCGGCTGTGGGCCCTTCCCGGGCTGCTGGCATTCGGGCTGCCCTGGTACGCCCGCAACTGGATGGCGGCGGGCAGCCCCATTTATCCCGCCGGCCTGAAGATTGCGGGGGTGTCGCTCGCGCGCGGCGCGTTCGACCGCACGGCCATGCTGAACACGGTCTTTCACACAACCGACGTGCGGCTCATCCCCGTGATGGCGGCGCACGCCTTCGGGCCGACGCTGCTCCCGGTCTGGATCCCGGCGGCTGCGATCGGCGGCTGGGCGCTGGCCCGCCGCGGCTGGTGGCCGCACGCGTTCATGTTCGCCGCGCCGTACGCGATGGCGGCGCTCTACTGGTTCAGTCTGCCGGTCAACGTGGACACGCGATTCCTGCTGCCCGCCGTCGCTCCGGCGCTTCTGCCCTTCGCGTTCGTGTTTCGCTCCGGTCGCGCGTGGAACGCCACCGTCCATATGTTGTACGCCGCGGCGATGGCGTGGATGGTTGCGGGACGCCAGTCGGAAATCGCCGCGACCACGCCGTGGTTCATGCAGGGATGGACGTCGCTGAGCGGGCTGGTGACGCCGGAATTCCTCCTGTGGTACGGGATCCTGGCGCTGCTCCTGACGGCACTGTCGGCAGCGTGGTCGCTCGCCGGGCCGGCGCGGGCGCGATGGGCGACGCCGGTGGCCGTCGCGCTCCTTGTCACCGCGACGACGGTCCTGGCAATCGGGGGCGAGCACTGGTGCGTGCCGTCGCGCTGCGAATACGTCGACGCGACGTCACCACACATCCCTCTGGATCTCGTCTACGGCTGGCGATGGGTCGGCGCGCACGTGCAGCGGGCGACAGTCGCCTATACGGGGATCAATCTGCCCTATCCGCTCACGGGCGAGCAGCTCACGAATCACGTCGTCTACGTCAACATCGACGGGCGGCCGGACTGGCGGTTTCACGACTACGACCGCGCCCTCCGCGCCGGCAGCTTCCGGCCCTCGCCGCCGCTGCTCGCGACCTCGTCCGGCGAGCTGCTGCCAGCCGCACAAGCCCCACAGGCCCCACAGGGCCCACAGGGCGGCGGTCACCGCAGCCAGGCCAGCCGGCCGCGGTACGAGAGGATGGAAGGCATTCGCGACGCGTGGATCGACAACCTGAAGACCCTCCACGTCAGCTATCTCTTCGTCTCGGCGCTTTCGGCCTACGAGATCGACAACGTGTGGCACGACGAGCAGGGGTTCCCGATCGAGTCCACGTGGGCGGCCGCCGATCCCCGCGCCTTCCATCTCGCATTCGAGAATCGGCTGGTGCGGGTGTTCGCAATCGACGCAACGGGAAGCGCCCAATGACCGCGAACCCGGCACCATCGACGCCAGCAACGTCGCCGTCGCTTTCGATCATCGTCCCTGCCTACTGCGAGGCAGGCAACATCCTCGCAACGCTCGACAACATCACGCGCGCGCTGTCATCGCTTTCCCTGGCGCACGAGATCCTGGTGATCGACGACGGCAGCACTGACGGCACCGCGGAGCTCGTCCGGTCTCACTCGCACGAGTACGCGAACGTCCGGCTCCTCGTCAACGCCCGCAACATGGGATTTGGCTGGACATACCGCCGCGGCGTCGACGCCGCCACGCTCGACCACATCGTGATGGTGCACGGCGACAACGCATGGGGCGCGGAGACGCTCCATCAGTTCTTCGCGCACACCGGCGACGCGGACATCGTCATCGGCTACACGCGGGAGATGTGGAAAGCGCGGCCGTGGAACCGCACGGTGGCGTCCAAGACGTTCACCCTGCTGGTCAACGTGATCACGGGGCGCCACCTGAAGTACTATAACGGGCTCCAGATCCATCCGGCGCGCATCCTGAAAGGTCTTGACATCCAGTCGACCGGCTACGGATTTCAGGCGGAGGTTCTGGCCAAGAGCCTGCGTCTCACGCGGACGTACCTCGAGGTCCCGATGGAGCTGATGGAGCGCCAGCAGGGGGAAAGCAAGGCGTTCAAACTCAAGAACGCAGTGGACGTGGTCAAGACACTGTCACGCCTCTACGCTCTTCAACGCGGGGTGGCGAAAGTGAGCGACGTGGAAGAGGTGCGCAGATGATCGCGGTGACCGACCGCGTTCGCTCGCGCGACAAGATCATAGCGGCCGAAGAGCTGCCCGCCATCCGCGAGCGCTTTCGCGACCGGCGGATCGTGCACTGCCACGGCGCGTTCGACCTGGTGCACGTGGGCCACCTGATTCACTTCGAGGAGGCGCGCGCGCTGGGCGATCTGCTCGTGGTCACGATTACCGCAAACTCGCATATCACGAAGAAGCGCGCGGTGACGTTCACCGAGGAGCAGCGGGCGCTCCAGCTGGCCTCGCTCGAGATCGTCGACTTCGTCGCCGTCATTTACGAGCCGAGCGCCCTGTCGGCGATTTCCGCGCTGCATCCGGACGTCTACGTCAAGGGCCCGGAGTATGCCGATCTGCTGCTCGACAAGAGCCGCAGCATCTACCACGAGCGCCAGATTCTCGACAGCTACGGCGGGCAGATCCATTTCACGTCCGGGGAAACGTTCTCGTCCACGATCGCCTCGCCGACGACGCAGACGCGGAGCGTGCTGGCCTTCGCGAGAAACCCCTTCAGATCCTGGAGCGCGTAGCCCCGCGACGCGATGTCCTTGAAGAGAACGCGATCGTTCCTCAGCAGGGGATTGGCCTGCGAGGCCTCGGGGGAGTTCAGCAGGAAGTGGGACAGCTTCGTCGATGAGAACGTCTCTCCGGACGTGAAATGGATCCGCCCGCCATAGCTCTCGAGAATCTGCCGCTCGTGGTAGATGCTGCGGCTCTTGTCGAGCAGCAGATCGGCGTACTCGGGGCCCTTGACGTACACGTCCGGATGCAGCGCGGAGATCGCCGAGAGCGCGCTCGGTTCGTAAATGACGGAGACGAAATCGACGATCTCGAGCGACGCCAGCTGGAGCGCCCGCTGCTCCTCGGTGAACGTCACGGCGCGCTTCTTGGTGATGTGCGCGTTGGCCGTGATGGTCACCACGAGCAGATCGCCGAGCGCGCGCGCCTCCTCGAAATGAATCAGGTGGCCGACGTGCACCAGATCGAATGCGCCGTGACAGTGCACGATCCGCCGATCGCGGAAGCGCTCCCGGATCGCGGGCAGCTCTTCGGCCGCAACGATCTTGTCGCGCGAGTGCACGCGATCGGCCACGGCGATCATTTCGCCATCCCGCGCTGAAGCGTGTAGAGCCGCGACAGGGTCTTGATGACGTCAACGGCGTTCTTGATCCTGAATGCCTTGCTCTCGCCTTGCTGGCGCTCCATCAGCTCCATCGGCACTTCGAGGTATGTTCGGGTGAGCCGCAGGCTCTTGGCCAGGACTTCCGCCTGGAATCCGTAGCCCGTCGACTGTATGTCGAGACCCTTCAGGACGCGCGCCGGATGGATCTGGAGCCCATTGTAGTACTTCAAACGGCGGCCTGTGATGGCGTTGACCAGCAGCGTGAACGTCTTGGACGCGACCGTTCGGTTCCACGAGCGCGACTTCCACATCTCCCGTGTATAGCCGATGATGATGTCGGCCTCTCCGG
>DASZFS010000096.1:0-3171 GCA_035939575.1 Vicinamibacterales bacterium | reverse complement strand
TTTTGATCCCATCGCGGGCTACCTGTTTTCGGCGTCGATCCCTTCTGTAATCCGATCCCGGCCGTCAAGTCGTCAAGGCGCCGAATCTGCTTTCTGAAGGTAGAGTTATCGGAGACGGTCCGGTCACTTGCGGGTGCCGCTTCGCGTTGGTGTTTCGGCCCAGGGCTTCGGTCGTAACGCCGCCCATTCGAGCAACTCATCCAGTGCCGGGCACATGGCCTGTCCCCACTTGGTCAAGGCGTATTCGACCTTGGGCGGCACCTGCGGATGCACAGTTCGCGTGACGATGCCATCGCGCTCAAGTTCCCGCAGTTGCTGGATGTTCGCCGTCAGTGCCCTTGAGACAAATTGAGGGACTTCGCGAAGGGAGGATTTCTGGTTCATCGTAGCCATAAGGAGCGAAGATGAAGCAGAAATCCGGGCCGGGCAAAGCGCCGGCCGAACAAGTGCTGAAGGACATCCGGCGCCAGACCCGCCGGCACTACTCGGCCGAAGAGAAGATCCGCATCGTGCTGGAGGGGTTGCGCGGTGAGGAGAACATCTCCGAGTTATGCCGCCGCGAAGGCATCGCCGCGTCAATGTATTACGGCTGGTCCAAGGAGTTCCTGGAGGCGGGCAAGCGCCGCCTGGCAGGAGACACCGCCCGCGCCGCGACCTCCGGCGAAGTGAAGGACCTTCGTCGTGAGGCCACCGCCTTGAAGGAAGTCGTGGCCGACCTCACCCTGGAGAACCGCCTGCTTAAAAAAAGCATGAGCGGGGATGGGGAGGACGAGGCATGAGGTACCCCGCATCCGAGAAGGCCGAGATTATCCGGTTGGTCGAGCAGTCGCACCTGCCGGCCAAGCGCACCTTGGACAAGCTCGGCATTCCCCGCGCGACCTTTTACCGATGGTACGATCGCTACCGTGAAGGTGGGATCGAGGCGCTGGCCGACCATCGCTCCCGGCCCGACCGCGTCTGGAATCGCATCCCGGACGACGTCCGCAGCCATATCATCGACTTGGCGCTGGAGCTTCCCGAGCTGTCGCCGCGCGAGCTGGCCGTACGGTTCACCGACGAGCGGAAGTACTTTGTCTCCGAGGCTTCGGTCTATCGGCTGCTGAAGGCGCATGACCTCATCACCAGCCCAGCCTATGTGGTGATCAAGGCCGCGGACGCGTTCAAGGACAAGACCACGGCGATCAATCAGCTCTGGCAGACCGACTTTACCTACCTCAAGATCACCGGCTGGGGCTGGTATTATCTGTCGAGCGTGCTGGACGACTTCTCGCGCTACATTGTGGCCTGGAGATTGGGACCGACGATGTGCGCCTCCGACGTCACGGCCACGCTCGACCAGGCGCTCGCAGCCTCAGGCCTCGACCACGTCACCCTAGTCCAGCGACCGCGGCTTCTGAGCGACAACGGATCGAGTTACGTCGCCGACGATCTGGCCACGTGGCTCGAAGGCAAAGACATGCAGCATGTGCGCGGGGCGCCGTATCATCCCCAGACCCAGGGGAAGATCGAGCGCTGGCATCAGACGCTGAAGAACCGCATCCTGCTCGACAACTATTATCTACCCGACGACCTCGAACGACAGATCGCCGCCTTCGTCGAGCACTACAATCACGTTCGCTACCATGAGAGCATCGACAACCTCACGCCGGCTGACGTCTACTTCGGCAGAGCCGAGACAATCCTGGCTGAGCGTCAGCGTATCAAGCGTGAGACTATTGCAAACCGTCGCTTGCAGCACCGGCTGCAGGCCGCCTAATCTAACCCCTGATGAGCCAGAGCCTCGCTTCGCGAAACGCCTGACCAGTCTCAAATCATCTGACGACGGACACTCCAAAGGCTGATGCAGGCACAGCAGAAGATTGTTTCAAACATGCTCTAGTAGTCGGCCGCCAACACAAGCTGGCACATGAATGCAAGCTGAACGACCCTGCCTGAATCTCGCCACGGGGAGGTGGTCTGGACATCCACCTTCGAGACGGTGGGGAACAAATGACAATCCTGCGAATTGGCGGCGTTATCGCTGCGACGACAATTGCGGCCCTTTGCTTCACTAACGGACATAACGTGGTTGCAGCCCCGCTGAATATGGAGTCTGACGCAAAACACGGTGCAAAGTCATCGGCCTTACCTGGAGAAGAAGTGGACGCCGATGCGCCGGAGACGCAACAGGCAAACTCAGGGAACTTTGCTGAAGAAACGAGTCAGGCAACGCCGCGCGACGCGTTTGGATATCTCGGTGGTTTGTTTGAAGCCCGCTTCTATCAAGCGCACATGACGACCGACGACCCGCGCGACGAAATCCGGGAGGCTGCATCTTTGTACGGCCTGGACGTGGCCATGATGATGTCAATCGCCAAGGTCGAGAGCGACTTCAATCCTCGCGTAAGAACCGGTTCATACAAAGGACTCTTTCAACTTAGCGACTACGAGTTCAACAAATACGGCGACGGTAGCATCTGGGATGCGCGTGATAACGCTCGTGCCGCGGCACACATGTTTCTGGTTCAAGCCGAGAAGTTCAGATGGGCGCTTGGTCACTACCCAGATGACGCAGAGAGATACATGGTGCATCAGCAGGGTATCCAAGGCGCGATTGAACACTACACGCATCCCGAGCGCATTGCGTGGCAATCGATGTGTGCGACCGACGAGGGCGTTTTAAAGGGTGAGCAATGGTGCAAAAAGTGTATTTGGGGAAATCTGCTCCCGCAATGGAAGGACGCCTTTGGGAGTGTGGATAAGATATCAAGTAGAGATTTCGTCAATCTGTGGACCGAACGGATCGATCGCCTCGCCAATAAATTCACCGTGGCAGGGGATCTTGCAACTGTGAGCCGCCCCAACGAAAGCCGCTCTCACCAGCCCGTCCCGGTAGGCCGGATCAAGCTTCGGACTCTAGCGCACGCGCGACAACTTCGCGTCGCTCTCGCAGAGGACAAGCATCGTATTGCGCCGACCCGAGTAGTCCGGACGCACGCGCTCGCTAAGGCAGTCAGGCGTGTGGGCGCGCATTCGGTTCGCCTGGCCGCCTAAACCGAGCGCGCCCAGCCTCTTTGTCGTGAGTGCGGGCTTAAGGACCTTAGGCGCCCAAGCCGGGCCGCTCTCGCGATGGCACCGCGCGCCACGAACCGCATGCTGGGGCGCTGCGCCGCTTCGCAGATCGCCTCGGCA
>DASZFS010000095.1:0-17158 GCA_035939575.1 Vicinamibacterales bacterium | reverse complement strand
CAGTTGCCTCGCCCCAAGATCAAGATTGCAAGCGTTCAAGAAAAGTCTTGGAAATCGAGGGCGTAGGCAACTGCACGCGACCATGAGTCTTCAGCCCGGCTCAAAGGCTTCAGCCCGGCACAGAGCCCTCAGCCAGTCTATGAGAATGGGTTGTAGTACGAACGCTCAAGCCTCGATCTCGGCATGTTCCGAGCCTCGAGACTTGAGCGTCATCCGCCTCCGCTCGCCCAACCCCGCCGAAGCGTGAAAGCGCGAAGGCGGGGCCAGCAATCAGCAAACCGGGCGTTCAGAAATTCACCGAGACACCGATTCGCATGATGCGCGGCGCCACGATCGAGGTCGGGACGCGATACGAGCTGCCGACGGCCGCCGTTAACGACTGCACGGTGTAAGCGTTCGTCAGGTTGAAGATATTGAGCTGTGGCGTGATCTTGCGGCCGTTCGCGAAGCCGATTGGCCGCGAGAAACCGAGGTCGATGAGCGTCGTCGACGGCAGCCGCTCGTCGCCGCGCGCGCTCAGGAACACCGTCTGACTGCCGCGGGTCAGCGACGGCAGCACGGAGTGCGTCACCGAGTAGGTCGAGGCGTATGGATAGCCGGTGTTCGAGACTAGGGTCCCGGACGCCTGGATGTCCCACGGCGCGCGGTAGCTGCCCGACAGCCGGAACGCGTACGTCGAGTCGTTGCCGATGACGCCGCTGGTGTACAGCGTGTTGTTGGGGTCGTTCAAGTCGACGGTCGACGCCTGCCCACTCGACGCGCTGGTGCTGTTCACCAGACCGCCCGTGTTCTTCCCGGCGGTAAATCCTGCGACCATCTGCCAGCGCTGCGAGAAGCGCTTGTTCGCCGTGATCTCGATCCCCTTGTACTGCGTGTCCAGGTACGGCTGGTTGTCCACGACGTTGTTCTGGAAGGCCGCCCCGAAGTACGCCGGGTTCAGGTTGTAGACCGTCGCCGTCGTCGCGCCGTTGGGGCCGTTCGGCACATTCACCGAGACCGCAGTGTAGGCACTCGTCGGCACCGCCATGTTCCGGACGCCGATCTGATTGCGGTTGGTGCGGTAGTAGAACATCGCGCCAACGCGCATGTCCTTCATCACTTCGCGCTCCACGCCCGCAGTCACCTCGTCCGAGTACGGCCACTTGGGACCCGACGTCGCGTTGGCGTAGTGGCTGGTGATGCCGGTGAAGCCTGCGCACTGGCTGATCTCGTTCGGCTGCGCGATGCCGTCGCCGTTCGGATCGGTCCACGTGCACAGCTGGAAATCAGACTGGAACGGGTTCACGTTCAGCGCGCGGTCGATGCCGACCTGGAGGCCATACCGGCTGTAGCTCGCCTTGATCGCGGTCCGGCCGTCGGAGAACGGATCGTACGAGATCCCTGAGCGCCAGACGGCGAGGTTCTGTTTGATCGGAGTCGTCTCGTCGATGCTTCGAGCCGGGACGTAAGCCCCTGCGGCCTGCGAGTGGGCCGGCAGGATGCCGACGTTGTGGTCGTACCGCAGGCCGAGGTTGACCGTGACGTTTCGTCCCACCGTCCAGGCGTCCTGTACGAACAGGCCGATCATGCGATCGATGTTGACCGCCTCGGTCGGCGTGTTGTACTCGCGCACCTGCGTCGGCTTTCCGCCCGTGTACAGCAGGTAGAGGTTGTTCAACACGTCGTAGCGGTCGTCGAAATAGAGGCGTCCGAACTGCACGCCGCCCTTGAACAGGTGGTCGCCGCCCCAGCCCGCCTTCGAGTACGACACGATGTTGTCGAACTGGGTTCTTGAGTTCGGCTGCTCCTCCTGGCGCTGTGCCGCGAAGCTGGCCGTGTTGAACACGCTGTCCTGTGCGCGCACCGCTGTGGTCGGCGTGCCCGGCTGGTAGCTGTAGTCGGTCTCGCCCTTCATGATGCTGAACGATGACTCGAAGACCAGCTTGTTGCGAATGCCGGTGTACCGTGCCTGCGTGGACGACGCCGGGTTGGTCTGGACGAGCGATGCGATGTCGGGCACCAGGTCCGGCGGCGTGTCACGGCGGTGACCGCGGATCTTGTTGTTCCAGTTGTACGAGAACTGCACCTTCTGATTCGACGATGCAGAGTACACCGCCTTGCCGGAGTAGTTCTTCAGCGTGTTGTCGTCGATCGCCTGCGTGCCGTCGGGGTTCTTCGCGTTGACGACCTTGTCGACGATCCAGCGGCGGATCGATCCGTTCACCCACAGCTTGTCCTGGATGATCGCGCCGCCGCCCGCGACGTTGAAGTCGTACGTGGTCTTCGTCGGGTTGCCGAGGAAGGTTGACGGGAGCACGCCGTCGTTCTTGCCGTTCTGCAGGTTGTCGCTTTCGAGACAGCCCGGCGTGGGGTTCTTCAGATCGCTGATGCAGCCGCTCGCGATGTTGTACCGCGAGTCGCCGCGCCATTTGTTGCCGGCGTCCTTGGTGACCATGTTGATCGAGACGCCGCCCACCATGACCTCGGCCGGGATCGCCGACGTCATGTAATTGACTTCCTCGAACATCCCCTGGTCGTAGTACAGCATCGTCGCGCCGCCGCCGCCGCCCGGCCAGTTGACCGTGGCGCCGTCGATGTTGAAGCTGACGTCATTTGTGCTGGACCCGTGCGCCGAAAGGTTGCTCTGCTGGATTGACTGTGTCCCGCCGACGTCGTACGTCGACACCTGGAGGCCGGGAATGACCTTCGCGACTGACCACGGGTCGCGCCCGGACGGAATACCCTCGAGGATCTCCTGGTTCATGACCGTCTGCTGCAGGTTCGACTTCGTGTCGACGGTCGGCGACTGGCCCGTGACGGTGATCGTCTCGCTGACGTTCCCGACTTCGAGCTTCGCGTTGACCGGGGCCACGAACGCGGCGCTGATGGCGATGTCGGTCCGATCGATGGTCTTGAATCCCTGCAGCTCGAACTTGACGTTGTAGCTGCCGGGAGGCAAACGGTCGAACCGATACGCTCCGGTCACATCGGTGGTCTGGACTTGCGCTCCACCAATCAGTTTGTCGCCCGACACGGTGACGGTCACGCCAGGCATGACGGCGTTGCTCGCGTCGGTTACGATGCCGGCAATCGAGCCGGTCTGGACTTGGGCGTACGCGGTCGAGGCCGCGAGCACGAAGAGCGCACAGATCACGAATCGACGGACCAACGTCATACCTTCTTCACCTCTCGAGTTTTAGGAAGCGCAACGATTGTAGCGTGTGTAACTTGGAGGCGCCGGGTGGCCTCCATCTGTAATCTTGACGCGACGATACGGGCGTGGGACCCGTCGGGTCCAGTTAATTCTTCTAATCGAGCCATAACCGCAAAAGGCCGTATACTTTACGAGGATGAATAAATTCGCGTTCATGGCCCCCGCCGTCGCGCTCGCGGCGCTCGCGCCGCTGGGGGCGGCTCAGCCGGAGGCCCCCACTGTCGATCCGCAGACGGCGCTCGTCAGGCAGTACTGCGCTGGCTGTCACAGCGACAAGGGCAAAGCGGGCCAGTTGTCGCTGGCCGCCTTTGAGGCCACGAAGGCAGCCGCAGACGGTGACCACGCCGCGGTCGCCGAGAAGATGATTCGCAAGCTGCGGGCGGGAATGATGCCGCCGCCCGGGGCCCGGCGTCCTGAGCCTGCGGCGCTGACCGCGCTCGCCGAGGCGCTCGAGACGCGCCTCGACGCCGCCGCGACGGCGCACCCCAACCCCGGGTGGCGTCCGTTTCAACGGCTGAACCGAGCCGAGTACCGGCGCGCGGTGAAGGAGCTCCTCGACGTGGACGTCGACGTGAGCGCGTTCCTGCCGCCCGACACGATCAGCCAGGGATTCGACAACGTCGCCGACTCGCAGGCGTTCTCCCCCGCCCTGATGGACGGATACCTGCGCGCGGCAAGCCAGGTGACGGCGCTCGCCGTCGGCGATCCCGACGCAGGCATCGCCGAAACCCACTACCGGGTTCCAAAGACCGCGTCGCAGCTGCGCCGCGTGGACGGCGCGCCGCTGGGCACGCGCGGCGGCATCTCGGTGATCCACACATTCCCGGCCGACGGCGACTACCTGTTCCGCATGGAGCTGCATGGCAACGCCGACGGCTTCCTCTACGGCGGCCCGACGTCTGGCGAGCAGATCGAAGTGTCCATCGACGGTGAGCGCCACGCCCTGCTGAGCATCGACCCCCGGATGGCTGAAGTGACAACCGGCCTGACGCTGAAAACGCCGGGGATCCACGTGACGGCCGGCGCGCACCGCGTCACCGCCGCGTTCCTGCAGCGGTTCGAAGGGCCGGTGAACGACCTGATCGCGCCGGTCGACCAGACGCTGGCCGATACGCAGATCGGCGTTGCCTATGGCATCACGACGCTGCCCCACCTCAAAGACCTGAGCGTCGTCGGCCCTGAGCGCGTTACGGGGGTCTCCGAAACCGCGAGCCGGCACAAGATCTTCAGCTGCCGCCCGACCGCCGCAGGTGAGGAGAGCGCATGCGCCGCGCAGATCGTCAGGACGCTGGGGACGCAGGCGTTCCGCCGGCCGCTGACCGACAGTGACTTCAAGGGCCTGATGCGCTTCTACGAAGAGGGGCTCACCACCCGCAATTTCGAATACGGCGTGGCATCGACCATCGAGGCGATGCTGGCCAGCCCGCAGTTCGTGTTCAGACTCGAACCGATGACGTCGCGTGCCGGCGCCGGCGGCGCATCGGGCGTGACGCGAATCGGCGACATCGAGCTCGCGTCGCGGCTCTCCTTCTTCCTCTGGGGCGGCCCGCCCGACGCGGATCTGATGTCGGCGGCCACGCGCGGCAGGCTCGCGGCGCCCGGCGCCCCCGCGGAGCCAACGGCGCTGGCGAGGCAGGTCAAGCGCATGCTCGCCGATCCACAGGCTGAGGCGCTGTCCACGCGGTTCGCGGCGCAGTGGCTGCGGCTGAACGACGTAGACGGGATGCTGCCCGACGCCGTCCTCTACCCGTACTACGACCACACGCTGGGCGAAGCCTTCGTCCGCGAGACCGAGCTCTTTTTCGACAGCATTGTCCGCGAAGACCGCAGCGTCCTCGACCTGCTGACGGCCGACTACACATACGTCAATGAGCGCGTCGCCCGGCACTACGGCATCCCAAACATCAGCGGCAACGCGTTCCGGCGTGTTGCCGTGCCCGAGTACCGGCGCGGCCTCTTCGGGCAGGGCAGCATCCTCATGCTGACGTCGGTCGCCGATCGCACATCGCCCGTCATGCGCGGCAAGTGGATCATGGAGGTGCTGCTCGGATCGCCCCCGCCGCCGCCACCGCCGAACGTCCCGGCACTCGAAGCGACCAGCGCTACTGCGGGGGGCAAGGTTCTAACCGTCCGCGAGCGAATGGAAGAGCACCGGAAGAACCCGCAGTGCGCGTCGTGTCACCGGGTGATCGATCCCCTGGGTCTCGCACTCGAGAACTTCGATCCGACGGGCCGGTGGCGGATCAAGGACAACGGCTTCCCGGTGGATGCCGCGGGCGTGATGTACGACGGCACGAAGCTCGAAGGTCCGGCGGGCCTGCGCGCGGCAATCCTGAAGCACCAGGACGTCTTTCTCCAGACGTTCACGGAAAACCTGATGACGTACGCTCTCGGACGTCGGGTCGAGTACTCGGACATGCCGACCGTCCGTCGGGTCGTGCGCGACGCGGCGAAAAGCGACTACCGCATCTCCGCGTTCGTCAATGGCATCGTGAACAGCCCGGCGTTCCAGATGCGCGGGCCGGCGGCGGCCGAGACCGTGACCGCCAGCAAACAGTAGGAGACCAGCGGACGTGTACATCACGAAGCGACACCTGCCTCGACGCGCGGTTCTGAAAGGGATCGGCGTCACCATGGCCCTGCCTTTTCTCGACGCGATGCTTCCAGCCGGCACTGCCTGGGCGCGCGACGCGGCAACCGGCTCACGCCGCGTCCGGGTCGTCGCGATGGAGATGGTCCACGGAGCGGCAGGCAGCACGAACTTCGGCGCGAAGCGGAACCTCTGGTCGCCCGCCGACGTCGGGGCGGCGTTCGACCTCAGCCCGACCAGCCTCGCCTCGCTCGAGCCGTACCGCAAGTACCTGACCATCGTCAGCAACACCGACGTGCGCAACGCCGAAGCGTTCATCCCGCCCGAGATCGGGGGCGACCACTTCCGGTCCGCGGCGGTGTTCCTGACGCAGGCGCATCCCCACCAGACGCAGGGCTCAGATGTCCACGCCGGGACATCGTTCGATCAGATTTGCGCGCAGAAATTCGGGCAGGACACCGCCATTCCCTCGATGCAGCTGTGCATCGAGAACGTGGACCAGGCGGGCGGCTGCTTCTACGGCTACTCGTGCGCCTATACCGACTCGATCAGCTGGATCGGATCGGGGAACCCGAACGTCCCCGACCAGCCGCTGCCGATGATCCGCGACCCGCGCGCCGTCTTCGACCAGCTTTTCGGCGTCGGCGCCACGCCGGAGGCGCGCGCCACGCGGCGGCGCCGCGATCGCAGCATTCTCGACTGGGTGACCGACTCGGTCGGTCAGCTGAAGGGCACGTTGGGCCCCGCCGACCGCGCCCGCCTGGGCGACTACCTGGAGGACGTGCGCGAGATCGAGCGGCGGATTCAGAAGGTGGAGGCCTTGAACTCGAGCGGCGAGACGCGCGAGATGCCCGCCGCGCCGATCGGCGTGCCGGACGCCTACGACGAGCATGTCCGGCTGATGTTCGACCTGCAGGCGGTCGCGTTCGCGGCAGACATCACGCGCGTCTTCGCGTTCAAGTTGAGCCGTGACGTCTCGAACCGCGTGTTCAAGGACGCCGGCGTGACCACCGGCTTCCATATCGCGTCGCACCACAACGACCGGGACGATCGGATTCTCGAGTTCGCCAAGATCAACAAGTACCACGTGGGGCTGCTTCCCTACTTCTTCGAGAAGCTGAAGAACACGCCCGACGGCGACGGCAGCCTGCTGGACAACTCCCTCATCATGTATGGCTCGCCGATGGGGAACCCGAACGTCCACAACCACAAGCGGTGCCCGCTGTTCTTCGCCGGCCACGCCGGCGGGCGCCTCAAGGGCAACCTGCACGTGAAGGCCGCCGACGGAACGCCGATGGCCAACGCGATGCTCTCCGCGTTGCAGATGCTCGGCATCGAGAGCGACACGTTCGGCGATAGCGCCGGCACACTCGACCTGAACATGGTCCAGTCGTCATGAACAAGATCATCAGTTTCGTCTGCCTCTCGGCGCTGGCCGCTGCCGTCAACCTCGTCAACGTCGCCGGCGTTGTCGCTGTCGTCAACGGCGCCGCCCCCGAGCCCACAGCGCCGGTCGCGGAGGCGGCCATGCACAAGGACGCGCAGGCGGTCCGATCGCTCCTCCGCCAGGGGGGCGACGTCAACGCCGCGCAGGGCGACGGCATGACCGCGCTGCATTGGGCCGCGATGCAAGGCGACGCGGACCTCGCCGGGGTGCTGCTCTATGCGGGCGCGAACGTGCGCGCCACGACACGGCTGGGCGGCTATACGCCGCTCCACCTCGCCAGCCAGTCAGGCTCGACCGCCGTCATCAACGCGCTCGTGGCGGCCGGCGCCGCTGTCGGCGCGGCAACCGCGACCGGCGCGACGCCGCTGATGCTCGCGGCGTCAGCGGGGCAGACCGACGCCGTGAAAACGCTGCTCGACCATCACGCGGACCCGAACACGACTGAATCGGCAAACGGCGAGACCGCGCTGATGTTCGCGGCGGCGCTCGACAGAGCGGAGGTCGCGCGCGTGCTCCTCCAGCACGGGGCGATTGCTGCAACGTCCAGCAAGGTCGTGGACCTCGCGAAGATCACCGCGCCGGAAGACGACCTGCAACGGGAAATCCGCGACAAACAAAACGCCGAATCGGCGGCTCGAACCGGGAATGCGCCCCTCCCTCCGGAGCCCGGCGCCTTCCAGGCGCCGACCGCGCGTGACGGGGTCGCCGGCGCGACGCGTCCGTACGCCTTCAACGAGCTCATCGGCAAGCAGGGCGGCCTGACGGCGCTGCATTTCGCCACGCGGCAGGGAGCGATGCGCACCGCGCAGACGCTCGTCGAATCGGGCGCCGACGTGAACGTCGCGACTGCCGACGGGACGACCGCGCTCGTCATGGCAGCCATCAACGGCCAGTTCGATCTGGCGAAGTACCTCCTGGATCACGGCGCGAACCCGAATATCGCCAGCCAGTCCGGCATGACGGCGCTCTACGGCGCGCTCAACCTCGAGTGGGCTCCGCGCATGTTCTATCCGCAGCCGCGCGCCCAGCTCCAACAGCAGATCACGTACCTCGACTTCATGAAAGCGCTGCTCGACAAGGGCGCCGACGTGAACGCGCGCGTCCGCAGGAAGATCTGGTACACGCAATACAACTTCGATCTGCTGCGCGTCGACGAAACCGGCGCCACGCCGTTCTGGCGCGCCGCGTACGCAAGCGACATCGCCGCGATGAAGCTGCTGCTCGAGTACGGCGCCGATCCCAACATCGCCACGATGAAGCCACCCGTGAACAACCGCTTCCAGCAGGGTGGCACGCGCAGCGGCGACGCCAGCCGGGACGGCACCGGGCGCCCGCCCGTCCCCACCGGCGGGCCAGATATCCCGCCGCTCGTCGCCGCGGCCGGCTCAGGATACGGCGAAGGCTTTGCCGCCAACGCCCATCGCTTCGCGCCGACCGGCATGCTCGAGGCCGTGAAGTTCCTCGTCGAAGAGATCCACGTGGACGTCAACGCCCAGGACGCCGACGGCAACACGGCACTGCACAACGCCGCGGCGCGCGGCGACAACGACATGATTCTCTATCTCGTCTCGAAAGGCGCCGACGTCAAGGCGGTCAATCGGACCGGCCAGACAACCGTCGACATGGCCAACGGGCCGGTCCAGCGCACGCAGCCGTACCCCGAGACGATCAAGCTGCTCGAAGGCCTCGGTGCGAAAAACAACCACCGCTGCGTCTCCTGCTGATCGGAATGGGGCTGAAGACTCATGGTCGCGTGCAGTTGCCTACGCCCTCGAGTCCTGGCGACCTCTTGCAGCCCTGTACAATCTTGATCTTGGGGCGAGGCAACTGCACGCGACTATGAGTCTTCAGCCCGCCTCAGAGCCTTCGGCCCGCCTCGCGATCCGCTGAAGCACCGCCTCCAGGGATCGGTCGGCGAGCCCCTCCATGACCCGCGCGACGCAGCCGGTCGTGTTCGCCACCGCGAAGCTGACCCCGTGGAGATTGCGTGAGGGCGGCACTCCCGGAATCTCCCGCGGCAGGCCGGACGCTCGCACGACGGCACGCCCCTCCATTTGAACGACGCGAAACTCCCGGCGCGAGCAGGTCCAGTCCACCTGAACCGGCAGGACTCCTTCCAGGCAGCCCGGCCAATACAACACACCGTCGTCTTCTCGCGCAGCGACGACAAGGACGTGACGCGCGATTGCGAGCTCGATCGCAGTACGTAGCGCTGCCGCGTGCTCGCGTCGCGCGGTGCCCAGGCTGAGGTTCGCGACGTGCATCCCCTCGCGCGCCGCCCACTCGATCGCCTGGACGAGGTGGCCGATGGGCGTCGAAAGCTGCCGATCGAACACTTTGACGGCGAAGATCTCCGCGGCCGGCGCCTGATCGCGGATCGCCGCGGCGATGGCTGTGCCGTGCCCCAGGCGGTCCACGTAGTCACCGTGCTCGCGGCCGCTGGAATCGAACGCGACCCCGCCCGCCACCCCGTTGACATGTGGATGCTGCGCGTGGACGCCGCTGTCGATGACAGCGACGCGCACACCCCATGGACGTTGTCGAGTGTGTCCAGGTTGTCCACTCTGTCCGGTCATTCCGCCAGAGCCGGCGCCGCCACGTTGAGAACGTCGAGCGCTTCGCGATCCCGCGAGCCGTCCACGAACAGGATGCGGTCCGCCCGCTTCGCCAACTCGGCTCGGTGTGTGATGACGATGGTCGTCCGTCCGCGCATGAGGGTCTCGTAACCCTCGACCAGCTCGCTCTCGGTCGTCACGTCGAGCGCGGCGGTCGGCTCGTCCAGGATCAGCACCGCCGGGTCGCGCAGGAACGCGCGCGCGGCCGCGACCCGTTGACGCTCGCCCGCGGAGAGGGCGGTGCCGCGCTCGCCGACGATGGTGTCGTAACCGGCAGGCAGCGTCTCGACGAACCGCTCCAGCGCAGCCTGGCGCGCCGCAGCCACAATCTCCTGATGCGTCGCATCGGGACGCGCGTAGCGGATGTTCTCCGCAATTGACGCGTGCAGGATGAACGGGTCCTGCTCCACCAGCGCGATGGCGCGCCTCAAGTCCTCGAGGCGAAGCGTCCGGAGGTCACGGCCGTCCAGCCGCACGACGCCCGCATCCGGATCCTGGAGGCGCAGCAGCAGATCGGCGATCGTTGACTTCCCGCTCCCGCTCGGACCAACAATCGCCAGCGTCTCCCCCGGCCCCACCGCAAAGGACACGTCGTCGAGCACGGCGTGGCCGCGATCGTAGGCAAGCGTCACGCGCTCGAACACGACCTTGCCGCGAATATCGGGCATCGCCGCAGCCTCCCGCGCCTCCTGGACCTCGACCGGTTCGTCCAGGATCTGCGAGACGCGGTGCAGCGACACGCGGACCGTCGCCAGGCTCGTGTACATCCCCATCATCGCCTGCACGGGCGCCAGCACCCGCATCTGGTACGCCATGAAGGCAACGAAAGTACCCAGCGTCGTCTGGCCATGGATCACACGCCACCCGCCGTACACGAACACGACCGCTGTCCCAGCGGAGAAGATCAGGCCAGGCAGGCCGCCGGCCAGATACGTTGTCCACTGCATCGACATCAAGGCCCGCACGAAGGCATCGTTCCTCGCGCGAAAGCGCGCGGCTTCCCGCTCCTGCGCGTTGGACGCCACGACCAGCTTGTTGCCCTGGAGCGTCTCGATGAGAAAGCTGCCGATGTCGGCACTGCGCTCCCGCAGTGTGGCGATCGCCGCTTCGAGGCGCTGCCGGTAGCGCGCCAGCGTCCAGGCGGCCAGCGGCGCGGCCGCGGCGGTGACCGCGAAGAGCCGGAGGTCGAGCCACGCGAGCATCGCCACCGTACCGGCGAGAAACAGCACGTTGCCGATCCACGCGAGCGCTGCCTCGGACGCGATTCGCTGGATCTCGCCGATATCGTTGTTGATGCGCGACATGATGTCGCCGAGGCGCGTGCGCGCGTAGAAGCGGGGCGAGAGCCGCTGCAGATGACGGTACATCTCCAGCCGCATGTCGAACAGGATGTCGGCCGACACCCGCGTGTAACGGAGCCCGCTGATGACATTGGCGGCAAATCCCGCCACGGTAGCGGCGGCGAACAGGACGGAGACGCGTATGAGCGTCGCACTGTCGCGGCCGATCAAGGCCCGGTCGAAGAAGTCGCGAGACAACAGCGGTAGATACAGCGACAGCGCCGTGCTGAGGATACTGAGCGCCAGCACGAGGGCCAGCCGCTTCCAGTACGGCAGGACGAAGCCAAGCGCGCGGCGAAAGTCCCGATCGAGCATGCGGCTATTGCGACAACGACTTGGGCCCGGGCGGTCCCGGGAACACGAACAGGTCCGTTGTCATGTCGCCATCGAGTGTGATCGTCCTCAGGTACTGATACGACTCGGCGTCATAGAGATCGATCGTGTTGCCGGCCACGTAGATGTAGAGCACCTTGCCGTTCGAGCTCGTCTTGAGGCCCATGCGCGGCCGCCCCTTGAACTCGGTGCGGCCCGCGAGCTTCCGGTGCTCGAGGTCGAACTTCCAGAATTCGTAGCGCCCGATGTCCTCGAAGAGCCCGTAGGCGACCTTCCGCCCGGGCGCCATCGTGAAGCTGAGCGGCGTCGACGGCCCGAGCGTATAGAAGTCGACCGTCTTGGCGGCCAGGTTGACGCGGCCGATACCCATCGTGCGTCGGTGCTGCACGGGATCGGACACGTTGAAGAGCGCGGTGTAGAAGCCCGGCTCGTCGTTGGCGACGTCGCGCGATCCGAACTCGAGACGCCCGAACCCTTCTTCAATCGGCCGCGAGAGCTCCCATTTGTCGACCTGCGTGAACGCGCCGGTCTCGTAGATGAGAACGTCCTGATCGGAGAACAGGTACATCAGCTTGCCGTCGGGCGAGAAAAGGATGTTCGCGTTCTGCCGTTCTTCGCCATTCGGCCATGGAATCGTGCGGGTGACCTTGTGGTCCTTCAGGTCGTACTGCACCAGCGTCGGAGTGCCGATATCGAACCGGTCGACGAGCTTGGTGGCCGACGCGGTCACCATCACGACGAAGCGATGCAGCGGATCCGGCTCGAGGCCCCTGATGCGCACCTTCCGGTTGCCTTCGCTGAGCGTGAAGGTGTCGATCGTCTTCCGCGACGCGATGTCGAGGACTTCGATCTTCTCCATCGCCGCCTCCACCGTGTAGAAACGCTTGCCGTCGCGCGACAGTGTCGTCCGGCGGGGAATGCCCGACCCGTAGGGAATCGTCCCGACGACCTTCTCGGTTGCTTCGTCGATGATCCAGAACTGCTTCGGATAGCACCCGATGATCAGGGTGCCGTTCCCCGCCGATACGCGAGGCCTGTCCGCGGACTGGGCGGCTGCGCCAAAGGCGACCCACGCCACGGCAATGGCGCAGACGACGAACGCGATCGGACCGGTGCCGGGCGGCCTCCTGGATGAATTTCGCATGGCGTCGGCTCCCTACGGAAAGATCAGGTCGATCTTGCGCCAGTCTTTCTGCGCGGCGGCGCACTTGGCCGTCCAATCCGGCGCGTGATTCAGCTGGTCGGGCACCTGTGCCGGCCAGTAGCACCCGATGTGGCAGTCGAACAGATCCCGCTCCACTGGCTGACAGAGCCCAGCGGTACCACCGGTGCGGTCGGCCTCCCACCCCGGTGAGAAGACGAGCGAGCAGCCGATCGGAAAATGCGGCATCGCCGGCAGCCCTGTCCGCTGGAGCGCGACGACGTCCGGCTCGGTCGCGCGCTCGATCCGGGCCGCCTTGCGGTTGATCGCTTTCAGATGATTCACAGTGCCTCGCCTTCTATCAGCTTTGTGAGCTTTGCTGTTTCTTACTCTGATGCTTCGCTCCGGCTTCCCAGGCCGTCGCTCAGCATGGCCGCAGGCGCATCGTCATCAAACTGGGCCAGATACGCCGGGTTGCGTACGGCCAGCTCTCCGTAGACCTTGAGGCAGACGTCCGTCCACCCGCGGATCCACTCGCAGTAGTGCAGGTTCGCCGCCGAGGTGTCGCCGTAGCGTGTGTGCGCTTCGTGATAGCACCCGCCTGAACACAACGGCCTCGCCCAGCACGTGCGGCAATCGGTTTTGTCCGCGATGTGGTGCCGCTCGAGAAATGCCTGCTGCGCCTGCCGGTCGATGCCGTCGCGGACGGTGCCGAGCGAGTGCGACTCCGACCCCGCGAACCGATGGCACAACGCAACCTCACCGTCGGTCGCCACGCCGAGGAGGCCGAGGCCGGCGCCGCACGGATAGGCCTTGCTCACGCCTTTGTGCAGCTCCTCGAGCGTTTCCTTGACGTTCGAAAACCCGTGATGCCGGTTCGCGACCGACGCCTCGAGGAATTCGGCCGCCAGATCGCGAAACTGATCGAGCATCCGCTCATGCCCGGCATCGGAGATCGCATGGTCCCGGTTGGGCGACGTCGTCACGGGCGCGAAGCCCACCTCCCAGAAGCCCATCTCCTCGGTCAGGTGCTGAAAGATCCGCTTGACGTCGAGCGTGCCTGCGGTCAGTGTCACGCGCGCTCCGATCGGGCGGCTGCGGTGCCGGGCCAGCAGCGCCTTGATCTTCGGGGCGACCACGTCGTAGCTGCCCGCGCCGTTGTGAAAGACGCGGAACTTGTCCTGCATCTCGCGCGGCCCGTCAATGGAGACCGTCACGCCGATGCGCTCTTCGGCCAGGAACTCGATGATCTCCGGCCTCAGCAGCGTCGCGTTCGTCGTGAGGCTGAAGTCCAGGTCCTTCCCGAGCTCGGCGGCGCGCTGGCGCGCGTAGGCCACGGTCTTCACGAGCACCGGAAAATTCAGCAGCGTTTCACCGCCAAAGAACGTGACGTGCGCCGCCTTGTTCGCGCCCGATTCCTTCAACATGAAGTCCACGCTCTGGCGCGCGGTCTGTTCGCTCATGAACTTCGGCTGCCGGCCGTTCTCGGTGTCGACGATCTTGTCCTCGCCGTACTCGTAGCAGTACGTGCAGCTCAGATTGCACTGGTTGGTGACGTTCAGCACCATCGTGGTCAGCGGAAACGGCGCCAGGGGGATGACCTTCGGCGTCGGCGGCGGGGGCGCGCTCAGCTCGCCGATCGCCTGAACACGGATCAGCTCCTCCAGCGCGGCATCGAGATCCGCGTCAGGCGGCAAGGCCGCCGAGAGATCGTCGCGCGTGCTCGGCCGTCCGCTCACGGTGCGCAACACCGCGTCGGACGCCGCGTCGAGCGCGAAGATCGCGGCGCTCGGGACCAGGTAGACAAACGGCTTCCCCGCTGCCTCGAATCGATGGTGCTCACGCGCGGTCCAGACGGTCATTTCTGCGACTCGCTTTCAAACCAGGCCATGTAAATCGGGACCGTCACGAGCAGGTGCGCCCGGGCCCGCAGCGGCGCCCCGCCGGTCCCCGCCCATTCGGCCACCACCCACACGTCGCCGACATTGTTGCGATTGCCACTCCGCTTCGGATTCGGGCCATCGAGCGCCGGCGTAAACAGACCGTTGGCATCAATCGACCCGACAAACTGGGCGTCGTCGTCGCCGAACGTGGCGGTGTATTCCTCGATCGACCACTTCACGTCGACCAGGCCGAGCGTCAGGTCATCGTCGGTGCCCGGCTTGCCATCCGGTCCGTTGTTGACGGCGACAGCCTCGAACTGCTGCATCTGCTTGGGAAACACGGCTCCACCGACCCGTGCCATGCCTGCCTGAGGCATCACCCGGATGCTGTCGATCCGGTCGTACACCACCAGGGCCGACGGCTTGACGACGCCGGCGACCGACAGGTCGCGCGCGCCCACCGGTGCCGTCGACGCGACGTCGAGCTCCACGCTCACTTCGTCCGGGCGGGCGCTCACGACGCGCGACACTTTGACGCCCGATCCCAGACCGATGTCCTCGGGGCGAAGAGCGCTCGGCAGACCGGCGCCAAAAATCTTGACGGCCTGACGGGTCGAGCCGGTCTTGAGGGCCGCCACGCTGGTGCCCGTCACGAAGGGCGCGCCGTTGAGGCGCACCAGGCGGACGTCGATGCCGGTCTCGTCGTACGCTCCGGTGAACCAGCGTCCCGACATCTCGTTCCACCCGCGCTCCACAAACATCACTTCCCGCCACGCCGTATCGCCGGCCGACCCGGCATCGCGCCCCGCCGCCCCCGTCGGCGCTGTCCGCGCCGAGCCGGTCGACGGCGTGCCGCGGCCCCGCCATTGATAGCCGGTGTAGACGAGCGCTTTGCCACTCCGCGAGACGGCCTCCCCCGTGCGCGCCACCGTGTAGTGCGCCTCGGTCGTGAACGCATCCGGAGCGGTCGGGTCGGCTGTGACGACCACCTCTCCATAGATCGGTCCCTTGCCGGTCGCCGCTCCGACGAGTGCCCATCGGCCGGCGAGCTTCGGCGGCTGCATGGCCGCCGACCACGCAGCCCACTCAGCGGTCGTCAGCGGCAGCGCCTTGGTGAGATGCTCCAGCGCCTTGTCCATCGGATGCCGGTTGTCGGGCGGACGCCCGTCCGGGCCGGGCTCGGTCTGCATCGGACGCGTGCGCCGGAAGCCTTGACCGCCGTTCATCGGCTGGTTGTCAACGAGCGGGTAGTAGCCGCGATGCATCGCGACCAGGAGCTCCCATTCTTCCTTCGTCCGCCGCTCGCTCAGCACGCGCGCCATCGAGTGACACGAGCCGCACGTGTCGGCCGTATCTTTGTCGCCGGCGTACGTGTATTCGACGCTGCGCCGCTCGGCGTCGAACGCGATGGGCCGATCCTCTTCGGGCGCCAGCCCCTGATAGTCGGCCAGGTACTTCAGAATCGCGCGCGCATCGGCTGGATCGAGGGTCGCGTGATTGAGTGTCACCATGCGCTTGATCGTCCGCTCCCAGTTCTCAGGCGTCGCGCGGCGATACGAAATCCGCGACATCCGCTTCTGATCGTCACTCTTGTGACAACCGCCACAGCGGGCGCGGACGAGATCGCTCTGGACCGGGATTCCGGCGTCGAGCGCCCGGGCGGCGCTGTCGCCGCCGGTCCCCGGAGCAGACGTCGCAGACGTCGCGGGCGTCTGCGCCAGCGCGGATCCCCCCGCCAGCATCGCAGTCAGGGTCATCAGGCCGCCCAACCGGATCAGCATCGCACCACATCCTTTTTGATCAGAAAGCCCTTCGCAACAAGCAGCGACAGCCCGCCCAGCACGTTGGGCAACGGCACGGGCCGGCTCGTGCGGCAGTAGGCTTCGACGAGATCCGGGACGTGACGGTATCGGCCCGCGAGGCGTGCCAGCACTATCAGGTCGACGTTCTGATGGAAGCGGAGACCGGCCGGAAGCGCCTCCTCCATCACGATCTCGCGGCCGCGGATGACCGCCGTGTGTTCGTGCGCGACGCGCTCGTCCAGCATGAAATTCAGCTCGTCGCTCTGCTGGATCTGATGAAGCGCGGCGACCGTCGCCGCATCCTGCGCGGCCGCATCGTCCTGCGCCGGTTCGGCCACCTCGGCGTGCGCGCGGCGCGTCCAGAATGGAGATGGGTGTCGGGCCGCCGCCGCCCGCGCGAACTCGCGCGATCGGACGGCGTATCGCGCGTTGACGTCCCGCTCCCACGAAGAAAAAAACGCCAGCGCGTCACGCCGGCGTTCGTCGTGCGCCAGGCAGGTGTTGACGACGATGGCCGCGATCCAGGCGGAGGCCATCGCTTTCTTGACGCCGAATGATGAGAGCGGGTCGATGAACGACCCGGCGTCACCGACGAGCAGAAAGCGTTCTCCCGCGTAGTCCGAGGCAGTGTAGGTTGACGCGTCGCAGGCCCACACGCGCTCGAGCGCGCCCGCAGCGAGATGACGCTCCAGCTGCGCCGTCCGCGCCAGCTCGGCGCGGTACGCGTCCGACAGCGCTGAAGCCCTTTGCACATCCGGGGGGCAGGGGCCCCCGGAGTTGCGGAGCGGGCCCTTGGGGCCCCCGCGCAGCGTGA
>DASZFS010000094.1:0-8571 GCA_035939575.1 Vicinamibacterales bacterium | reverse complement strand
CGCGGCGCCACCGGGATCGAGATCGAAGGGCGAGCGCAAACGCAAATCCGGGGGGCAGGGGCCCCCGGAGTGAACAACGCCGGGGCAGGGGCCCCCGGAGTGAACAACGCCGGGGCAGGGGCCCCCGGCGTGAACAACGCCGGGGCAGGGGCCCCCGGAGTGCCAGACACCGCCGGCGAGCCCCCTGCGATCGTCGACCAGCGCCACGTGTCGCCAGGGTACTTTCGCGCCATGCGAATCCCGGTCGTGAGCGGACGGGGGCTGAGCGTCGCCGACGACAGCCGCGGCGAACGCGTCACGGTCATCAATCGAGCGATGGCGCGACGGTACTTCTCGAACGAAGACCCCGTGAATCGGCGCGTGCGGGCAATGGTCGGTTTCGACTCCGGCATCTGGTTCCGGATTGTGGGCGTCGTGGAAGACGTTCGCCACATCTCTTTGAGCCGCGATCCGGTGCCGGAGATGTATCACCCGATCGCTCAAACCGCCGTCCCGGCCTTCACCGTCGTCGTCCGGACCGCGGGGAGTCCGGCGGCGCTGGCGCCAGCCGCTCGGGCAGCCGTCCAGGCCGCTGACGCGAGCCTTCCCGTTTACGACGTCGCGACCATGAACGATCGGATCGCGTCCTCGTTCGCAGCGACGCGCGGCACGATGCTCCTCCTCCTCGTCACAGCGGCGCTGGCCGCCGCGCTCTCAGCCGTGGCGATCTACGGATCGATCTGGTATTCGGTCGATCAGCGGGTGCCCGAGATTGGCATCCGGATGGCCCTCGGGGCCTCGCGCGGGTCGGTGTTCCGGCGCGTGGTCGTGAGCGCCGTCACGCTGGCCGCGTTCGGCACGATGCTGGGCGCCGTGACGGCGATGGCGGCGGGAACCCTCTTGCGCACGCTGTTGTTCGACACGCGTCCGACCGACCCGCTGACCTATCTGATCGTCGTGGCCGGCGTGCTCGCGCTCGCCGCGGCCGCGGGTGTCGTTCCAGCCGTTCGCGCGATGCGCGTGGACCCGCTCACCGCGCTACGAAACGAGTAGATAGGCCCCGCTGCCCGCCGCGCGGTCGAGCTCGAAGCCGACGGCTTTGTAGCCGCGCGCGAAGTACGTCGTGAAGATGCCGCGCGTGGCCAGCCGCCACTCGAGCGCGACGTCGGGGGCGGCCGTGAGCAGATCCCCGAACCCCATCGGAATCTGCACCCGGATCGCGCGCGCCTGCGCGTCAATGACGATGTCCGCGCACCGCGGCCACGGCCCGGACCGGTCGATGCCGTTCACGGCGGGTGCCGCCTGAAACACCGGAGGCTCAGGGCGCGCTCGTTCCGCCCGAATGTGCCACTCCGCGACGAATCGATCGGTCGGGTTGCCGCCGTGCAAAGGGCTCTGCGACTCCCCGTAGACGTTGATCTCGTACTCCTCGACTATGATCCCGAGCTTCGTGAAGTTGAGGTGCGCGTTGAGCGCCTGCATTGGATCGTACGTCCACTCGATGAGGTCGAGGCCCATCGCGAGCGTGCGTTCCCGCTGCAGCGTCTTGAGGTGATGGCCGAGGCCGTCGTTCCGGTGCTCGTCGACGACCCCGAGCATGTGCGACCACTGCATCGCCTTGCCTCGCTTGATGCCGGGCAGCGAGTAGACGAAGCCGACCATGTGGTCACCGTCGAACGCACCGACGAGCACGCCGCCACGAAGCACCGTCACCGCCAGAATCGGCACCGGGACGACATCCGTGTACCCCGGGCCCCAGATCCGGCGCTCGAGCTCGACGACGGCTGCGAACTCGGCGAGCGTTTTCAGATCGCGGAACGCAACTGACATCGGCGTCAACGGCCCTTCTCTGTATACGGCCCCGCGACGACGACCGTCGCGCGATCGACCGCGAGAATGCGCCGGGCGGCCGCGTTCGCCCCGTCCAGCGTGACCGCGCGAAGCTGGCCGGGCAGCTGCAGATCGTAGTCGAGACCCAGCCCGAAGAACTCCTCGTTCTGCAGGAAGTTCGCGAGGCTGGCGTTCGTCTCGAGCGCGCGCGGCATCGATCCGATGAGGAACTGCCGCGATTCGTCGAGCTCCTTCAGCGTCAGGCCGTCGGTGACGAGGCGAACGATCTCCTCGTCGATGGACGCGATGGCCCGTTCGACGTTGGTGGGGTTGACGCCGGCGCGAATGGCCAGCGGCCCGGCTGCCACGCTCGCGTCGAGAGAGCTGGACACGTAGTAGGCCATCCCCTGGCGTTCGCGGATGCTGTCGCCCAGCCGCCCGCCGATCGCGTACTGACCGAAGGCGTTGTTCATGAGCCAACACGCGTAGTAGTCGGGATCGTGCCGCGTGATGGCGGTAAAGCCGTAGGCGATGTCCGCCTGCGACTTGTTCATCATCGGGATCACGACGTGGTCGCGATTGGCTGCCGGCGCGACCGGCGGAAGCACAATCGGCGCAGGCGCAGGCGCCCGCCACCCGCCGAACACACGGGCGACGGCGTCTTGCGCCTGACCGACGGCGATGTCTCCGACGATCACGCCCAGGAGGTTGGCCGGCGCGAAGTGCGCGGCGTGAAGGCGAACGAGATCATCACGCGTCAGGTGCTCGACGATCTCCACGCTGCCCTTGGTTCGCCGCCCGTACGGATGCCCGCCCGGATAGAGGCGCGCCATGAGCGCCTCGTTCGCCCGCACCGCAGGGTTGTCGTCGTCTTGCCGGATCGCCGTGATCACTTCGCCCTTTCGCGTCGCGATCTCGCTGGCCGGCAGAGACGGCGTCGCCAGGATCTCGCCCAGCAGCGCGAGTACGGGCTCGAAGTCCTCGGACAAGCAGGTGCACACCACAGAGAACAGGTGTCGCGTGACGGAGATCGACAGCGTGATGCCCCGTCCGTCCAGATCCTCGGCAATCTGTGAGGCGGTGCGTGCTTCGGTGCCGCGATCGATGACCCGGGAGAGCAGCCACATCGCCCCTTCGGCCCCCGGCGGATCGGCCGCTGATCCCGCCCGCATCGCCAGGCTGATGGCGACGGCAGGTGTTGTGGTCGTCTCTTTCGTGAGAAAAACGGCGTCGTTTCCGAGAACAGTCCTGATCGGGGCGAGACCAGCGCCCGAAGCCGGGCTCCGGGCGGTCAAGGCTGAACCTCGGGTATGAACCAGCCGATCGTCCGGTTCGAGGACGCGAGGACGCGGCGCGCCACAGCGGCCACGCGATCGGCCGTGACGGCCGCGATGCTGGCCGGCGCGGACCTGAACACATCCGGGGCGGCGATCGTCTCGAAGTAACCGAGCTGGTGCGCGATATTGGTCACGCTGTCGCTCTCGAATACCAGTCGGGCGCGCAGCTGCGCCTTCGCCCTCACGAGCTCGGCCTCGGCGACGCCCTGTTGTCGCACGCGATCGAGTTCCTCCAGCATCGCGGACTCGACCGACTCGAGCGGCGTCCCCTCAGTCGCAGTCGCCGACACCGTGTAGAGAAACGGCTGCTCCGTCGGCACCAGCGATCCCGACACCGACGACGCCAGCCCCCGCTCGACGAGGGCGCGATACAGCCGCGCGCTTCTCTGCGGAGGCGGCACGCGGTAGCTGGACCAGAGGTTCAATCCCTTCGCGCCGGCCAGCACCGCGTCGAGCGCGAGCAGCGGGAAGAAGTCGTCGTCCCGGGCGGCCGGCGCGTGAAACCCCGCTTTCCAGTACGCGGTCGTGCCTTCCTTCCGAATGGTCAGGCGCCGCTCTCCGGTCTGCTCGGGCTCCACGGTGCGCAGGCGCGCAAGGGGCTCCCCGGGCGCGACGGCGCCGAAATGCCGTTCGACACGCCGCAGCGCATCGTCCGGGTCCACGTCGCCGACAATGACCAGCGTCGCGTTGTTGGGGACGTAATGGCGGCGGTAGTAGCCGTACAGGTCGTCCCGCGTCATGGCCTGCAGATCCGAGAGCCAGCCGATCGTCGGATGGCCGTAGGGATGCGCCTTGAAGGCGGTCGCGGTGAGCTCCTGGTCGAGGAGCTGATCCGGGTCGTTCTCCCCGCCTTGGAGCTCCGAGATGATGACCGTACGTTCCGACTCGCAGTCGTCCGGATGGTACAGGCAGTTCGCCATGCGCTCGGCCTCGATGAACAGCATCCGATCCAGCGCGTCCTTCGTGGCGGTCTCCAGATACGTCGTCTGATCGATCCAGGTGTAGCCGTTCCAGCTGCCACCGAACTGCTCGATGATCCCCTTCACCTGGTCACGGGGAATGTTGGTCGTGCCCTTGAAGTTCATGTGCTCGACCCAGTGCGAGACGCCGGTCAGGCCGGGCCGCTCGTCCTTCGAACCCACCTTGTACCAGCACCAGACCGACGCCAGCGGCGCCGCGTGCTCTTCCTGGATGAGCACCTTGAGTCCATTCGCCAGATGTGTCTCCCGGGGGGCCGCAAGCACTGGGCGCATCAGATCATTATAAAATCGGATTAGGCCGCTTGTCCGTTGCGTGGCTCGCATGTCGCGAGCCGCGGCGGTGGGACACGACCCTCTGTAGGCCGACAGGGCCTGTAGCCGAAGGCCTGTTGCCGAAGTTCCGTTGCACACCCAATGCCCGAGTGGAAAGACAGCGTTAACCTCCCGCGGACCGACTTCCCGATGAGGGCGAATCTGCCGACGAGCGAGCCTGAGACGCTCGCCAGGTGGACGGCCATGGACCTGTACGGGCAAATCCGCGAGCGGCGGAAGGGCGCGCCGAAATTCGTGCTGCACGACGGCCCGCCGTATGCCAACGGAAACATCCACATCGGCACCGCGCTCAACAAGATCCTCAAGGAGTTCGTCGTCAAGTCGCGTTCGATGGCCGGCTTCGACGCGCCCTACGTCGTCGGATACGACTGCCACGGGCTGCCGATTGAGTTGAAAGTCGACCGCGAGCTCGGCGCGAAGAAGCGCGAGATGTCGGTCGCCGACTTCTGCCGGGCGTGCCGCGCGTATGCAGAGCGCTTCGTCGGGACGATGAGCGAGCAGTTCCAGCGGCTGGGCATCCTCGGCACATGGGACAACCCCTACCTGACGATGAACTTCAAGTATCAGGCGGCGATCGCGCGCGCGTTCGGCCGGTTCGTCGAGCGGGGGCTCGTCTACAAGGGCAAGAAGCCTGTCCACTGGTGCATCCATTGCCGTACGGCGCTTGCCGAAGCCGAAGTCGAGTACGAGGATCACACGTCGCCGTCCATCTACGTCGAGTTCCCGCTGGCGCCCGATGGCGCAGACGAGCTCGCGCGGCGCGTGCCGGAGCTCGCTGGACGTCGCGTCTCGGTCCTCATCTGGACGACGACGCCGTGGACGATTCCGTCGAATATGGCGATCGCGTTTCATCCCGACGTCGACTACGCCGGGTATGCGGTCGATGGAATCGACGGCAAGGAAGTCGTCGTCATCGTCGCCGAAGCGCTCGCCCCGAACGTGGCGCGCGTCGGCGGCCGAGTCTTCGGTGAGCCCGTCGCCAGGATGAAAGGGGAGCAGCTCGAGCACATCCGGTTTCAGCATCCGCTGTACGCCAGGGCGTCGCCCGGCGTCCTCGGCAACTACGTGACGCTCGACGCAGGCACGGGCGCCGTGCACACTGCGCCGGGCCACGGCGCCGACGACTTCAACACCGGCATGAAGTACGGGCTGGAGATTTATGCGCCCGTCGGCCCGGCCGGCCACTTCCTCGATACCGTGGAGATGTTCGGCGGCCAACGGGTGTTCGATGCCAACCCGCACGTCGCGGCTGCGCTCGCGGAGCGCGGGCGCCTGTGGCATCGCGAGCCGTTCGTGCATCAGTATCCGCACTGCTGGCGCTGCCACAACCCGGTCATTTTCCTGGCAACGTCGCAGTGGTTCATCGCGCTCGACAAGCCCCTTTTGGCCAACGCGGCGAACGGGGCTGAGGCTCAAGACCGCACCTTGCGACAGGCGGCGCTCGACGACATCGACAACGCCGTGAGGTGGATTCCGAGCTGGGGCCGCGACCGGATGTACAACATGATCGCCAACCGCCCCGACTGGTGCATCTCGCGCCAACGCGTGTGGGGCGTGCCGATCCCCGCCGTGGACTGCACGAAATGCGGCACCGCGATCGTGACGCCAGCGCTCGTGAGCAAGACCGCCGAGATCTTCGCTGCGTACGGCGCCGACTCGTGGTACGAGCGCCCCACCGAAGACTTCATCCCGGCGGGCCTGACCTGCCCGGCGTGCGGCGGAACGGCGTTCGAGCGCGAGATGAACATTCTCGATGTGTGGTTCGACTCCGGATCCAGCCACGAGGCCGTGCTCTCGGTCCGGCCGGAGCTGACGTGGCCCGCTGACATCTACCTCGAGGGCAGCGACCAGCATCGCGGCTGGTTCCAGAGCTCCCTCCTGGTCGGGCTCGGCACGCGCGGGCGGGCGCCGTTCAAGCAGGTCCTCACCCACGGCTTCATCGTCGCCGAGGACGGCAAGAAGATGTCGAAGTCACTCGGCAACTCCATCGAGCCGGAGGACATCATCAAGCAGAGCGGCGCGGACATCCTGCGCCTGTGGGTCTCGACGTCGGACTACACGCAGGAAATCCGCATCAGCAACGAGATCCTGGCGCGCGTGTCCGAGGCATATCGCAAGATTCGCAACACGCTCAGGATTCTGCTCGGCAACCTCTACGATTTCGACCCCGCGGTCGATAGCGTGCCGGTTGCGAGCCTCGAGGAGTTCGATCGGTACATCCTGTCGCGCTATGCCGAGGTCGGCCAGCGGATTCTGCTGGCGTACGAGGACTATGACTACGGGACGATTTTCCAGGCTCTGAACAGCTTCACGAACCTGGACCTCAGCGCGCTGTACGTCAACGTGTCGAAGGATTGTCTCTACACGTTTGCAGGGCAATCGCGTGAGCGGCGCTCGGCCCAGACGGCGATGTACATCATGGTGGACGGCTTGACCCGGCTGATGGCGCCTATCCTCTCGTTCACGGCGGACGAGCTCTGGCGCCGGCTGCCGGCGACGCGCGAGGATTCGGTCCACATCGCGGTCTTCCCGGGCCGGGCCGAGTTGCTGGCGATCGTCGACGCCGAGCTGGTCGCGCGGTGGGACAGGTTGATTGCGGTTCGCGAGCGCGTGCTCGCCGAAATCGAGCCGTTGCGCACGAGCAAGCGCATCGGCAGCTCGCTTCAGGCGAAGGTCACGCTGACTGCGTCGAACGGCGACTTCGCCCTGCTCGAGCGCCATCTCCGCGATCTGCCGACGCTCTTCATCGTGTCGGAAGTCGATCTGCGTCCCGGAAGCGCGGGCGCCGACCTCGGCATCGCCGTCGAGCGCGCGGGCGGCGTGAAATGCGAGCGCTGTTGGCGCTACGTGCCGTCGGTCTCGACCGATCCATCGTGGGCCGGTCTGTGCGACCGCTGTCAGGACGCGCTGTCGAAAGGCGATCGGGCGGCATGAGCGACGCCGCGCCCCAGACGCTCGCGCCGCCGGCGCCCGTCCCCCCCGATTCGGCGAGCGCCGATCCCATGCCCCGCCGGCGCCTGGAGATCGTGCTGCCGATGAGCATCATCGTGATCGATCAGGTGTCGAAAGCGATCGTCCGGGCCACGCTCCCGCTGCATGAGAGCGTGACGATCATCCCTGGCCTCGTCGATTTCACGCACGTGCGCAACACCGGCGCCGCGTTCGGCATCCTGAACGCGGCGGACTTCCCGTTCAAGACCGTGGTGATCGCCCTCATCGCGACGGCCGCGCTGGTCGGGGTCGGGATGTACGCGGCCAGCCTTGCGCATCACCAGCTGATCGCCCGTCTGGGGCTCGCGCTCATCATCGGCGGCGCAGCGGGCAACCTGCTGGATCGCGTTGTCGCCGGATCGGTCGTCGACTTCGTCGACGTGTACTGGCGGAACTGGCATTTCTGGGCGTTCAACGTCGCCGACTCCGCGATCACCGTTGGCGTGGCGATCATGATTCTCGATATGCTCGGGGTTGACAACCGGCACACCGAACGCAGGTAGCGCCAGTCCGCAGGCGAGCGAACTATGTACCCAAGACTCTTCGAGCTCGGACCGATCACGGTTTACACCTACGGCGTGCTCCTGGCCGCCGCCTACCTCCTGGGGCTGAAGCTGGCGATGGTGCGCGCGCAGGCGCGCGGGCTCGACGCGAACCGGGTGCTCGATCTCGGCATCTACATCATCATCAGCGCCCTTGTGGGCGCCAAGCTGCTGCTGCTCGTCACCGACTTCAGGACGTTCAGCGCGAACCCGCGCGAGCTGCTGACCCTCGCCCGCTCGGGCGGCGTCTTTTACGGCGGGCTGATCGTCGCCGTCGGCGTCGCCCTCTGGTACATCCGCCGGATCGGTCTGCCGCTCTGGACGACGTGTGACGTGTTTGCGCCGGGCATCGCGCTCGGACACGTCGTGGGACGCTTTGGCTGCTTCTTCGCAGGCTGCTGCTACGGCAGGCCAACCACGCTTCCATGGGGCATCACGTTCACGGACCCATTCGCCGCCGCGAACGTCGGCACGCCGCTCGGCGTGGCGCTGCATCCCACGCAGCTGTACGAGGCTGGCGCCGAGCTGGCGATCCTCATCGTGCTGCTGGCGACGGAGCGAAAGGGCCGTGCGTTTGCG
>DASZFS010000093.1:0-27729 GCA_035939575.1 Vicinamibacterales bacterium | reverse complement strand
CGATACAATCGCGTCGTGCCGCTTGGCGTGCCGCTTAGAGTGATCGACGAGCTCGGTGTCCGCGTCGTCGAAGGGACGCGCGGAGAATCGCTGGTGCGCCGCCCTCAGGACGCGACGCTGGTCATTGAAGCCTGCTTGTCCCGTTCATGGAGGAGCACTGTGGCCGGCGCACTGCAGCACGCCAAGGTATGAGCTCCAAGGACCAACGGCCTCCCGGTACTGATGAGCCATGACTCTCGAGATTTGATGAAGATGGGTCAGGTCATGAGCCGCCCACGTCGCCAGCAGCTGCGACAGCGTCACGGCTCCGAGAGCAGGATGCCGGCCGCGCCGCTCGAGGTCCTCCTGCCGCAGATTCAACGAACGCAGGTCGCCGAGGTTACCCGACCGTAAGCGATCGAACTCATCCAGCAGCTCGTTCAGCGACTTGCTCTGGCTCTCCCGGACGAGGCCCATACGATCGAAAGGCTCGAACGTCCGTGTCTCGCCAGATTGCAGCACCATCCTGACGCGCGGCATCCAGTCCGTGCGCTCGGCGTGAATCAGGTGGCCGACGATATCGAACGCGCTCCACGTCTTGTCGCCTTCATTGCGCAACGTCCAGGCGTCGGGCAGGTCGCGCAAGAGCGCATTGAGTGCGGCGGGAGTGCGGCTGAGCAGCGAGATTGTTGCTGGTAAGTCGTGTTCCATACTGCCCTGGAGTCGAGGACGGAGATCGTACAGAGACAGGATTATATCTGGTCGGCGTTGTCACTACAGACGTGACGATTCGTGGCAAGGAGACGCTTCGCCAGATGAACATCCGGTTCGCGCAAGTGCCCTACGCTGAAATCAAGGCTTCTGGCCGGGCTGAGCTGAAGTAAACGGCGGCAGCCGGATCTCGTGTCGTAACACCTGCGGCGCCACGCTCAGCTCCACCTCGTCGTACCTCTGTCCGTTGACGAGCACGGTGAACGTCCCGGATGGCATATCACGAAAAACGTAGCCTCCGGCGCGGTTCGTGGTCGAGGTCCGGTTCAGCTCCCTCAACTCCACCGTGGCGCCGGCCACGGGGACGTATGTCTCTCGCGCGGCATCGTACGTCTGGACTGAGCCCACGAGAGCTCGAATCGCAGAGAGCGTGAACGAGATTTTCTTTGAGTCTCCATCGATCAGCGACACGGTGGCTGGCCGCAGATCCTCGAGCGCGTAGCCATCGGGCACCGTTTCGGCGTTGACACTGACCTCGTAGGTGCCGCCGGCCTCGACGGGTACCACGCACGCCCCCGTCCGATCCGTGACGAGGGTGCGTTTGCCCCGAGGGCCCGTAATCAATATCCCGATGTCCGGCAGGGCCAGGCCCGCGTCGTCGACCGCGTAGCCGATGATCTGGGCCGACGGGTACATGACGCCGAAGTCCACGACCGCATCTGCCGCGGCGCTGACCTTAGAAGGAGTCGTGTACCAGAACGACCGCGTCGACTCGAATCGAATTTGCACGACATGAGATCCGGGCCCCACGTTCCCGAATCGGTAACGACCTTGATCGTCCGACGTCGTCCGCCGGTCGCCGTCCAGGGTAATTGCCGCGGCTCGCAAGGGATGGGTACCGGATTGGTCCTGCGCCCGCACCGCTCCGGAGATCGTCCCGTTCACCCTCTGGCGCCTCTCGGAGGTGCTGCCGCCGAACTGATGGCGCAGACCCACTTCCACGACTGGGTTCAGGCGGCGCATCGGCGACACCTGCTCGAGCAGGCTGAACGCCGTCACGAGCTCGCCGGAGCCCGTCAAGCTCCGTCTGTAACGAATGCTCTGTAACGTCGTCGTGTTGCGCTCATTGAGGAAGGCGTTCAAGTTGTAGTTCCAGTCGAATTCGAGGAGTTGCGCTCTTCCGCGCCAGCCCGCGTTCAGGCCGCCACGCCAGTTGCGCGGGACCAATTGAAGGTTTGCGCCCGGAGCGATGCCGAGGCTGCTCAGAAAAGCTCGATTGGTGAGAAGCGCCACGAGCTGGGGCACGCTCGAAGTCGCGCCCAGCCCGAGCTGAGCCAGCTCGACGTTCAACGCGGGAAATGCGGAGAATACCGAGTCGATTCCGAGCGCCTGCGTGTCCAGGCCGGCGTTGGCACTCAGCTGCAGCCGCTGGCCGCTTACGCGAAGCGCCCCCTGGTACCGGTGACCGACGGCCACGGCGTGGCTGGTCTTCGAGTAACCGTACTGCGCGCTCACACCAAATCGCGTGCGGTCATACGATACGCCGAGCGGCACGTCGACGCGTTTGATTTCCGGAAACAAGGCGTTCGTGTCGGCAATGCGGGATCCCGAGATTCCCGAGGACAGGGAGATGCCGCCGGCCGCCTTGTAATGGACGTCCGCGGTGGCGGCTTCTACCGTCTGGGCTCCGGCGCCTATGAACGTACGGTTGTTCGAGCCGGAGAGCGAGGAGAACACACGGCGCCGCCAGGCGTGGGCCCAGCGCATCTCGCTCTGCAGCCCCTTGAGGTTGTCCGTCTCGGACGCCGCGTAGCGCAAGGGCCGGTAGCGGGCAGCGATATGGAACTGATCCGTGTCGGCATCATGGCTGGCCATGAACGCGCCGCCCGGTCTCCCATCGCTCAGACCGGCCTCGACGAAGAGATCGAGGCGCCTGTTCTTTTTCTTGAAGAACATCGATTCGACGCCCTGGCTGCTCTTCTGCGAAAGAGCCACGGGATCGCGCTGGATGAAGTATCCCGTGACGCCAACCTGCGTCTCGCCGCCGAACCGGTGTGTATAGGTCGCACCGAAAATCGATTGGCTGTCGACGGGGAGTAGCAGCGTCTGGAATCCGGCCACGGAGGTAAAGCCCGCATGGACGGACAGACCGCCGGCATCGACGTGCATGCCCCTCACCAGCGTCGATCTGAGCGACAGTGGCGAGCTTTCGACGGCCTGATCGAGGAAGGTGAGGCGAGCATCACCGGCGCCATATCTCACGTAACTGTAGGGGAACCACATCACCGACGCGCCCGGCACGTTTCGCCCTGGCACAACGGTGTTATTCACGTGCAGTTCGGTCCGGCCCGACCGGTAGTCGACGATGTCGCCGAACTGCAACGGGTCGGATGCGAAACGACCTTCGTAGTAGCCCCTCGAGCCTCGTCCCCCTGACTCCAGGCCGTTCCATACGCCGTCGGGCTGGATGGGCGGCGCCCGGGTCACCGTGACGCGCATGCAGCTCGTGGAGTGGTCGCCCCGGACCAGCACAATGATGGACTCGCCGGGAGAGCGGGCTCCAACGCGCATCTCGTCCCCATCCACCTGCGCCTCAGCGATCAGAGGATCGAGGGAATAGGCGGCCGTCACCAGAGTGACAGGCACGAGGAGCTGATTCGATTCTCGAACTGACAGCGCCGCCTCGCACGACGTGCCGTCTGCGGGGTTTGGCGGGTTCTGGATGGTTTCCTGGGCGTCCGTGCTCGCGAAGGCCGTTCGCTCCGACGCGACGAGCGCCAGAATCACGAGCAACCAGCAGGGCTTCATGGAACGGTGAATTCGATGGTCCGCGTTTGCACGCCCCCCTCGTGCTCAAGGGACATCATTGCCCGGTAACGCCCCCCCGCAAGGCTGCGCGTGTACGCGGCCGGACAATCGAACTTCTCGCCCGGCAGGAGGCGATGGGGCTCGATGGAGACCCGGCCGACCAGCTCGCCGGACACTCTCAAGATGGCGAGCGTGCCGTGCGTGACGACCGGTTCGCTGCCGCTGTTCTCGAGCGGTTCCGATACTGTCAGGCTCGAGCTCTCGGTCTGAGGGCTGATAGACGGCTCGCCGATGCGCACGGCGACGCGGTCCGACAGGTTGTACGTAATCAACGTCCCAAGGGATCCGGTAACCATCACCGATCCCTGGCTCGAGACGGCGGTCCGGCCTTCGAACAACGCGACGACGGCGCGCACCCTCGGCTCTTTCGGCACGGTCAAGGTGACCTTCACCTGTCCGGATTCACCCGGATTGAGGGCGAGCGTGGCGGGGTCGAAGATCGCGGACCGGGCTATTCCACCTTCCGTTTCGCCGGCGGGCACGTACACGCGTTTGCCCTCGCGAACGATGACGTCCAACGCTCTGAGCGCGAACAGGACCCTCCGTTGCGTCAAGTTGGTCATCGTCAGCGGATGCGTGCTGCTGACACCGGGCTGTGACTTGACCAGCACCACGCCCGGGGATAGCGCGAGGCTGGCGCTCGTCGCCACCGGCTGCGCCTGACGCCCGCGGCCCTGGGCCGCACCCAAAGGCGGCCCGACGAGGGTCAGCAGCGTGACGAGGAACATCCACCTTGCTGGCATTGCGATTCAGTTGGCGACAACCATGAGCTGCACCGTATTGCTGATGGCGCCGGCAGGCTCCGAGAATGGAATTGTGAGACTGAAGCTGTACGCGGGCGTGCTGTTGTACACGCCCGCCGACGTGATGGTGGTGCTGCTGGTCGTGAGCATCTGGGAGTTGAACTTCCAGGTGTTCGTGATGTCTATCGCTTGCAGGTGCGCGGTGAGCGTGTAGCTCGTGCTCAACGTGTCCACAACATCCAGACTGCCCTTGAACACGTGAATGTCGATGGTGGTGCTCAGCGTGAAGCTGGTAGCGCCTGTCACCTCCGTGACGCCTGAGGGCACCGTTCCCCCGTAGGCTCGAACCGAGCTGAAGAGCAGAGAGGTCGAGGCGGTGCCGCTGCCGGTCAGCGAGATGCCGCCCGGGTCCGAGTCGATTTGCAGGATGAGGGTCGTTTGCAACTGGGCGGACGCCGTGCCGCACCACGCGAGCCATACCAACGTCGCGAGCCCAACACGCCGCAATGCCGCCTCCTACGCGGCTGCGTGCCGCATGGCCGCCTAGTTTGCGGTCGCCGTGAAGTTGATCGTGTTGCTGATCGCCCCCGCAGCTTCCGAGAAGGGAATGGTCAGCTTCAGCGTGTACGCGGTGCTTCCGTACGCGCCCGTCGCGGTCAGCGTCGCGGGCGTCGTCGACAGATTCGTCGCGCCGAGCGCCCAGGTGTTCGTGGCGTCAGTCGTCTGCAGGCCTGCGGTCAGCGTGTAGTTGGAGCTGGTCTGATTGGCCACCTCGACGACCACGTCGATCGGCGTGCTCAACGACCAGTTGGTCGTGCCGTTGACCGTCTTCGTGACGCCTGCTGGCACGCTCCCGCCGTACGCCTGCACCGAGCCGAAGGCGACCGTGGCGGCCGATGTCCCGGTGCCGCCGAGTGCGATGCCCGCTCCGTCGCTTGAAAACGTCAGGCTGACGGACGCGACCACTGTTGCGCTCACGGCAACGGTCCCGGTCGCCGAGGTTGCGCTGATCGGAGTCGATGTCAGAGCGATGGCAACGGCCGCCGCTCCGAGCGTCAGGAGTCTCTTCGCGTTGCACATAATGACCTCCCTGCCAATATCGGCGAGGGCTCCTCTTGGTTGTTAACGTTGTTATCGACCGCGTATAGAAGACCTTTACCGCCCCGCGGTACCGTCCGGCACGTTGAAACAGTGGGTTAACGCTCGCACTTAGAGCATTAACAAGATGGCTGATGGCGGATGGCTGATGGCGATGGGTGTGGCGGATGGGTGGCTGATTGGTGCAGCCGATGGCTGGCCTAACTCGGAAGGAACTCCCAGCTCACGTGCTGATCAAAGAGGTAGCCTTCTCCCCGGACGGTTCGTATGAACGCGGGCCGGTGCCGATCGATTTCGAGCTTCCGGCGCAGCCTGGTGATCAGAACGTCGACAGTTCGCGAAAACACCTCCGCGTCGTCCCGGCGCGTCAGCGAGAGCAGCTCGTTGCGCAGGAGCACGCGGTTCGGATGATCGAGAAACGCCCGAAGGAGCGCGAGCTCCCCGACCGTCAAGTGGACGATCTTCCCACTCTCGTCCGTGGCCCTGTGGGCGGTGATGTCGACGGCCCAACGGTCGAATCGCGCCACGCGCCGGTGCGCGACGGGCCGCTGCGGCTCGGCCGATCTCCGGAGCACGCCTTTGATCCGGGCCAGCAGCTCACGGAAGCTGAACGGCTTGGTCATGTAGTCGTCCGCGCCGAGCTCGATGCCGACGATGCGGTCGGCCTCCTCGACGCGTCCCGAGGTGATGATGACGGGCGGGCGGCGCTGGACCGCCAGCTCGCGCGCCAGGTCCAGTCCGTCTTCCGGCCCAAGATTCAGGTCGAGCACGACGACGTCGAACCTGTGAAGGCGCAGGAGCTCGCGCGCGGCGCCGAGGGTTGCCACGCCCGTCGCTGCAAGGTTCTGGGAGTCGAGGTAGCGGCAAAGACCGTTGCGAAGACTCTCGTCATCCTCGACGACGAGTACGTGCGGACCGCCGGGGCCGACAGATCCAGTCATGTCGCTTTCTCTTGGGTCGCAGCTGCGGAAGACGATATTGGCAGTGTAGCGTGTGTCCAGGCGAGGGGAAGAAGATTGCGCGCCGCCATGTCCCTTTCGAAGGGGCGGATCCAGAGCGGTCGTGCGGTAGTATGTCCAGAATCATGAGCACGAGAGTCCCCGCCCTTCTGATCTGCACCCTCGCTGCCGCATCCTGCCGGACCGGTTCAGGATCCTCCGCGGTTCCGGCTTCCGGCGCCGGCGCAGGGTCCATCCCACCGATCGTTCAACCTGGCGCGCCCGGGCAGTCGAGTCGAATCATTGCCGCCGACAAGGCGACCGATCTGTCGCACGTGGAGTTCACAGGGGCAGACGTGCGATTCATGCAGGGCATGATCGGACACCACGAGCAGGCGGTGGAGATGGTCGCGCTCGTGCCCTCCAGAACCAACCGCGCGGACATGAAGAAGCTCGCGCTGCGCATCGATGTCTCGCAGGCCGACGAAATCAAGATGATGCAGCACTGGCTGGAGGTTCGCCACCAGGAGGTACCCGGTCCCCACGCGATGCACATGCACGGCGCGACGCTGATGCCGGGTATGCTCACCGCGGAAGAGATGACGCGGCTGGGCGATGCCAAGGGTGACGAGTTCGATCGGCTCTTTCTCGAGGGGATGATCAAGCATCACGGCGGCGCGCTCACGATGGTGAAGGATCTCTTTGATACCACGGGCGCCGGCCAGGACGTGGAGATCTTCTCGTTCGCGTCCGATGTGGATGCCGATCAGCGGATGGAAATCGATCGCATGGGCAGCATGCTCAGGGAGATTCAGAAATAAAATCCGTTGCCGCCAGGCTCTCGGTAATGATGAGATCGGTAATGATGAAATCAGTAATGTCGAGATTCAAGACCATCAGCACTCTGTCGTGTGCGGTCATCGCGCTGTCCACGTTGGCCTTTGTCCACATCGGGGCCCGCGCGCAGGAGCGAACGACGACCCAGACCAGCACGGGCAAGTCCGATCCGCGGGTCGGGCTGAAGGCCGGCCTGCACGACGCGGGCGAGGCGGCACGAGGCATGGAACGGCTCGCGAGCCTGTCGAACGCTGAGGGCTTCTTCGATCCGAAGGCGCCGGCCGGCGCCCCGACGCCGCCCGAACGCGATCCGAACCTTCCGCCGCCCGACCCGAACGCGCCGCCTGACCCCAGGTTTGCGAACATGCTGGCATTCGCGAACTCCGACCTGGCGTTCAGCGGAAACCATCTCTTCATGGGCAGCTTCCACGGGTTCAACACCTACGACGTCGAGAACGGGAAAAATCCGAAGCTACTCGCGTCGGTCGTCTGTCCCGGCGGTCAGGGCGATGTCTCGATCCACGGCAACCTGCTCTTCATGTCAGTGGAACAGACACGCGGCCGCATCGACTGCGGCGCGCAGGGCGTGACGGAGCCGGTCAGCGTCGAGCGCTTCCGGGGCGTCCGAATCTTCGACATCAGCGACGTGAAGAAACCCAAACAGGTGGCGGCGGTCCAGACGTGCCGCGGATCGCACACACACACGCTGGTCACCGATCCGAAGGATCCGGCAAACCTGTACGTGTACGGCTCGGGGACGAGCTCGGTGCGGTCAGGCGAGGAGCTCGCGGGGTGCTCCGGCCTCGACCCGAAGGACGATCCGAACACCGCGCTCTTCAGCATCGACGTCATCAAAGTGCCGCTCGCCGCGCCCGAGAAGGCCGCGATCGTCAACCGTCCGCGCATCTTCGCCGATCCGAACACCGGCGCGATCGCAGGGCTCGAGGGCGGAGGCGACCGCGGTCCGGGGACCCAGCCCTCGCGCGCCACCAATCAGTGCCACGACATCACCGTGTATCCCGAGATCGGCCTCGCAGCCGGTGCCTGCTCCGGCAACGGGATCCTGCTGGACATCTCCGATCCGGTGCACCCGGTCCGGCTGGATGACGCAAGCGACAAGAACTTCGCGTACTGGCACTCGGCGACGTTCAACAATGACGGGACGAAGGTGATCTTCACGGACGAGTGGGGCGGCGGGACGCGTCCGCGCTGCCGCGCGACGGACCTGATGAACTGGGGCGCCGACGCGATCTTCGACATCGTTGACACGAAGGACGCGAAAGACACGAAGGACGCAAACGCGGCGAAGAGCGGCAAGAGGCTGCGGTTCGCGAGCTACTACAAGATGCCTGCGCCGCAGACCGAGCAGGAGAACTGTGTTGCGCACAACGGTTCGCTGATTCCAGTGCCGGGGCGCGACATCATGGTCCAGGCATGGTACCAGGGCGGCGTGTCGGTGTTTGACTTCACCGACGCGGCGAAGCCGGTCGAGATCGCGTTCTTCGACCGCGGCCCCATCGACGCCAGGCAGCTCATCACCGGCGGGTACTGGTCGGCGTACTGGTACAACGGTCACATCTACGGGTCCGAGATCGCGCGCGGCCTCGACGTGTTCAGGCTGAAGCCGAGCGAGTTCCTCACGCAGAACGAGATCGACGCGGCGACGCAGGTGCGGTCGGAGGAGCTGAACGTGCAGGAGCAGCCGCGCATCACCTGGCAGCCGAGCACCGCGGTGGCGCGCGCGTACCTGGATCAACTGGCTCGCACCAAGGCCATTCAGCCCGACCGCGCTCGCGCGGTGACGACGGCGCTTGACCGCGCCGACGGGTTGCGCGGGGCGAGCGATCGGGGCGCCGAGGCCGTGCTCGCGCAACTGGACAGCCTGGCGGCCCAACTCGACACGGATGCCGGGCGCGCTGCCGGCCGCGACGCCATGCGCCTGCGGTCCCTTGCGGCCACGCTGAAGGGCCGCGCCGCCAAGTTGCGCTGAAGCCACCGTATGCCCGCGTTCGAGATCGGGCCTGGATCCGCGCACCCGGCCGGCGTCTCGGCGTCGCCGGACGGCGTCAATTTCTCGCTCTTCTCGCAGGCCGCGACGGAGGTCGTGCTCCTGCTGTTCGAGCACCCGGCCGACCTCGAGCCTATTCAAACCGTCCGGCTCGATCCGTTCAAGAACAAGACCTTTCACTTCTGGCACGTCTTCGTGCGCGGCTGCGGCACGCACATCTCGTACGCCTATCGCATCATCGGCCCGGCCAATCCATCCGAGGGCCATCGGTTCAATCCGAACAAAGTCCTCGTCAGCCCGTATGCGCGCGGCCTCCACAAGGAGCTGTGGAGCCGCACGAACGCGATCGGCCCGGAGGACAACCAGCACACCTCCCTTCGCTGCGCGATCGTCGATCCGTCGACGTACGACTGGGAAGGCGATCGGCCGCTGATGCGGCCGATGCACGAATCGATCATTTACGAGATGCACGTCGGCGGCCTCACGCGATCGCCGAGCTCAGGGGTCCGGCATCCGGGGACGTTCGCCGGCGTGATCGAGAAGATCCCCTACCTGCAGGCGCTCGGCGTGACGGCCGTGGAGCTGCTCCCGGTCTGCGAGTTCGACGATTCGAACGTCTCGGTCAATCCAAGGGGCGACATCGTTCGGAGCTTCTGGGGTTACAGCACGATTGCGTTCTTCAGCCCTCATTCGGGTTACTGCACACAGGCTTCGTCCGCCGGGTCGCACGCCGCGGAATTCAAGGACATGGTCAAGGCGTTGCATCGCGCGGGCATCGAAGTCATCCTCGACATCGTGTTCAACCACACGGACGAGGGCAACGAGAACGGACCGACCCATTCCTTTCGCGGCATCGACAACCGGACGTTCTACCTGCTCGATCCGGCGAACTTGGCCGTCTACCTGAACTTCAGCGGGGTCGGCAACACGGTGAACGCCAACCACCCGCTGACGCAGAAGCTGATCGTCGACTGCCTGCGCTACTGGGTGAACGACATGCACGTCGACGGCTTCCGCTTCGACGAAGGGTCGATTCTCTCGCGGGGCGAGGACGGCCGGCCGCTCTCACACCCGCCGGTCATCTGGCAGATCGAGCTCGACGACGGGCTGGCGGACACGAAGCTGATCGCGGAGGCCTGGGACGCCGCCGGCCTGTATCAGGTCGGCCACTTTCCCGGCGACCGCTGGGCGGTATGGAACGGCCAGTACCGGGACGATGTGCGCCGGTTCCTCAGGGGGGAGCCAGGGCTGATCGCCGCTGTCGCGGCGCGCCTGGGGGGGAGCGCGGACATCTTCGAGGCGCGCGGGCAGTCACCGGTCAACAGCATCAATTTCGTCACCGGCCACGACGGGTTCACCCTGAACGATCTCTTCTCGTACGACAGCAAGCACAACGATGCGAACGGCGAGGGCAACCGCGATGGCACCGACACCAACTACAGCTGGAACTGTGGCGTCGAGGGGCCGTCAGCCGATCCGGCCGTGGAGCAGCTCCGGATTCGGCTGATCAAGAACGCGTGCGTCATGCTGATGCTGTCTCGCGGCGTCCCGATGCTGCTCAGCGGCGATGAGGCGCGGCGCACACAGGCCGGGAACAACAACGCGTACAACCAGGACAACCCGACGGGCTGGTTCGATTGGACGCTCACGAAGACGAACGCCGGCATCCTGCGCTTCTTCCAGCGCATGGTGGCGTTCAGGAAAGCGCACCCCGCGCTGCGGCAGCCTTATTTCTATCGCGGCCAGACGAACGAGCGCGGTCTCGTGGACATCGTCTGGCATGGCACGCAGCTGTTCAGCCCGGGGTTCACCGACCCGAACGGACGCGCGCTCGCGTTCACAATCGGCGGCTTCCAGGGTGACGCCGACCTGCACGTGATGATGAACATGTTCTGGGAGCCGCTCGATTTCGAGGTACCGGTGGATCCGCGGCGCGCATGGAGGGTCGCGGTCGACACATTCGCGACATATACGCCAGGCGGCCTGCACGCTGACATCTTCGATCCGGGTCACGAGCCGGCCTTCACCGGCCGCGCCTGTCGTGTGAACCCCCGCAGTATCGTCGTTCTTGTCAGCGAGCTTGCCTGAGCAGCACGTCGAGATCCTCGACCTTGTCGACGAGCACGTTCAGCTTCCGGGCCAGGGCCTGGATCTCCGTCTCGGCGCGGCGGTTGACGTCGTAATCGAGCTCGCCGCGCAGGCGATCCTTCGTGTCCTGGCGGTTCTGGCTCATCATGATCACCGGCGCTTGAATGGCCGCGAGCATCGACAGGAACAGATTCAGGAGGATGAAGGGGTACGGATCCCAGGCGGATCGACCAAGGACGACGTTGATGATCGTATAGATCACGAGGACCGTGAGAAAGATGATGATGAACGTCCACGAGCCGCCGAAGCCGGCGACGACGTCGGCGATGCGCTCGCCGAACGTGGCTTCCTCCTCGATGATCTTGTTCGGGTCGCGCGCCGCACGCACACGTACCAGCTGCTGCGCGGCGTGAAACTGCTGGCCGAGCACAGTCAGCATGTCCATGCCGGCGTGCGGCTTCTGCTGAATCAGCGTCGCGATGTTGTTGCGGCCGATCTCGAGGCACCGCGTGTCCTCCAGCGCCGTCGCGTTGGTCTGGTGGGGCGTCTGGTCCAGCATCGATGCGAAACCGAAGAACTCACCCGGCGCCGGCTCGTCGACGACCACGTCCTGCTGATCCTCGTCCACTGTCGACACCCGGACGGCGCCCGAGACGATGACGAACGCCTTGCGGCCGGGGTCGCCGATCTTGTAGATGCGCTGTCGCGCCGCGAACGTTTTCAGCTCGACCTGCGCCCCCAGCACGGCGAGCTCGTCGTCGTCCAGCAGCGCGAAGAGGGGCACCTGTTTCAGGACCTGCGGTTCGCACGCCATCGCTCTCCTCCCTCACGTTCATTTCCGCGTCCGTCCCGGCGCAGGGCGCTCGCGCTCCTCGGGTCGGAGCGCCACGCCCACGCGATCGCGGGCGAGCGCAGCAAGTCGCCGGGCTTCGTCCTGGAGATAGTCCTGGACCCTGAACGGGGCTTCGCCCGGCGCGGGCGCCCGCCGTCGATAGATGCCATCGGCCCCGAGCCAGCGCGCCTTGACCGTGTCGCGGAACATGGCGCGCAGCGTGTAGAGCACCTTTGTCTTGAGATCCGCGCGCTCGATCGGAAACATCAGCTCCACGCGCCTGTCCAGATTGCGCGTCATCCAGTCCGCGCTCGCCAGGTAGACTTCTTCCTCTCCATCGTTGAGGAAGTAGTAGATCCGGGAATGCTCGAGGTATCGATCGACGATCGAGACGACCTCGATGTTGGCGCTGACCGAGCGGAGGCCCGGTCTCAGCGCGCAGATGCCCCGGACGTTGAGCCGGATCCTGACGCCGGCCCCCGACGCGGCGTACAACGCGTCGATGATCTCCGTGTCGATGAGCGAGTTCATCTTCGCGACGATCTCGGCCGGCTGACCCGACTCGGCGCGCCGCTGCTCGCGCTCGATCAGCTTCAGGAATCGCCGGCGCAGGTTGGTCGGCGCCATGACCAGCTTCTTCAACCGCGGCGGATCGGAGTAGCCGGTCAGGGCGTTGAAGACCGCTGTGGCGTCTTCGGCGATCGCCTCGGAGGTGGTGAGCAGGCCGAAGTCGGTGTACATCCGGGCGGTGCGCTCGTTGTAGTTGCCTGTCCCCAGGTGCACATATCGTTTCAGCCCGTCCCGCGTGCGGCGGACGATGAGGCAGATCTTGGCGTGCGTCTTGTAGCCATGGACGCCGTAGATGACGTGCGCTCCCGCTTCCTCGAGCGCCCGCGCCCAGTGGATGTTCCGCTCTTCGTCGAACCGCGCGGTCAGCTCGACGAGAACCGTCACCTGCTTGTTCTGCTCGGCCGCACGCTGCAGGCTGGCGATGATCGGCGAGCCGACGCTCGTGCGATACAGGGTCTGCTTGATCGCAAGGACGTCGGGGTCATCTGCGGCCTGCGCGATGAGCGCCATCACCGGATCGTAGGCTTCGTACGGGTGCTGGAGCAGCAGCTCGCCGCGCTCGTCGAGCGCAGAGAACACATCGGACTGCTGGACGTCGGCGAGGACGTCCACCGGCCGGCGCGGCGGGTCGCGAAGCGCGTCGAGGCCTGGGAGGTCGGTGAGACCCATCAGCACGCGCAGGTCCAGCGGTCCGGGAATGACGTACACCTCGTCCGGCGTGATGTCCAGCTGGGCGCGCAGGAGCGTCACGAGCTCTTCCGATGCGTTGGCGCTCACCTCGAGCCGAATCACGCCGCTCCGCCGGCGCCGGCGCAACTCGCGCTCGACGAGCTCCAGCTGCGTTCTGCCGCCTTCGTCGTCCAGCTCCATCTCCGCGTCGCGGGCGAGGCGGATGACCGCTGACTCGAGAATCGGTTGACCAGGAAAGAGGCGCGACAGGTGCGCCGAGATGACCTCTTCGAGCAGGACGAAATTCAGCGACCCGGGCTCGGTAATCTGGACCAGGCGGGTGAGGCCGGGCGGCACCTGCACGATCGCGACGCGGGGGGCTTCTTTTTCTCCCCCGGGGGCCCCCGCCCCCGGAGGAGCATCCAGGCGCAGCGCGAGATTGAGGCTCAGCGACGAGAGCAGCGGAAACGGTCGCGACATGTCGATCGCCAGAGGCGTCAGCACCGGGAGCACGTGCTCGTTGAAGAACGTCGCGAGCGCGAGCTGGTGAGGCCGGCTGATCTCGCTCCAGGCAACGATGCTCACGCCCTGGGAAGCGAGCGCCGGCAACAACTCGTCCAGTGTCACCTGATACAGCGACGTCATCATCGCGTGGGCCCGCGGGATGACCTCCGCCAGTTGCTGCGTGGGCGACAGCCCTGCGATATCGGGTGACTCGTCCGCCTCTGCCGCGGCGTGCTGGAGTCCGGCCACGCGGACCATGAAGAACTCGTCGAGATTCGACGCCACGATGGCGGCGAACTTGACGCGCTCGAGCAGTGGTGTCGTGCGATCCTGCGCTTCCTCGAGCACACGCTCGTTGAACGCGAGCCACGACAGCTCGCGATTGATGAACAGATCGGCCCGGCTCCCCGTCACGGCTGCACGCCCGTCATCCGAATCGTCAACGCGCGGCCGAACGTCTCGCTGAACATGTCGGTGCGCGCGGTCGCCGCGAGCTGCTCCATCGTCAAGTCGCCGATGCCGTCGACCTCGAGAATCCACGTGGGGTCGTGCCGGACAAGACGCAGCCCCTGCACTTTTTGCAGGTGCTCGGCGTCGAGCGCGTTGGCGACCCTCAGCATGGCCGCCAGCTTGTTGACGATGAGGCGGTCCCGGCGATCGAGGGCGGCATACGGGAAGTGGCTGAGCTGGGGCGCGCCCCGGCGGTGGTACCGCGCGATGTTGGAGACGATCGCGGTCTCGTCGTTGGAGAGCCCGAAGATCTGGATCGACGCGAGCAGATACTGCGAGTGCTTGTGGTGCGCCCGCAGGCTGACGTAGATGCCGATGTCGTGAAGCAGAGCGGCGACCTGCAGCAGCAGGCGCTCACGCCCGGAGAGGCCGTGATCGTCCTGACAGGCGTCGAACAGCTGCATCGCGAGCGTCGCGACCTGGCGGCCGTGCGCTCGATCGAACCGGTAGCGATGACCGACCGCCTCCGCGCTGGCGAGCACCTGGCCCTCGAAGTCTTCGGCGCTCAGCCGCCCACCCGGCGCGGCGAGGTCCAGCAGGACCCCGGTGCGCAGCGACGCATCCGAGACGACGAGGCGCCGCGCCGTCGTTTCCGCCAGGAGCGTGCGATAGACGAGCAACGAGGGCATGAGCGTCTCGGCCTCCACGGCCGGGAGCCGGAAGCGGTCGACCAGCTGCTCCTCGTCGAGCCGCTCGACCTGGTCGCAGAACGCCAGAAACGCGTCGCGCGTGACGACGCGCGCGTGGTCACCGCCGCCTTCGGTGTCGAGAATCTGGGAGGCGGCGAAACGGACGTCGCCGCCGAGGACGACCATGTGGGTCACGCGGCGGAGCGGGATCTCCAGGCGAATCTCCTCGATCACGTTCGCGATCGACCGCTTCAGCAGCGACAGCTGGACGTCGTGCGTCAACCGTCTCAAGTTGAGCTGCTGGCGCGCGCGCACGGCACCCAGCGCGTACACCCCAGAACGGTTGGGGCTTCCGTTCCGGAGCAGCGTCAGGCTCGTGCTGCCGCCCCCGACTTCCGCGAGCAGCGTCCAGGCGCCGCGGAACGCGGCGGTCCGTCCGAGCGACTGCCGCGCCGCCAGGAAGACCAGGCGGCTCTCTTCCGCCTCGTTGATGATCTCGAACGAGATGCCTGTTCGTCCTTGAATGCGATCGAGGAAGACATCGCCGTTCCGCGCCTCGCGGACCGCACTCGTCGCGACCGCGCGCAGGTGCCGGATGCCGTAGCCGTCGATGAGTTGGCGGAACTTGTCGAGCGCGGTGAGCGCGGCGTCCATCGTCTGCGATCCGATCACGCCAGACGAGAACGTGTCGCGTCCGAGCAGGACACCTCTCGACGCCTCCTCGATCGTGCGGACAGCGCGGCCGGGCGCCACCTCGGCAATCACCAGCCGAATGGCGCTCGCCCCCATGTCGAGGACCGCGACTAGCTCGGGGGGGGCAGGGTTCGCAGGGTTCGCTGGGGTCGCGGGGTTCACGGGGTTCGGCGGGTTCGCGGGGTTCACGGGTTCAACTGGGTCAAAAGGTGCGTGGGTCGCATGAAGATAGCGAAAAAGCCCGACCCGCGCAAAGTTGCGTTTGCGGGCGCGTTCCAGCGTTACACCGCAGTCACATCATCGTGTCGCTGACGTCGCACCCGCTGTGCAAGATAGGCGTCTTCCCGTTCGGCTGTGCAGTCCACGGAGAGCATCACATGAGAACTAGACTCGCGCGGGCGTTCACGCTGTGCTCGCTGTCGGCGTGTGCGCTGTCCGCGTGCGGCGGCAGCGCGTCCGGGGGCGATTCGGGCGCGCCCGTGACGCTCCAGGGCGCCGGCGCGAGCTTTCCCGCGCCCTTGTACACCAAGTGGTTCAAGTCCTACAGCACGGCCTATCAGAGCGTGCTCGTGGACTACCAGTCGGTCGGCAGCGGCAGCGGCGTGAAGAGCGTGATCGATCACACGGTGGACTTCGGTGCGAGCGACGCCGCCATGAAGCCTGAGGACATGGCGAAGGTCCCGGAGGGCGTGCAGCTGTTTCCCATGACCGCCGGCAGCATCGTCCTTGCCTACAATCTCAAGGGCGTCGACGGCCTGAAGCTCTCGCGGCAGGCGTACTCGGGCATGTTCCTCGGCAAGCTCAAGCGCTGGAACGACCCCGCGATCGTCGCCAGCAATCCGGGAGTCGCCCTTCCCGACCTGCCGATCAACGTCGTGGTCCGCGCCGACAGCAGCGGGACGTCGTTCGTGTTCTCCCAGCATCTGAGCGCCATCAACGAGGACTTCCGCAAGGACGTCGGGGCGAACACGATGCCGAACTGGTCGGTGGGCACCAAGTCGAAGGGCAATGAGGGCGTCACCGCCAGCGTGATGACCACGCCGGGGTCGATTGGCTATGTGGAGTACGGCTACGCCAAGAGCCAGAAGATGGCGTTCGCTACGCTCGAGAACAAGAGCGGCAAGTTCGTCGAGGCGACGACGGCCACGGGCCAGGCGGCGCTCGCGTCCGCCACGCTCCCCGACAACATGATTGCGTGGGCGACCGATCCTGACGTCCCGGACGCCTATCCCATCGTCACCTACACCTGGCTGATCTGCTACCGGAAGTATCCGGACCAGCACAAGCTGCAGGCGATGCAGGACCTGGTGCGGTTCGGCCTGACCGAGGGCCAGAAAGACGCCGAGAGCCTGGGGTACATCCCGCTGCCCGCCAACGTTGCCGAGAAGGCCGCGGGCGCCATCCAGAACCTGACGACACCTTAGGCGAGCGGAGCGCTGCGACCGATGGATGGAGCGGCCTCACCTCATCTCGCGCTGCCGACGGCGTTGTTTGGATCGCGGCCGGGTGAGATCGCGCGGGCGCCGAGTCGACTGCAGATCGCCGTCGATCGGACGTTCCGCGGAGCGTGTCTGGCGTTCGCGCTCTTCACCGCCGGGCTCGTCGCGGTCATCGTGCTGCAGATCGCTATCTCGGCTGCGCCGGCCATCCACCGATACGGGCCTGGCTTTCTCTCCGGTCGCGTCTGGGATCCCAACACCGAGCGGTACGGCATCCTCGCGGAAGTGTGGGGCACCCTCTACACGTCGGTTCTTGCGCTCATCGGCGGGACAGCATTCGGCGTCGCGGCGGCGGTTTTCCTGAGCGAGGGCTATCTGAGCGAGGCGGCGTTCGCCGCATTGCGCCGGATGGGACTGCATCTGCATCCTGTCTGGGGAAGCCTGCCCGATCGGCTGGAGCGCGTCCTCCAGCACCTCATTGAGCTGCTCGCGGCCATCCCGAGCGTTGTCTATGGCCTCTGGGGCCTGTTCGTCGTGATTCCGATGATCCGGCCGATGTGCAACTGGCTGCACATGAAGCTCGGCTGGATCCCGTTATTCGCGACAGACCTGAGCGGCCCGGGAGTCCTGCCGGCGGTGATCGTGCTTTCGATCATGATTCTGCCGACCATCACGGCGATCGGTCGCGACGCACTGGTAGCGGTGCCGCCGAAGCTGCGCATGGCGGCCTACGGCCTCGGCGCGACGCGTTGGGAGACCGTTCTCGCGGTCGTGCTGCCGACAGCGTCCAGGGGCATCTTCGGCGGCATCGTGCTCGCGTTCGGTCGCGCCCTGGGCGAGACCATGGCGCTCGCCATGCTCGTCGGCAACTCCAACCAGATCAGCGTCTCGATGTTTTCCCCTGCGAACACTCTGGCGGCGCTCCTCGCCAACAACTTCCCGGAGGCCGGCGCCAAGCAGGTTGGCGTGCTGATGTACGCGGCGCTCGTGCTGCTGGGGATCACGCTGGTCGTCAACGTCGTCGGCGCGCTGATCATCCAGCGCGCGAGCCTCAATCATGTCGAGTAAGGAGACGGTCGATCCATTCGCCGGAGTGGACCTCTCGCAGCTCGAGCGGTCGTTGCGCCGGCCGCGGACGCTCGTTGATTTCGGGTTGACCGCTCTCGTGTCGGGGATGACGCTCATCTCGCTCGGCCCGCTCCTGTCGGTCGTGGTGATGCTGGTCTGGCGGGGCGGACGGAGGCTCAGCGTGGCCGCGGTCACGCAGCTGCCGCCGGCGCCGCTCGAGCAGGGCGGTGGCTTTGGCAATGCCGTCGTCGGCACGCTGATCATCGTGGCGCTGGCCGTGCTCGTGACCGTGCCGCTCGGCCTGCTCACGGCGATCTACCTCGCGCAGGCGGGCAACAGCCGCTTCAGCGCCACGGTGCGCTTCTGCGCGAAGGTGCTGACCGGGTTTCCCTCAATCCTGGCCGGCGTCTTCGCGTACGGCGCCATTGTCCTGACGACCGGCGGTTATTCCGCCTTTGCCGGGGCCGTGGCGCTGTCGATCCTGATGTTGCCGACGATCATCCTGACCTCTGAAGATGCCATCCGCATGGTGCCAGCGCGGATGACCGACGCGGCCGTCGGCATGGGCGCGACCAGGACGCAGGTGATCTGGATGGTGCTGCTGCCGACGGCGATCCCCGGCATCCTGACCGGCATCATGCTGGCCGTTGCCCGGGCGGCCGGCGAGACTGCGCCGCTGCTGTTCACGGCGTTGTTCAGCAACTATTGGCTCTGGTCGCGTGGACACGTCGACCTCAAACAGCCGACCGCCTCGCTCGCCGTCCTCATCTACAACTTTGCGGGCATGCCGTTTCAGAACCAGGTGGAGCTGGCGTGGGCGGCGGCCCTGGTCCTGGTCCTGCTGGTGCTCGGCGCCAACCTGATTGGGCAGGCGCTCTCGCCCAGCCACGCCCATCAGACCTAGGAGATTGCTCATGCCGTTGGTCGACTCCGCGATACCTCAACCGCCGCCGCAGGCCGCCCCTCAGCTGTCAATCCCCGCGTCAGACGTGGTGCTCGACTGCCACATCAAGGACCTGTACTACGGCGCGTTCCGCGCGGTGCGGGATACCGTGATTCCAATCAAGCGTAATTCGATCACCGCGTTCATCGGTCCGTCCGGTTGTGGGAAGAGCACCGTGCTCCGTTGCCTCAACCGGATGAACGACCTGGTGCGAGGATTCCGGTTCGAGGGCCACGTGCGTTACCGCGGCCGGGACATTTACGCGAGCGGGATCGATCCGGTGGCGGTGCGGCGCTTCATCGGCATGGTCTTCCAGCAGCCCAACCCGTTCGCGACGAGCATCTACAACAACGTCGCGTTCGGGCTGCGTCTCAATGGTTTCAAGGGCAACACCGCGGAAAAAGTCGAGAAGGCGCTTCGCGGCGCGGCCCTCTGGGACGAGGTGAAGGACAAGCTCCAGAAGAGCGGTCTGTCGCTCTCGGGCGGCCAGCAGCAGCGGTTGTGCATTGCCCGCGCGATCGCGACCGAGCCCGAGGTGCTCCTCATGGACGAGCCGTGCTCGGCGCTCGATCCCATCGCGACACGGCGGATTGAAGAGCTCATGAAAGAGCTGCGGCAGCGCTTTACCATCGCCATCGTGACGCACAACCTCCAGCAAGCCCAGCGCGTTGCCGACCTCACGGGGTTTCTGTACGTCGATACGACCGGGGGAGGCCGAACCGGCTACCTCGTGGAATTCGCCGAATCGCAGCAGCTCTTTGAAGCGCCCGTGCATGCATACACCCAGCAATACATCAGGGGAGAGTTCAGCTGATGCTCCGTCCGGGGCCGCAGAGGTTCGCCGCGGTCACGATCGCGATGGGCAGTCTGCTGGCGGCGTGCTCGGTCGGCGCCGTTCCCGGCAAGGAAAGCCGCATCAAGCCGGTCCGGAGTCTCCCGGCTGGCGCGGTGTCGATTCGCGGGGCCGGCGCGACGTTTCCGTCCGTTCTCTACGACGAGTGGTTTCGCCGGTACCAGGACGCGCATCCGGCCGCCGCGATTGCCTACGACGCCGTCGGCAGCGGTGAGGGCGTCAGGCGCTTCATCGGTCGCGACGTCAAGGACGACGATCGAGTCGACTTCGGCGCCAGCGACGCAGCGATGCGCGACGATGAGATCGGGATGGTGCCGCAGGGCGCGCTCCTCGTTCCGGTCACGGCCGGGAGTGTGGTGCTGGCGTACGAGCTGCCCGATATCCCGGCGGGTCTCAAGCTGTCCCGCGAAGCCTACGTCGGCATCTTCACGGGCGCCGTCAAGAACTGGAACGATCCGCGGATTGCGAGGGTGAATCCCGGCGTCAAGCTGCCGAATCTCACGATCACAACGGTCGTGCGGCAAGACTCGAGCGGCACGACCTTCGCGTTCACCAAACACCTCGACGCCGTCAGCAACGCCTGGCGCGCCAACTTCGGCCCATCGACGCTGGTCAACTGGCCGGGCAACTCGATGCGCGCGATTGGCAACGAAGGCGTTGCGGCCAGGATCAAGCAGTCCGAGGGCGCGGTCGGCTATCTGAGCTACGAGTTTGCGCGACGGATCGGGCTCACGATCGCGCTGCTGGAAAATCACGCCGGCACCTTCGTCGGTCCGACCGAGAGCGCTTCGTCGGCCGCCCTGGCCGAGGCCGAGCTGCCGGCCAACATGCGCGTCTACGTGCCCGATCCATCCGGACGGGACGCGTATCCGCTGGTGACGCTCACGTGGGTGCTGCTGTACCGGACGTATCCGGACGCCAGGAAAACACAGGCGCTTCACGATCTCTTCACGTGGTGCCTGACCGATGGTCAGCAGATCGCCGCCGGCCTCGGCTACGTGCCGCTCCCGCCGGCCATCGTTCAGCGCTCGCTTGCCGCGCTGGAAGACGTGCGCGCCCACCCGTAGCTGGTGGCTGGCCCGCCTTCGCGTTCCACGCTTCGGCGGATTGTTTGTCGCGTTGTGTCACGGACGTTGCGCCGCCGTGACGCGCGTCGTGCACACTTGCGAACGACTCTCTGATGGACGCGCGCAGGCAGTTGCAAGTTGAGCGGGCGGCGGTGTCGTTCTGGTGCGACCTCCAGGTGATTGTCGGAGCGTATCGCCCACACACCCTCCTGGTCGGGCCGTCCGAGGCGACGGCGTCGATTCTCGAATCGTTGCTCGCCGACTTCGTCCAGCCGGTTTGGTTCCACGATTGTGCGACCGCGATCGACCTGCCCGACGAAGCGGCGACCGTCGTTCTCAAGGGTCTCGAAGCACTGGATGTCCGGGCGCAGCACGCGCTGATGGCCCGGCTCGATCGCGCGGATGCGCGCCAGCAGATCATCAGCCTCTCCGAACGATCCCCGTTCGCGCTCGTCCAGCGAGGGCAGTTTCTGGAACCGCTGTATCGCCGGCTGAGCGTCGTCTATCTCCGGTTCGACAACGTGGAGGAGCAACCGGCGGGCGCGTACTGCGCGTGAGACGTGAGCCGGCGTCAGCGGATGTCAGTGAGCCGGACGGACTGGCCGATCTGGCGGAACGCCTGCTGGAACTTGTCCGCGTCGCGATCCGGGCAGACCGTCAGGTAGTAGAAGAGCGTCCCATCGGCCAGGAATGTCGTGTAGGCCGTGATCCGCTCGACGCCGCCGAGCGGCGACTGGTTGACCAGCGGCGTGCCGATGGCCGTGCGTTGCGACAACCGCAACGTCTGCTGTCCACCCGCAGGCTGCAATTCGGGGTTGCCTTCGGCAATGGCTTTCAGCCACATGTCGGTTGCCTCCCGGAGATCCCGCGATCCCGCCCGTGAGACGCCGAACTCCACGCCGTGCGTGAAGACCGTCTGACCGTTCATCGGGCCGTAACCGTTGTCGGGCACCATCTTGATTGATCGGCTGGACGAGATGGCCGACCAGTTGGCCGGCACGGCGGCCTGAAAGACGCCGCCGTTGATCTGCTTGTACTGCATGGCCGGGGCGGGTACGGGCTGACCCGGTGTCCCGACCGATCGTGGCGCCGCCCCACGCGACTCACCTGTCGATTCTCCCCGCCGCGCCAGATCCGCGGTCGACTTCGCGGCAGGCATCGACGCGAACTTCGTCTTGATCGATGTGAAACCGCTCGCGTCGGCGGCCGGCCCCATCGCGAGCTGCTGAGCCTCTCTCGTGATGTACTCGGTCCGGTTGCCGGGATCCGGGTGGCTGCTCATCCACTGGGGGTCGCGGCTGCCGGCTGATTGGGCGGCGATCGTCTCGAACATGTGGGCGAGCGCGCGCGGGTCATAGCCGGCACGCGCCATGAGCTGTGCGCCGAGCAGGTCGGCCTGCTTCTCGAAGTCGCGGCTGTAGCGCAGCAGCAGCGTCCCGACCCCGAACTGGCTGCCCTGGGCGATGACCGATCCGGCGGGCCCGCCAACCACGGCGCCACCGAGCGCGCCGGCGAGCTGGCCGATCTGGAGCCACGGGTTCTGTGCCTTCGTCGCGTTGGCCGTGCCGTGTCGCAGCAGAACGTGTGAGAGCTCGTGCGCCATCACGCCGACGACCTCGCCCTCGTTCGCGGCGGCGTCGAACATACCACGCTGGACGAACATCGGGCCGCCGGGCAGCGCGAAGGCGTTGATTTCCTTCAAGTTGACTGGCGTGAACGAGTACTCGTAGACCGGCTGGTTCAAGTCTGGCGGTGCGACCGCGACGAGGCGGTCGCCGAGTGCCGTGAGATAGCGGGCGATCGCCGCGTCCTCGATGATCGGATACTGCGCGCGGATTTCGGCAGCGGCTTTCCTGCCCATCTCCACGTCCTGCTCGGGTGTGAAGTTGTTCTTCGGCAGCTTGAGCGGTGTCTGGGCCCACGCCGCCCCGCTCGATGCGAAACAGATGAAGATCGCTCCGGCCCATCGTCGCGCCAATTCTGGGGCCATCTTGGACAGTATAGATCTTGGTTGCTCAACCGAAGCAGTATCATGCGAGCGTCATGTCGACGCGTACACGGGTGCCCAACCCCACTTACCCGCTCGAGCCGGTGCTGGACTTCATGCGGCTGCTGTGGTCAATCGAGCACGGCCTTCAGCGGGCATCGAAGCGGATGGAAAGCGAGTTGGGTATCACGGGGCCGCAGCGCCTCGTCCTGCGCGTGGTCGGCCGATTTCCCGGCCTGTCAGCAGGCGAGCTCGCGGACATTGTCCGCCTCCATCCGAGCACCATCACTGGGATCCTGCAGCGGCTGGTCGCGCGCGGGCTGCTCGAGCGCGAGCGCGATCCAGGCGACAGCCGCCGTGCCAGGCTGCGCCTCAAGCCCGCCGCGCGGATCTACACCACATCGTCTGCGGGCACAGTGGAGCGCGCGGTCACACAAGCGCTGAAGCAGGCCGGGCGGTCGAACGTCCGGACGGCGCGCAAGGTGCTGGAGGCGGTCGCCGCGAAGCTCAACCAGCTCTGATGACTCTGAGGCGGGTTGAAGACTCATGGCCGCGTGCAGTTGCCTCGTCCCCAAATCAAGATTGTCCAAGGTTCTCAAGCGTTGGCCAGGGTTGTCAGAAATCGAGGGCGTAGGCAACTGCACGCGACCATGAGTCTTCAGCCCACCACCATGAATCTTCAACCTGCCTCTGGGTCTTCAGCCCCTTCATGAGCGCACGCGATGCGCTCTGGTACAAGGACGCGATCATCTACGAGCTGCACGTCAAGACCTACGCCGACGCGAACGGTGACGGCGTCGGCGACTTCGACGGTCTGATCGGGAAGCTCGGCTACCTGCAACGCCTCGGCGTCACGTGCCTGTGGCTCCTGCCGTTCTACGAGTCCCCGCGGCGGGACGACGGTTACGACGTTGCGCACTACGAGCGGGTCCACGCCGACTACGGCACGCTCGAGAGTTTCGCGCGGTTCGTCGAGGCGGCGCACGACCACCAGCTCCAGGTGATCACCGAGCTCGTCATCAACCACACATCCGGCCAGCACCCATGGTTCAAGGCCGCTCGACTGGCGCCGCCAGGATCGTCCAAACGCAATTTCTACGTGTGGAGCGATACCGACCAGCGCTATCGCGATGCCCGGGTTATTTTCCGCGACGCCGAGTCGTCGAACTGGGAGTGGGATCCGCTTGCGGGCGCGTTTTACTGGCACCGTTTCTTCCGGCACCAGCCAGATCTGAACTATGACAACCCGCGCGTTCGGAGGGCGGTCCTGAAGGTCATGCGGTTCTGGCTCGATCGCGGCGTGGACGGTCTGCGGCTCGATGCCGTCTCGCATCTGTACGAGCGCGAAGGCACGCGCTGCGAGAACCTCCCTGAGACCCACGCTTTTCTCAAGGAGATGCGCGCCGACATGGACCGGCGGTACGCCGGCCGCGTCCTGCTGGCCGAGGCAAACCAGTGGCCTCCCGACGAGCAGCCCTACTTCGGCAACGACGACGAATGCCAGATGGCGTTCCATTTTCCGCTGATGCCCAGGGTCTTCCTGGCGCTCGAGCGCGAGGAGGCACTTCCCATCGTCGACATCATCACGCGGACACCCGCGCCGCCGCCGGGGTGCCAGTGGGCGCTGTTCCTGCGCAACCACGATGAGCTGACGCTCTCGGCCGTGACCGACGAGGAGCGAGACGTGCTCGTCGAAGCGTACGCGCCCGACCCGCGCATGCGATTGAACAGCGGCATCCGGCGCCGGCTGGCGCCGCTCCTCAACAACGATCGCCGGCGGATCGAGCTGGCCCACGCATTGCTGTTTTCACTGCCGGGGACGCCGGTGCTGTACTACGGCGACGAGATCGGCATGGGCGACAACCTTCAGCTCAGCGACCGCGACGGCCTCCGCACGCCGATGCAGTGGTCCGACGACCTCAACGGCGGCTTTTCGGGTGCGCGCGGACGGCGGCTCGTCCTGCCACCGATCGACGATGCGGTGTATGGCTATCAGGCCGTCAACGTCGCGCGGCAGGCCCGCGATCCCGACTCGCTGCTGGCGTCGATCTCGCGGCTGATCGCCGTGCGGCGGCGTCACCCGGCGTTTGGCCGGGGGTCGATCGAGTTCCTGCCGTGCAATAACCCGCACGTGCTGACGTTCGTCCGACGCCTGGAGGGCGACACCATCGTGGTCGTCGCAAACCTCGCGGCGTCGATCCAGTTCGTGGCAATCGACCTGCCCGCGGCCTCTGCCGGCGCGGCCGTCGTCGAGCTGATTGACGACACGCCAGTCCCGCCGGTTGGATCCTCACCGTACGGGGTGACGCTCGGGCCGCATGCCTGCTATTGGCTCGCGCTTTCGGCGTGAAGCGCTGGACAGGCCGCGCGGCTGCTCCTATGATGCATCTCGCGGGGCGCGGTCGCGCCCGTGATGGAGCGAACGAATGAGACAGTCGGTGGTTGCCACCTTCGTCGCCGTGCTGATTGCCGCGCCAGGCATCGTGACGGTCGGTCGTCAGGCGCAGGCAGAGGGGCAGTCAGCGACCGCGGCGAGCGTCGAGACGTTGCATTTTCATCACGTGCATCTCAATTCCATGAACCCGGCGGCCGCAGCGGCTTACTACCCGAAGCCTTTCGCTCAGTCAGCGGTCAAGACCACCTACAACGGTTTCGAGGCGGTGAAAACCGGCAACGTGTACATCCTGTTCACGAAGGTGACCGTTCCACCGCAGAACGAGCTGACCGGCCCGCAGACATCCGTCTGGCATTTCGGGTGGAACACGCCGAACTCGCGGCAGTACAACGAACGGTTCCGCGCGATGGGGCTCAAGATCGCGCAGATGTGGGACGCGGCGGACGGCAAGCTGGTGGACATGTCGAGCGACACGCTGCCCGGCCTGCCGACGCAGGAGCAGATTCTAGCGATGCGCGCGAAGGGCGTTCAGCCTACGCGTGAGGGTGGCTTCGGGTACCTCCGCGGGCCCGACGGCGCGATGATCGAGAACGCGCAGGCGGGGACCGTCGAGCGCTTCAACCACGTGCACATGTATCACGAGCACCCGGTATGCGCGATGCAGTGGTACACCACCCACCTGGGCGCCCGGATGCCGCAGGGCCGGGGCGGCAACGTGGCCGGGGCCGCCGGCGCGGCCGGCGGCGATTGCCACACAACCGCATACGCGCCACCGACGTGGCCTTCGTTTGCAAAGACGGGGTTTGTCCGCGATCCGGCCGGCGGCGTCCTGTTCGATGACATTGCCATCTCGATCCGGCCGTGGCCTGGAGGCGGGCTCGTCAGCACACGCGGCAAGCTGGTGGATCACTGGGCGCTCAGCACGGCCAACCTCGACGCGACGGTCGCGCGCCTCAAGAGCGAGAGCGTCACGTTCCTCGAGGAGATCCATCCGTGGGGCACGTCCCGCGCGGCGATGATCGAGGGCCCCGATCGGATCGCCATCGAACTCGTCGAGGTGAAGTAACGGCCCTCACGCGCTTCGCGCTCGTCGCCCTTCTCGTCCTGCCGTCCGCAACGACGTGCGCTCAGGACACCTCGCCGCCGGCGGCGCCTGGCGCGGCCGCGCCGGTTGGCATCAGCCTGTCGATCGTCTACATGCCGATTACGCCACGCGGGCGCGTCGACTGGATCCTCAATGGCGTGGGCGGGCCGCGTTCGCTCGGCGTCGGCGTCATGGCGTCAGCCTGGCAGACCGGGCTCAACACGCCGGACGAGTGGGGCCGCTCGTGGCCTGGATTCGGCAAGCGTTATCTGGAGCGCGAAGCCGACGTCGTACTGTCCAACGCGCTCGAGGCGGGGGTTGGTGCGTTCTGGGGAGAGGAGCCGAGGTACATCAGGTCTCACCGCCCCGGAGTCTGGCCTCGCACCCGCCACGCCGCGCGGGCGGTGCTGCTCGCCGAGCGGCGCGACGGCCGTCTCGCGCCCGCGTGGGGGCGGTACGTGGGCAACACCGTCAACAACGTCGTCGAGAACGCGTGGCTCCCACCAAGCGTCAGGACGCCGGGCCACACGTTGCTGCGGACCGCGAACGGCTTTCTAGGCCGTCTCGCCGGCAATCTCTTCGAGGAGTTCCTGCCCGACGCACAGCACTGGTTCCACCGCCGGCGGCATCGCTGAGGCATCAGGGCTGCTTCTTGCCGGCGCTTTCGGCTTCCAGCTGACGCGCGCCGCGCAGCATGTTGGCCAGTGAGTAATTGCCCTCGTGACAGGCGTACTCGAAGAGCCGCTCGCTGGTGGCGACCCACGGGTACTCGCCCGTCCACGGCCGTTCCCACGTCGCTGGATCGTCGACGGTGAAGCGGTAGAGCAGCGTATCGGCGTCGACGCGTTTGATGCGCTCGACCACGTGGAGCTGATCGCTCGATCCCCGGAACTGGGTCTTGCCGGTGAAGTTCGTCGTGTCGACGACGAGCGTATCGCCCTCCCAATGGCCGATGGAATCGCCCATCCATTTCCGGATGCGCGGCGGAAGGTGCTCGCCGCCCATTCTGATGACGCGCGCGTCGTGCACCATCTCGTTCAGGATCAGCACGCTCGTCGGTGTCTGGACGACCTGTTTGAGGTTGTTGTAGAAGTAGTTCGGCAGCGCCGGCGGTCCGGAGGTGGACCCGAAGCCGAGGAGACACCGCTCGGCGAGTGGACGGAGCTCGGGGCCGTCGAACGCGCCGGCCGGGCCCGACGCCGCGCCCTCGCTCGCA
>DASZFS010000092.1:0-3186 GCA_035939575.1 Vicinamibacterales bacterium | reverse complement strand
ATTCGGAGGACGTGCAGGAACGACTCGTTCCGGGCGATTCCTCTAGAAGCCTGCCGTGCCGACGACTTGGTCCGTCCAACAACGGTGTTTCTCACGCGGCGTATCGCTCTAAGGTTCATCGTAAGACGATATTCACCGCTTTCCTCAGCGCGTTGTAGGGAGCGAGAACCAAGCGAAGGCGCGACGGCTTGGCTGACGTCACCTCATTGCTGATCGCGAACGTCATCTCGATCGTCAGCGCGACCGGAACGGGCGAGCCGTCCTTCAGCCCGGCCTCGAAGCGCCACGTCTTGGCCGCTCTGACCGCTTCGGCGTCGAGTCCATAGTCGCGATCAAGCGACTTGACGACGCGAACGTCCTGGACGCTGCCGTTGGCGCCGACAATCACCTCGAGCCGGACGACCCCGTGAACGCCGGCGCGCATCGCCTCGATCGGGTAACCGGGTGCAACCTGGCGGACGGCACGCGGGAACGTCACCCCATCGTCACCGGCCCGGTATACGCCGGAAGGCAGGGACTGAGCGGCGGCCGGTCGGCCGGCGACCAATAGGGGCGTAAGAATTACAAAAAGCAACGGCGAGAGACTCCGGCGCGTCGCGGCGTGCGAGGCAGTCATACAGGTTATGACGCGTCGGAGGTGCGCGCGGTTCGATTCTGCCGGCCTCTTGTAAGCTCAATCTCCCGTGACTTCAACAGCATCGCATCGGTTGGCGACATCTGCGGACGTCAGCGCAACTCCACGCGGCCTAGAAAATCGTAGCAAAACGTACGAGTTGGCATGCTCGTCAGACCGCCCTGTCCGCTAGATTCTGTTGACGGAGTACGACGCCGTAGCAGAGCGTCGCCATATGGCTGGGGCGGCTCTTAACCGGAGGGTTGTTGGTTCGAATCCAACCTGAGGAGCCAGCCTGTAAGGGTCTATTCCGGTCACATGGGTGACAGTTCATTCCGGCGGTGAGCGTCAAGGTAGTTGTTGCCGTCGTCATGCGGTTTCACCGTGGCCGTTACTCAGCTCCGGATTCAGCACCACCGTGTCGATGGGTGTCCAGTTGCGCGTCTGGCACGGTGCGCGTCTTCCCGGACTTGGTGGTCGCGCCACGAAGGGTGATTTCCGCGCGATCGACGTCCACATCCTTCGAACCCTTTCGGCTTCGTGAGCTTGAACCGCGCGCGCTTCTCGCACACTCCTCGACCAACTTCGCCAACCTGGGCCGCCGTCACGCCTCGCCGGCGAGGAACTGCTCGGCGAGCAAAGGCACGTCACCGATCCGAACGCGCAGGGGCTGGACCCGGATCTCGAAGACCTGCAGCCAGTAGAAAAGGTCCTCGCGGAATGTTCCGCGATCGACCGCCTAGCGCGAATCGCGGTTCGTGGCGGTGATCATCCGCACGTTCCCTTTCTGCGTCCGCGTTCCGCCGAGCCGCTGGAATTCGCGCTCCTGCAGGAAGCTTCGACGAGCGTTCCACCAGGTGTTGACGTGAAATCGGCCGATCGGCATCGTGGAGGATTTTGGTGGGAGAACCGTGATTGCGCGCCCGCAAACACTCTGCGCGTCCATAGTCACCTCGACACGCGTTCAACGAGCAGCGTCTGGCTTCTGGCTAACCTTTTCGACGAACTCACTCCGGCACCGGTATTGCCCTGTCGATCAGCGGGAGGGATCGACGTGAGACCGTTGTACAGAGTTCAGCATCGGGATATCAAACAAGCCACGGCGAGTATGTCATTAACCGCGTTTGTGCGCCGGATGTGTTGGGTGGGGATCACCGTGTGTTTCGCCCTCGCACTTGTCCGTCCGGTCAGCGCCCAAGGGCCTGCCCTCGAAGGCGGAACCACGCAAATCCCGACCGCGCCCGCCGTTTTGGAGTTCATGTCCCGTACTGACCTGCGCCTCGGGGCCGCGGCTCTTTCGAGCGATGATCAGCGATTCAAGTGGGATACGCATTTCGGAGGCGACATCGACGTGCTCGATTACGTCCACGGTCGTCTGCGCGTGGTCGCCGATTATCAGGCGATGCTCGGCGACGAATTCCGGCCATTCGATCCCAATCAGGGCAACTATGTCCTGGAGCCCTCCGCGTCGCTGCGCGTCGGCGGCTTCGAGATCGCCGGGGTGTTCCACCACGAGTCGCGTCACCTGAGCGATCGCATCAAGAAGTTCTCAATCGACTGGAACGTGCTCGGCGGCCGCGTGCTGAAACGAGCCGACACCGAGAGGATGACGCTCGAGGTCGAAGCCGGTTTCGGCGGCGTCATCAGGCACACATTCACCGACTACAAATGGGTCGGCGATGGCGACGTCCTCGTCCGTCGGCAGCTCAGCGATCGCATGGCTGTCTACGTGCGCGGCACCGTCGTCGTGTACGGTGTAGACGGCACCGTTCCGCGTGACAACCAGAAGGGTGGACGCGGCGAAATCGGGCTGCGGGTGACTGGGCCGGCCGGAGCAGTCGAGCTGTTCGCAGGCGGCGAGCGAGTGGTCGATGCCTATCCGCTGGACCGCGTGCCTCAAGAGTGGCCCTTCGCCGGATTTCGTTTGATCAGCCGATAGCCATGACGCGATGAAGTATTTGATTCTGAAGTAGTTAGGTCGGACGGAGGAGGTTGACCTTCGCCACTCTCGGCCATCTTCACCCCGACCAGCAACTCGGCGCGGACGATCGCCGCCAACGCCGCTGGCTGGTCCTCCTCGAGCGCCGTGACGAACGCGTTCTTCACGTCCAGTACCGGTTTGCCAGCGTGACGGGTGTGGAACACGACGCACGATCTTTCAAACGTGGGTGGGCAGCAGCATCCTGGCGGTTCATTGAACAAGGGCCACTTGTCGGTCACAGAGGAGGTGACTAGACTTTCAATGACCCGTCCGGCACGTGTCCGTCGATCGGAGAATCGTTCTGGATCTTTCACCGTACGTCTTCGAACGCCTTCACGAAGACGCCGAATTCATTCTCTCGCGCGGCCGGGCCGAGGGGGCTGATCCGCCGTCGATTCTGCTGCTGACCCCGGTGTCCGCGCATCCGAGCCTGGATACGCTCAAGAAGATCGACCACGAGTTGTCACTCCGCCCTGAGCTGGCCGTGACCTGGGCCGCTCGACCTCTCGCCCTCTCGCGGTACGGCGAGCAGCTGGTGCTCGTGCGTGACGATCCCGGCGGCGAGCCCCTGAGTCGCCTCATTCGTGGCCCC
>DASZFS010000091.1:0-50990 GCA_035939575.1 Vicinamibacterales bacterium | reverse complement strand
TCCACTTTTATCGGCAGGGTATTCGACCTCAAAAGACTATGTCGTTCCACACCATCCCCGACTGTTTCTCTACGTGTGGCATGTATACGCTCTACCACTCGACGTTGCTTGGTGCGTCGGGGCATTCGCAGGCGGCATGATTGCACTTCGGTTTGTCCGTCAGAACCGCAGTTCCTTCGCGCTAGTTGCCGCCGTCGCTCAAGTGCCTTTCACCTTGTGGTGGGGTTTGCCGATTTTATTCCGACTCCACGAAGCCATCACCGTTTACCACCTGCCAATGAGATTCGCGTCGGGATGGGTTTTTGAAGTGTCCATTATTCTCATCGGCATACCGTTGTGCATTTTGCTCGGTGGAATGTTCGACACATCTGACGCGCTTTCACGGCGGTGATGTTCATTCGTTTGATCGGACTCGGAATAGCGTGGCGTTGCAAGCGCAGACAAGGACAACGCGCGAGAACACGGCTGTTGTATGAGCTACCGCGGCGAGCGCCTGCCGTGGAGTCATCACTCGCTGGAACTGTTCGCTGTGGGCATCGTTGTGTTCTTGTCGACGGCTACTCTTCGCGGCTACCGCGACCGCACCTCGCATCGAGAGACGGGCGTCGAATGAACGCGCTGCCCGGCTCTGCTCTCCGACGAATCGACGGCGAGCGTATTTCTCTGCCCTCTCTCTGGTCAAAGTTGGCCTCTTGCGTGTTTGCTCGCGTCAGCCAAGCAGGTCTCCGGGCTTCAGTCCGCTTCTCTTTGCGATGCGGGCCAACATGCGCGAGCCGATCTCTTCGACGTCATGAACCGCGAAAACGAAATCGGGCCAATCGGGGCGGGCAAGTGTTCGATGTGATCCGGATTGGCGTTTGACCGTTCACCCGATTCTGAGCAGAGCGGCGAGGACCCGGCGGGCCCAACCGCTCTTGAGACAAGAAGGCGTAGACTGACGCGCGTGGATGCTCTGGGACAAGACCTCCGCTACGCGATCCGCACGCTGAGGCAATCGCCGGGCTTCTCCGTCGTCGCGGTACTCACACTGGCGCTCGCGATTGGAGCCAACACCACAGTTTTCAGCCTCTTGAACGCAATCGTGCTCCGAACGGTCGCGGCAGAGGATCCCAGCGGACTCGCCGCCATTTCCGTCACCGATGCGCGCAATCATCAGCCTGGGTACATCTACCTTGAGACATTCGCGGCCTTTCGTGCGCAACAGCGGTCCTTTTCCCGCCTGTCGATGTACTCGGGTGGCGGCATCCTCCGTGTGGAGGCGCGCGGAACGGCTGCCGACGCCGGGGTCGAGGGCATCATGCCGGAGTACTTCGGGCTCCTGGGCATACGGCCCGCTGATGGTCGTCTCCTGACTGACGCCGATCTCTCGATCAGCGACGTGCCGATCCCAGTCGTCGTCATCGCCGATCGTTTTCGACGGCTGATGTTTGGTCGGGATCACAGTGCCATCGGCGAAACCCTGATGGTGAACGGCAGCCCACTGACCGTTGTCGGCGTCACCCAACCGGGGTTTGCTGGCCTGCAAGCGGACGGCGGGACAGATCTGTTTGTGCCGCTGTCTGTGCTCCGCGGGATGAGCGGCGATCCAAAACGACCGGTACGCGCGGCGAACGTGGTCGGGAGACTCGCGCCGGGCGTACGCCTCCAGCAGGCGCGCGCCGAAGTGCAGGCCCGGTGGCCCGCGATTCAAGCGGCCACGGTGCCGCCCTCGCTCGCGGAGATGGAGCAAGCCACTCTGCGGTCACAAGAGATCGATGTAGCGTCGCTCGCGACGGGCTTCTCGACGCTCCGCCGGCAATACGGCACGGCGCTCACCGTTCTTGTCGCGCTCTCGGCTGTCCTGTTGGCGATCGGTTGCGTCAACCTGGCAGGCCTCCTCTTGGCGCGGGCGACGCGGCGCCAGCATCAGATTGCGGTGCGCGTGGCTCTCGGAGCCAGTCAGGGACGGATCGCTCAGCAGCTCCTCGTCGAAAGCGTCCTTCTTGTCACCGCAGGACTCGCGGTCGCGTGGCCGCTCGCGTTTTGGTCCACGCGCTCGCTGAATGTCGCGCTCTCCATCGCGCGTGTCACACCCTTGCTGCACTCCCTGACGCCAGATGCGCGCGTGCTCCTCGTCAGCACAGCCGTAACCGTCACGACGGGACTCCTGATTGGCGTGCTCCCCGCGTGGAGAGCTGTGCATGTGTTACCCGGCCACGCGTTGCACTCGGGTCGAACGATTGCGGGCGGCGTAGGCCAAGCAAGCGTGGCGTTGTTGGTCGGCCAAGTCGCGTTATCGATGGTATTGGCGGTGGGAGCCGGTCTGTTCGTTCAATCGCTTCGCCATTTGCAGACGAACGATGAAATATTTCGTCATCGCACCGTCCTCTGGACCCGGCTCTGGCGACGACCTGGCGACCGCGCCATCTTGGATCGGACCTACTGGCAAGAACTGCTCCGGCAGCTCTCGGCCATCCGCGGCGTCGATGCAGTCGCCGCATCTAACTATTTTCCCGCATATCTCGGCTTCCCCGGGGTGCTGCCAACTGACAACTATACCCGGGCGGCTGACCCGCGGGAGAAGGTGCCAGCCTTGACCGAATTGGCCTCGCCGGCCTTCTTTGAGATGTTCGGTATCGCGCGTCTGCTGGGACGCGACTTCGTGTGGAACGACGACGAGCGCTCGCCAGCCGTGGCGATCCTCAACCAGACAGCCGCGCGGCACCTGTTTGCGGGTGGTGAGAGCCTTGGCCGGCACATCCGCGTCACAGAGAGCGGGAAGTTAGCGGAGGTCGAAGTCGTCGGCGTGGTTGCTGACGCACCGATTGGCACGATTCGAGAGCCGCATCAGGCGGTGATCTTCCGGCCACTGCTGCAGGAACTCGGTCGCACCCAGGTGCCGGACGTGCACGTACGCGTCAGCGGGGACATGAGCGCCGTAAGGGCTGAATACGTTCGGGTCGTGCAGTCGCAGGGCCACCATATCGTCCGCGGTCTCTTTACCTTGGATGGCTGGCTCGACTACGCAGTGCTACAAGAGCGGCTGCTCGCCGGGATCGCGTCGTGCGCGTCGCTGCTCGCAGTGGTACTCGGGTGCGTCGGCATTTATGGTCTGTTGGCCTACAGCGCCACAATCCGCGTCCGCGAACTTGGCCTGCGCATGGCGCTCGGAGCTACCCGCGGCGCTGTCGTGCGCCTCATGGTCCGTGACGGGTTGATCATTGTGGCCGCGGGGACAGGGCTCGGCGTGCCATGTGCGCTGGCGGCCGGACGTCTCCTAGGGACGCAGCTATACGGAGTGGCACCGAGCGATCCGACCACGCTCATGGGAGCGGTGACGGTGTTCCTCCTGACGGGCGTTGTCGCCGCGTTGTTACCGGCGATCCGTGCCGCACGGGTCGATCCGATGATCGCGCTCAGGGCGGATTAGCAGCCATGAAGGAGCCCTGTCTCGAAGTCACGTTCCGGCACGGCCGCCCGATAGCGGCGTACTGCAATCTGCCGCGCGGCGCGAACCAGCGGAGTGCCCGAAGCCGTCGTGTCGGGCCCGGGGATGTCGGGGCGGCGCGCCCACCTGCCACGATTCGCGTCCGATGGCGGGCGTTACGACACGAGCTCGTCGTGACAAGAAAGTTTCACACGAGCACGGTCTGGCAGAAGTAGAATGCGGCCGATCGACGAGGGCCAAATCAGCAATGTCGGTTCAGAAAAGATCCTCGCCCTTGTTGTAAGACGCCGGCCATGTCAGTTACCGCACGTGCTCCTCGCCATCGTCCTCGCGCAGTCGACCGCCCAACCGCTGAACTGGTCTGTGGACGATGGCGCACGCGTCGATCAATTGAAGAAAACCGGGGTCCGCACCGAAGGGGTGCACGTCGTGCTCTGGACGCCTGCCGACGGGCTCACCGAGGAGCAGCGTCGCGACCTCGTGAAGAAGCTGGATCTCGGGCTTCCCGCGGTGAAACGGTTGATCGGCCGCCACTCCTGGCAAGTCGTCCGCGACCAGAAGATGACCTATGGGTGAGCACGCGGAATTGCCGGCGTTGTTTACGACCGATCGCCAGACGGTCGCACCGACGTTCTACTCGTGCTCGTTCTCGTTCACGAAATTCGTCGTGGGCAAGATCGGCCTCGCCGAAACGGTGGCGTTGATGCCATTACTCGCATCGGGTGGCGTCCCGGGACGGATCGAACACCTGACGCACACAACGATCCCACGGCTGCGTGAGGGATGGCTGCGCGCGATTGGCGCAACGGACGCGTCACGCCAGAGCAGATGATCGGTGTCCTGAAGGTATGCGCCGGCCGAGCCTGCCGGAAGCGCCGAAGCCTGAATTAGCGCGACAACCCGAATGAGGCTGAGGAAATGACGGGCTTGAGATGACGAACATGCGACGAACTGCAGATCGGGACGATCGGATGGGCGCCCTGCCCCCTCGATATGCGTTCATCTTGAATCCGTACGCCGACGCTGGCTTCACGAGATGCGCACGGTGCGAAACGAGAACCAATGTTCGGAAACTTCCGCTCGTGATCCACGTGGAAGGCTTCGGTTTGGTTCTCCTTGGCAAAACGTGCCGACTTTGTCTTCGGTGCGACACGGTCGTCGCGCACAAGGCCGAGCTCGACAAGTTGCTCCGAACTGTCGTCAATGCAGCGGAACCGGAGTACGTCGTTCTGGGCACGCTCGATAAGCGCGTGTACCGGCGCGGTTTGTCCGCAAGCGCCTCCTTGAACGATGTGAAGGACCACATGGCGGACTTCAAATCGTACTGGAAGGTCCAGGTCACGCCGGCTGGTCGATATCCGAAAACCGAAATCGCTGGCTAACATGCAACAGCGCATTGGGAATGATGGCGACCAGAAATCTCGTTTCGATCAGTCCGTTCTTCATCGTGAAGGACCTGCAGGCCTCGATCGCCTTCTACCGCGAGCGCCTCGGCTTCCAGCTCGACTTCCAGGGTCCGGACGGCGACGTGTACTATGCCCGCGTGAGCCGGGATGGGCTCGGCATCTTCCTCAAGACCATCCTTCCCGACGTGCCTCCGTGTCCCAACCACACCCGCCACCCATGGGCTCGTTGGGACGCGTACATCTACACCCTGGACCCGGACACGCTCTTCGACGAGTTCCGCCAGCACGGCGTGTCGTTCGTGAAGGAGTTGTCGTTCATCGACGATAGACTATGGGGCTTCGAGATCACCGATGCCGACGGGTATGTCCTTGCCTTTTTTCAGGTCCGCAATGGGTAGGGCTGGCGTCATTGCCTTCACAATGACTGCTGCCGTCATCCTTGCCGCACCGATCTCCGGCCAGGGAGCGCCGATGGATGGATCTTGGTCGAGCCCGACGAGTGTTATCTCACCCGTTGTGATGGCCAGCTGGTTCACAACACGTGCCCCCAACGGGGTCGAGCAGTTGGAGCTTCTTGTCCTGTGGCGCGGTACGCCTGGCTGGTTTCTCCACCCGGGTGGCTCCGGCGGGTCGGGTGGCGGACCGGCATCCTCCCACACGTGGATCACGCGCATCCGCGGCGACCGGACGTTGACGCTGACGCTCGATTACGACCCTCCGAAACGGCTGGTCGTCGTCCAAGGTACACGGCTCGAGTTGGCCGGCAACAACGTCGTATTCGTGGATGACGTCGATTCGTCAGACGGCCCGCGAGTGACACGAACGATTAGCATCGCGCGCGCAATGCCTGGTTCGCCGGGACAGATTGGACTCGTGCTGCGGAACTCTCCGGAAATCATGTCGTTTCTTCGCTGTGATTCAGCGCCATCAAGCGGACCAAGCCGGCCGCTGCTCGAACACCTGTGCCTGCAGAACGTCGGCGTGATTTCCAGCGTGCGATAGGATAATGGCGACGATGGTACTCTCCGCGAAGCTGCGCCGGAAACCGCCGGCAGACGCGAAGTAGGCAGTTGTGGGAACACTCCGCGTCCAGAGTTTTTCGATTTCCATTGATGGCTACGGTGCCGGGCCGAATCAGGATCTGCAGAATCCGCTCGGCGTCGGCGGCCCTGAGTTGATGGAATGGGTCTTCGAGACGCGGGCGTGGCGGCGCATGCACGACCTGGATGGTGGAGAGACCGGCGTCGATAACCGTATGGCGGAGCAAGGCCTGGCAGGAATCGGGGCCTGGATTCTCGGTCGCAACATGTTCGGCCCCGTGCGAGGCCCGTGGCCTGACGACAGCTGGAAGGGCTGGTGGGGCGACGAGCCGCCCTATCACACGCCCGTCGTCGTGCTGACCCACCACGCCCGAGCGCCGCTCAAGATGGCGGGAGGCACGGAGTTTCGGTTTGTCACGGAAGGCATTTACGCGGCCTTGAAGGAGGCTTCCGCTGCAGCGGGCGCCCTGGACATCCGCCTCGGCGGCGGTGTCTCCACGATTCGACAGTTTCTGCGCGCCGGATTGATCGACGAGCTGCACTTCGCGGTCCGGCCGATCCTGCTCGGGTCAGGGGAACACCTCTGGGCCGGTATCGACATGCGTGCCCTCGGCTATGCGCCCGCGGAGTACGTCGCTGGCGAACGCGCGACCCATGTCACGGTGCGGAAGCGCGGCCAGGATGGCGGACACGTCTGACGCCGCCCGCCATCTGACGGTGTTCATGAGGTTGGACGGGAGGCAGGACAGGCCATGACCGGTCGCTTCGCGGACGTTTCACGACGCGAGTTTCTGGAACTGGGGACGGTGGCGGTCGCCGGCGGCGCCGGGCTGGTCGGCCGCACCCCGGCCAGCGCTTCCGACACCGCGTCGATCGGCGAGCAATCTCCTGGTCAAATGGCGTCAGTGAAGGCGCTTGTCTTCGACACGTTCGGCACCGTCGTCGACTGGCGCACCTCAGTCACCCATGAGGTCGAGGAACTGGCGAAACGAAAAGGGCAGACTGTCGACGGGGCGAAGTTCGCGGACGCGTGGCGCGCCGGCTACGGTCCCAGCATGAACCGCGTGCGAAGCGGTGAACTGCCCTGGACCAAATTGGATGGCCTGCACCGGATGATCCTCGACAGAATTCTGATCGACTTCGGCCTTACGGGGCTTTCGCAGGCCGACACAGAGGCGCTGAATCGCGCCTGGCACCGTTTGCGGCCGTGGCCCGACGCGGTGGGTGGACTCACGAGGCTGAAGAGGAAATTCGTCATCGCCCCCCTCTCGAATGGCAACGTCTCATTGATGACCGACCTGGCGAAGTATTCAGGGTTGCCCTGGGATTGCATTCTGGGGGCCGAGCTCGTCCGTCACTATAAGCCCGACCGCGAAGTGTACCAATCCGCGGCGGACTTCCTTGACCTCAAACCCGCCGAGGTGATGATGGTGGCGGCCCACCTGGGCGATCTGCACGCCGCGAAGGGCGTGGGGTTGAAAACGGCGTTCGTCGTTCGGCCGCTCGAATATGGACCGAATGGGAAGCCCGACCTGACCGCGGATTCGTCGGTCGACGTCGCGGCGAAAGACTTCAATGATCTCGCCCTCCGGCTTGGTGCCTAGACGACAACCCATCTCATAGAAAGCTGAGGGCTCCGAGCCCGGCTGAAGACTCTAAGCCGGGCTGAAGACTCCTTGTCGCGTGCAGTTGCCTCGCCCCCAAATCAAGGTTCTCAAGGGTTGGACGGGGTCGTCAGAAATCGAGGGCGTAGGCAACTGCACGCGACAAGGAGTCTTCGGCCCATTCTGATCATGGATTCCTGACGCGGGTCTGCGATACGTTTCTGACGTTCACGACACTACCTGCATAACAGGAGGAATCCCTATGCAGGGCGTCGGAATGCGGAACCTCGTGCTCGCTCCGGGCCTGGCGGTGCTGGTCTGCAGCGGCACGATCGCCGGTATGCTGGCCGCCGACAACCGGGAACCCGGTCTTCTCGCGTCGGAGGATGTAAGCGGCCAGGTGCGCACGTTCAACGTGAACGGTCCACTCGATCTGAGCAATCCGTTCTTCCAGGACCTTGGCACGAACGGTCGCCGGTGCAGCAGCTGCCACCTGCCCGACCAGGGATGGACGATCACGCCTGAACGTGTGCAGGAGCGTTTCGAGGAAACCAACGGGCTCGATCCGATTTTCAGGAGCAACGACGGCTCGACCTGCGAAAGCGCCGACGTGTCGACATTGACCAGGCGCAGGCAAGCGTTCAGCCTCTTGCTCACGCGCGGGCTGATTCGCATCGGCATCGACGTACCGACCCAGACAAACGACGTTCCGCCGAGGCCAGCGGAGTTCGAAATCGTCTCGGTAGACGACCCGTACAGCTGCCCCGCCAATCTGACCTCACCCCTGCCCTCGGCATCCATGTATCGCCGGCCGTTGCCGTCGACCAATCTCCCTTTCCTCAGCGCCATCATGTGGGATGGCCGCGAGCCGGATCTGGCCCACCAGGCGAACGACGCGACCCTCGGCCACGCGCAGGCCTCCGTCCCGCTGACGGCCCAGGAACAGCAGGCGATCGTGACCCTCGAGACCGGCCTCTTCACCGCGCAGGCCCGGGACGATCGCGCCGGCAGCCTCCATGCCCGTGGCGCGCAGGGTGGTCCGGTGGCGCTCTCTCGGCAACCGTTCTTCATCGGCATCAATGACCCGGTTGGCCTGAACCCCACCAAGGCCCCGTTCGATCCGAACGCGTTCACGATCTTCAGCGCGTGGGCTTCCATTGACGGAGAGGGCCGCGTGGCTGAAGCCCGACGCTCCATCGCGCGTGGCGAGCTGCTCTTCACGTCCAAGCCGATCGTCATTGCGGGTGTTGCTGGCCTGAACAATCAGACGTTCACCACCCCGTCGGGTCCGGTGACTGTGCCCGCGACGATCACCGCCAACTGCACCCTGTGCCATGATTCGCCCAACGTCGGCAACCACTCGGTGAAGGCTCCGCTGAACATCGGCTTGACCGACGTGTCCCGCCGAACGCCCGACATGCCGCTCTTCACGCTCCGCAATCTCTCGACACATCAGACGGTCCAGACGACGGACCCGGGTCGCGCGATGATCTCCGGCAAGTGGGCTGACATCGGCAAGTTCAAAGGGCCGGTTCTGCGGGGTCTCGCGGCGCGCGCGCCGTACTTTCACAATGGCCTCGCCAGGACACTCGAGGAGGCGGTCGAGTTCTACGAAACACGGTTCAACATCGGCCTGACCGCGCGCGAAAAAGCGGACCTGGTGTCGTTCCTTCGTTCGCTCTGAGTGGTGGCTTGTAACCGCATGGGTTCGCGGGGTTCGCATGGTTCGCGCGGTGCTCCAGGTTCCATGGGTTCGCCCGGTAGCACCGAGCGAACCCAGCGAACCTAGCGAACCGATATGAATCACTAGTCGGCGGCTACTCCCTTGCCGCGCCATACAAACAGCGGTAGAGTACGGGACAGCATGCGCGTTCGCGCCTTTGCGGTGCTCGTGGTCGTCGCGGCGGTGTTGTTCGCACCGACAGTGGCGCGCGCCTTTCAGCGGGTCGACAGCCGGTCGATGGCTCCGGGAGGCAGGTGGGCCACAAGCAGCGAAACGCCGCCGGCGAAGGCCGTCTTGCACGCGCAGCAGTGCGACACGGTCATCACGGTGGAATGGTCGACGCTGCCGCCGATTCCCAATGCACCTGAACCGGAGCGCCGGGTTGTCGAGAGCGTCTCGGTCCTGGAATCCCCGTTTGACGCCTCGCCCGATCCGCTTCGCGGACCGCCTTCCCTCTAACCGTACGGCGCTCGTCGAGTTGAAGACGGTCCGTGCTGGGCCGTGGAGTCACTTGGCGCTTCGAATCGCGGCGCAGAGGCCCCGGAGTGGCTGAACGCGGTGGGAGGTGTGTGCAGATGAGCGAATCGCTCTCAACGGCGGCTCTCGAGCAGCTCCGGGATCTCGATAGTTGCGCGATCGCTAACGCGATCGAGACCTTCGGCGTCCGCCTGCGCAACGAGGGATTCACCGACGGCACCATCCACTGCGCATTCGAGGACATGCCGGCCGTCGTCGGGTACGCAGCGACCGCCCGCATCCGCTGCTCCACACCGCCTCCCGTGGGTCACGCGTACGCCGATCGCACCGACTGGTGGAACTACATCCTCACGCTGCCGGCCCCCCGGGTCGTGGTGGTCCAGGACGTCGACGACAAGCCGGGGCTCGGCGCGTTTGTCGGCGAGGTTCACGCGCAGATTCTCCGCGCGCTTGGCTGTGTCGCCTACGTCACCAACGGGGCGGTTCGCGATCTCCCCGCGGTGCGGCAGGCAGGGCTCCAGTCCTTCTTCAGTCGCACAACTCCATCGCACGCATTCGTCCACATCGTCGATTTCGGCGGGCCCGTCCGCATCGCCGGGCTCCCGATGTCGCCCGGTGACCTTCTATTCGGCGACCGCCATGGGCTGGTCAACATCCCTCCGCAGGTCGGCGCCAGGATCCCCGGTGTCGTCACGGAGATGCGCGTGAGAGAACGTCGCGTGATCGAGCTCTGCCGGTCGCAGGACTTCTCGGTCGACAAACTGCGCTCATTTGTGGAGGGCTGGGAGTGACCGGCGAGAACATGAAGACACATCACGCGACTCGAACGGGGACGGCTCGGGTCGCGGCGCTTCTCACAGCCGCCGCGGGTGTTGCCGCGATGGCCTCGTGTGCCGGCTCGCGCGCGGCGACCGGCGGCGGCGGCGCGCCGACCGTGGCTGTGGCGGCGGTCGAGCGTGCGGACATCTCGCAGACGCTGACGCTGGCCGCCGAGTTCCGTCCATTCCAGGAGATCGACGTCCACGCAAAGGTCGCCGGCTTCCTGAAGACGATCTACGTCGACGTCGGCGACCGCGTGAGAGCGGGCCAGCTGCTGGCCGTGCTCGAGGTGCCGGAGTTGCAGGACGAAGTGCGCCAGGACGACGCGACAGTGAATAGGAGCGCCGAAGAGATCAACCGCGCCCAGGCCGACCTCGATCGCGCCGTCTCGGCGCACGAGCTTGCCCACCTCGCGTCAGCCCGGCTCGCCGGCGTGCTCAAGAGCCGGCCGAATCTCGTTGCGCAACAGGACATCGACGATGCGGCGGCCAAAGACCGCATGGCGGAGGCGCAGGTGTCCACGTCGAAGGCCGCGCTGGCGGCCGCGCAGCAGCAGCTCGCCGTCTCGAAGGCGATGGCCGGCAAGACGAAGACGCTCCTGGAGTACACGCGCATTACGGCGCCGTTTGCTGGTGTCGTCACGCATCGGTACGCCGACACCGGTGCCATGATTCAAGCTGGCACATCGTCACAGAGCCAGGCGATGCCGCTCGTGAAGCTCTCGGAGAACGATCGCCTTCGACTCACCATTGCGGTGCCCGAATCGGCGGTGTCGCGCATTCACACGGGCGAGGCCGTCGACGTCGAGGTGCCCGCGCTGAAGCGCACCTTCCCCGGCACGGTGGCGCGCTTCGCCGAAAAGGTCAGTGAAGAGACCCGGACGATGCATACGGAGGTTGATGTGCAGAACCCGGGTCAGACGCTGATCCCCGGCATGTATGCGCAAACCGCGCTGACGCTCGACGAGAAGCGAGGTGTGCTCGTCGTACCGGTTCAGGCCCTCGATCGCGATGAGAAGGGCGCCACGGTCATGGTCGTCGACGATCGCGGCCAGATCGATCGGCGGCCGGTGGGTGTGGGTCTGGAGACCGCCGATCGCGTGGAGCTCACATCCGGTGTGCGCGAGGGCGATCGCGTCGTGATCGGCAATCGCAGCCAGCTCAAAGCCGGTCAGCAGGTCACGGCCAAGACGACCAGCGGCCCGTCGGCCGGGGGGGACAAGTAATGTCGCGGTTCTCCATTCGCAACCCGTACTTCATCATCGTCATCTGCCTGATGGTGATGATCATCGGGGTCACCTGCCTCGTCCGGATGCCGGTCGATCTCTTCCCCACCATCAACATCCCCGAGGTGGTGGTCGCGACGTCGTACAACGGGATGCCGCCGGAAGAGATCGAGACCGAGATCACGGGGAAATTCGAGCGTTTTTTCACGTTGGGCAGCGGCATCGACCACATGGAATCGCGGTCGCTGCCGGGCGTGAGCATCATCAAGGTGTACTTTCAGCCTGGCACCAACGCGGACTCCGACGTCAATACCATCTCCAACCTCGCGATGGCCGATCTGCGGCGCCTGCCGCCCGGCACGATGCCGCCGATCATCTTGAAGTTCGACGCATCCAGCCTGCCAGTGTGTCTGGTGACGCTCAAGGGCGAGGGTCTGAGCGAGGCGACCCTGCGTGACGTCGGGCAATTCACCGTCCGCAACCAGCTCGCGGTGGTGCCGGGTGCCTCGGTGCCGCAGCCGTTTGGCGGGAAGTTCCGCCAGATCATGGTGTACGTCGACCCGGACAAGCTGCAGTCCTACCAGCTGAGCCCGATGGACGTCGTGCGCGCGGTCAACAACGCCAACCTCATTCTCCCGGCGGGAGACGTGAAGATCGGCCCGCTCGACTACGCGCTGTACTCGAACAGCCAGTTTCCGACGGTCAAGGAGATCAACGACGCGCCGATCAAGACGGTGGGCATGTCGACGGTCACGGTTGGTGATATCGGACGGGCCGAGGATGCCTACCAGATCCAGGCCAACGTCGTGCGCGTGAACGGTCAGCCGTCCGTGTACCTCCCCATCATGAAGCAGGGTGGCGACACGAACACGATCGCCGTCGTCGACGGCATCAAGGACACGCTGTCGCGGCTCGGCAACATCCCCAAGGAGCTGGTGACCAACGTCGTGTTCGATCAATCGCTGTTCGTGAAGCGCGCGATCGAGACGCTGCTGCGCGAGGGGGCGATCGGCCTGGTGCTCACTGCCCTGATGGTGCTGGTGTTCCTGGCGAGCTTTCGCGCCACGATCGCCGTGTTCCTCTCGATTCCGCTGTCGGCGCTGGCCGCCTTCATCGCGCTGTACTTCGGCGGCGGGTCGATCAACACCATGATTCTCGCCGGCCTTGCGTTGGTCTTCTCGCGCCTCATCGACAACGCGGTCATCGTCCTCGAGAACATCTTCCGGCATCTCGAGATGGGCGAGCCGCCCGCCGTCGCGGCTGAAACCGGGGGCGAAGAAGTCGCGATGGCCGTCCTCGCCGCCACGCTCACGAGCTCGGTCGTCTTCTTTCCCGTGATGTTCCTCTACGGTGTCAGCCGGTTTCTGTTCTCCGCGCTTGCGCTCGCCGTCGTGTTGTCGCTTTTTGCCTCGTACTTCGTGGCGCTGACGGTCGTGCCGCTCTTCTGCGCGAAGCTGATCAAGGCGCACCATGGCCGCGGCGACGACGCCCACGCGCGCTTGGGCGAGCGGTTCACGGCAGCGTTCAACCACGGGTTTACCGGGCTGCTCGAGACCTACGAGAGCCGGATCCGCCTGGCTCTTCGGCGGCCGGGCCTGGTCATCGTCTCCATCAGCGCCGTGTTCGTCGTCAGCCTGCTGCTCTATCCGCTGCTGGGCGTCGCGTTCTTCCCGCGGACCGACGCGGGCCAATTCGTGATCAACCTGAAATCCCCGTCCGGCACCCGGATCGAGGTGACGACCCAGGACGTGGCGCGTGTCGAAGCGCTCGTGCGGCACATCGTCGATCCGACGGATCTCGACCTCATCACGTCGAACATCGGTGTGACGCCGGACATCTCCGCCATCTACACAAGCAACGCGGGGCCGCATACCGCGACCGTCCAGGTCGCCCTCGTCGAGAATCACAAGATCGGCAGCTACGAGTACATGGACCGGGTCCGCCGTGCGATCCGCGCCGAGCTGCCGCAGCTGACGGCGTACTTTCAGTCCGGCGGGATGGTGGACGCGGTGCTCAATCAAGGCCTGCCGGCACCCATCGACCTCCAGGTGAGCAGCCCGAACCTCGACACGGCCTTCGCCACCGCCAGCGACCTCGCGCGCGGTGTCCGTTCGCTGGCAGGCGTCAGCGACGTCTATATTCCGCAGGACCTCGACTACCCGTCGCTGCGCCTGGACATCAACCGCGAGCGGGCGAATGAGCTCGGCCTCAACCAGCGCGAGGTCGTATCCAACGTCATCACGGCGCTCACATCGAACGGCATGATTGCGCCGAGCTACTGGGTCGATCCGAAGAGCGGCAACGATTACATGCTGACCGTGCAGTACCCCGAGAATCGAATCCGCAGCGTGCTCGACCTCAAGAACATTCCGCTCCACTCCTCCGGCTGGAAGGATCCGACGCTGCTCGACGCGGTGAGCCGCATCACCCCGTTCAGGTCGCCGACCGAAGTCGATCACTACCAGATCCAGCGCGTCATCGACATCTATGTCAACCCCGCCACCGAAGATCTGGGGCGCGTCGCCTCGGGTGTTCGCCGCGTCATGGCCGACACGCAGATGCCGGCCGGCGTACGGGTCGCGATGCGCGGGATGGTGGAAGGGATGCAGGCCTCGTTCACGAGCTTCGGCGCTGGCTTGATTCTCGCGCTCGTGCTCCTGTACCTGATTCTGGTCGCCCAGTTCCGATCGTTTGTCGATCCTGTGCTGATACTGCTGGCGGTGCCGACCGGCTTGACCGGCGTGCTGCTTGCGCTGTTTCTGACCGGGACGACGTTGAACGTCCAATCGCTGATGGGCGTGCTCATGATGGTCGGCATGGTCGTCTCGAACAGCATCCTGATCGTCGAATTCACGCATCGACTGGAGGAGGACGGGATGCCGCTCATCGACGCCGTGGTGAACTCGTGCCGCATCCGTCTGCGCCCGATCCTCATGACGTCGCTCGCCACGATCATCGGGCTCACGCCGATGGCGCTCAAGCTCGGCACGGGCAGCGAGGCGTACGCGCCGCTGGCGCGGGCGATCATCGGCGGGCTCCTCGTCTCCGTGGTCCTGACGGTGTTCATCGTGCCTGCGGCGTATCTCCTCGTGTATCGACGGCGTCCGGCGGCCGCGCGCGGGGAGGCACAATGACGAGGCTCCGCGCCGCCTTCGCGGCCCTCCTGCTCGCCGCGCCCGCGAGCAGCGCGGCGCAGAACGCGACGCCGCTGACGCTCGGGCAGGCCGAGCAGACGGCGCTGACCAATCACCCGCAGATTCAAGCGGCACAGTACGGCGCCCAGGCCGCGAAGGAGGTCGTGCGAGAGACCCGTTCGGCGTATTGGCCTACGGCGTTCGCCAGCGTGACCGGCGTCGGGGCGCAGAACGGCAGCCGCATCACGGCGGGCGCCCTGAACAACCCCGTCATCTACGATCGCTTTTCGACGGGCGTCACCGTCGGGCAGCTCGTGACCGATTTCGGCCGCACCCACGCGCTCGTGCAGAGCTCGTCGCTCAGCGCGCAGGCCCAGGATCAGAACGTCTCGAACGAGCGCGCCAACGTGCTGCTCGACGTGGACCGATCGTATTTCGGCGTCCTTCGGGCCCAGGCGGTACAACGCGTCGCTCAGGCCACCGTCGACGCGAGGCAGCTCGTCGTCGATCAGGTGACGGCGCTGGCGGCGAGCAATTTGAAATCGGGGCTCGATGTCAGCTTCTCAAAGGTGAATCTGTCGACGGCGCAACTGCTGCTGGTGCAGGCGCAAAACGATACCGAGCGCGCGTACGCCGCGCTGGCGACGGCGCTGGGGACGCGGGCCGGACCGACCTACGCGCTGGTTGAGGAGCCCCTGCCGTCGTCACCGCCCGCGGACGTCACCGCCCTCGTCGCCGAGGCGCTGCGGCAACGGCCCGACATCCTGGCTGAGCGTTTCAGCGCCGAGGCCGCGGCTCGCTTCGCCGACGCCGAGGGCGACCTGTTCAGACCCTCGGTCGCGGCCGTGGCCACCACCGGTGTCGCGCCCTACCGGGAGGCTGCCCTCAACGATCGATACTCGGCCGTCGGCGTCAACGTGAATGTCCCGATCATGAATGGCAGCCTGTTCGCCGCGCGTCACGCCGAGGCGTCCCTGCGGGCGCGGTCCCTCGATCAGCGCGCGCGCGACCTGGAGAATCAGATTGCGCGCGAGGTGCAGGTGGCGTGGCTCGACGCGCGCACGGCGTTCCAGCGGCTCGATCTGACCAACCAGCTGCTCGATCAGGCGTCACTGGCACTCGATCTCGCCGAAGCGAGGTACAGCCTCGGCCTCAGCTCGATCGTGGAGTTGAGCCAGGCGCAACTGAACAAGACCGGCGCGGAGCTCGAGCAGGCCTCGGCAAAATACGAGTATCAGGTGCAGAGTGCGGCGCTGAGCCACGCCACCGGCGCCCGCAAGTAGAGCCCGCGCTGGTCACGGAGGCACGTTCTTCGTGCCATCGTGCCTTCGTGGCCTCTTTGTGAAACCGTAGTTGCGGAATGGGGCTGGTCGCGATAGATTCTCGCCAGCAGTCGGGAGGGTCTATGAAAGTGTGCCGGTCGGTCATCATCGCGGTCGCGCTGCTGTGCGCGGCAGCGCCGTCATTCGCGCAGAGCAAGGCCAAGGCGCAGAACGTTCCTGAGATTCCGTACGACTCGGTCGCCAACTTCTTCAAGCTCCCGCCGAACGTGTACTTCGGCGAGGGCATCGGCGTCGCGACCAACTCGAAGGGCCATGTCTTCGTCTACACCCGATCGGGCGAGACGCGTCTGTTCGAGTTCGATCAGAACGGCGCCTTCGTGCGGGAGATCGGCCAGGGTCTCTACGGCCTGGTCTTCGCCCACGCGGTCCGCGTGGACAAGGATGACAATATCTGGGTCGTCGACGAAGGGTCGAACATGGTGATCAAGTTCAACCCCGCGGGCCGCGTCGTCATGACACTCGGGCGGCGCCCCGAAGCCGTCGACGAGCTGACCAACTTCACCGGACAGGGATCGGCGCCGAACTCGAACAAGCCGTACTCGTTCAACCGGCCGACCGACGTCGGCTGGGACGCCCAGGGCAACATCTTCGTGACCGACGGCTACGGTGACAACCGCGTCGTCAAGTACGACAAGAACGGCCGCTTCATCAAGTCGGCAGGCACTCAGGGCACCGGACCGGGACAGCTGCGCCTGCCGCACACCATGGCGATGGACGCACAGGGCAACGTCTACATCGGCGACCGGAGCAACGCTCGCGTCCAGGTCTGGGACAACGACCTGAACCCGAAGGCCATCTACGATCAGGTCGGGAGCCCTTGGGCGGTCTGCGTTTCCCCCGGACCGCACCAGTACCTGTTCGTCTCCAACTCGGTGCCCGACAACGGCGACTCGCGCGCTGCGGCGCAGACTGGCGAGATCTACAAGATGGAGCTCGACGGCACGATCATCGGAAAGTTCGGCAAGGCGGGCAAGGCACTGAAGGAATTCAGCACCGTCCACGAAATCGACTGCCGCAACCCCAACGCGCTCTTCGTGTCTGAGATCACGGCGTGGCGAGTGCAGAAGATTCTGCTGCGGTCACAGACCGCCAAGCCGTCCAACGGACAGTAGGCGCCCATGAATCCATCGAATTCACGCACGTTCAAGGGGCTGGTCACAGCTGCCGCGCTCGCGTGCGGCGTGTCGCTCGTCGCACAGTCCGCGCCGGATATTCCATTCGACGCCAACGCGGATCTCCTGAAGCTTCCCGACAACATCCACCTGGGCGAGGTGGCCGGTGTCGCGACGAACTCCAAAGGGCACATCTTCGTTTACACGCGCACAGGCGCGGCCAACGCAACCGTCGGGTCCTCCCGCACGTTCTACAAGGCCGGGTCGCGGCTGCTCGAGTTCGATGCGAGCGGCAAGTTCCTGCGCGAGATCGGGCAGGGCCTCTACGGACTCAATTTCGCGCAGGCCACGCGGGTCGATCCGCAGGACAACGTCTGGCTGGTCGATCAAGGCTCCAGCAACGTCATGAAGTTCGACCCGGACGGCCGGCTGGCACTCGTGCTGAGCCGCAAGCCGGAGGCGATCAGCGTCCGCCCCGCAGCGGCTGGAGCTGGCCGCGGCGGACCGCCGCCTGAGGGACGGGGCGCGGGCGGTCCTCCGCCCGAAGGGCGCGGCGCAGGAGCTCCCGGCGCTGCGGCGGCGGCCCCCGGCGGCGGACGTTTCGGCCCGCCAGGGGCGCCCGGCGCCGGCATCCCCGGCGACAGCTTCAATCGCACGGCAGACGTGACGTGGGATCGAGCCGGCAACATCTACGTCGCCGACGGCGCGAGCAAGACCGCCGGCAACGCGCGGATCGCCAAGTTCGACAAGGACGGGCACTTCATCAAGTCATGGGGATCGCGCGGATCGGAGCCGGGCCAGTTCAATGGCATCCACGGCATAGTCATCGACGCGCAGGGCAACCTCTACGTCGCCGACGCCGGCAATCAGCGCATCCAGGTATTCGACGCCGACGGCAACGTCAAGGCACAGATCACGAACGTCGGCACGCCGTCCGCCCTGTGTATCACGCCCATCACGTCGGGCGCGCATCAGTACCTCTACAGCTCGAACTCCAACGACCCGGAGACGCTCGACAACGGCGAAATCTACAAGCTGGAGCTCAACGGCCGCATCGTTGGGAAGTTCGGGCGCGCGGGCAAGTTGCCGAAGGAATTCGGCATGGTGAACTCGATTGACTGCCGGAGCGAGAACGAGCTCTTCGTCGGCGAGCTCACGAACTGGCGCGTGCAGAAAGTGACGCTGCGATCGGGACAATGAGAATCGCGTTATCTGGATATTCGGTTATCTGGTTATCTGGTAATTGATTGCAGGACGGGCGCTGAAGTCTTCTCAGGCGGACTGAAGACTCATGGCCGCGTGCAGTTGCCTCGCCCCAAGAACAAGATTCTTTGGGCTGGAAGGTCGTCAGGAATCGAGGGCGTAGGCAACTCTGGGGCTTTACCAAATTCCCACCTGCCCCTTCACCGACTCTAGGAGCTTCTGCGGGTCATAGCCGATCCCCGCCTTGAAGACGGTCTCGACGCGGCGCACGTCGCCGATGGTCCTCGACGGATCGCCCAGTAAGACGACGAGATCCGCCTGCTTGCCGACCTTGATCGACCCGATGCGGGCGTCGCGACCCAGGTACTTCGCGCCGTTGAGTGTCGCGATGGATATCGCTTGGACCGGCGAAAAACCCTCCTCGACGAGGAGCTCCAACTGCCGCTGGTCGGCGAACCCGGGTACGACGCCACCCGCCCCGGTCGGATCGGTCCCGGCCAGCAGGACACCGCCCGCCCCCGCGAACGCCCGCTCGAGCGCCATGCCCTTCGCAAACAACGTCCGAAACACGGACTGCTGATTCTGCTGGGCGCGGTCGTACGCGCGCATGAACGCGTCGTGAAGCTGGGGTGTGAGCACGTCGAGGCCTGGCGGTGTCGGCCGGGCCGGAGTGAGCGTTTCGAACACTGTGAGCGTGGAGGTCAGCGCCACGCGCTTCTCGACGAGCTTTCTCACCAGCGCCTGAAAGGGTGCGCCGTGCTCATCGAGTGCGGCCACCGCCTGCTGTCCCTGCGCCTGACCGGGGCAGACGTCCGGCTGCTTCTGCCCCACGAAATCCGTGGCCGCGAAGAAGCCGTGCTCGAGGTTGTCGATCCCGAGGTCCGCGGCCTCGCCGTAGGTCACGGAGCAGAGATGGCCGGTGACCTTCAGGCCGCGTCGGTGCGCCTCGTCGATGCCCGCCTTCAGCGCCTCGCGCGAGATCTGCATGTAGGCCTTCACGGACGTGGCGCCCTGCTCGGACCAGTACGCCACGTGCTGGCGCGCCTCATCCGCGTTCTTGACGGCGTGCATCTGCAGGAACGTGTTGGGTCCGTTCAAGTAGGGCGCGGTCGCGTCGACGGCCGGGCCCGCCAGCTCGCCCGCAGCGATCCGCCGCGCGAGGTTGATGTCCATGATGCCGTTGGTGTTCCCGGCCGTGCGCATGGTCGTGACTCCGCCCGCCAGATACAGCCTCGAAAAGCTGACGCCGAGCTGCCCGTACACGCCCGGACCGGTGGTGTAGTACAGGTGCTCGTGCATCATCACCAGCCCCGGCACGACGGTGCGGCCGGTCAGATCGATCGTCGTCGCGCCTGCCGGGAGCGTGATCGAGGACGCATCCCCGACAGCGGCGATGTCGCCGTCGCGGATCACAAGCACCTGGTTGTCGCGCGCGGGCGCGCCGGTGCCGTCGATGACGCGCACGTGAGCCAGCACGACCACGGGCGCGTCGATCTTGACGAAGCTCGCTCGACCATTCGGGTTCGACGCTTGCGCGCCGAGCAGGAGCGCGATCGCGGTCGCAACGATCCTCATTGGACGACCTCCGCGGCGATGACGCCCAGGTCTTCGTGGCCGTGGCCGGCAGCGATGGCCTCATCCATGCGCAAGGCAATCGCGGGGAGCACGGTCATCGGCTGCCCGGCGCCCCCCTCGAGCATCAGGCGCAAGTCCTTGCGCGCCATTGTCAGCTCGAAGCTGGCGCTGAAATCGGCGCGCGCCATCTTCTCGCCGCGCGCCTTGATGAGCCCGCCCGGCTGGAACTTTGAAAAGACCTGGAGCGCGTCGGCCGGCGGGATCCCGAGCCCCTTCGCCATCGCGAACACGTCGGCGACGCCGGCCGCGATGACGAACAGCATCGAGTTGCCGAACAGCTTGTAGGCAGCCGCGCGCTGCGGATCGTCCCCGAGGTACCACGCCTCGCCGGTCATCTCCTGCAGCGGCCCGCGCACCTGCTCGAACGCCGCCTCCGGACTCGAGGTCATGAGGATGCCAACCGAATCGCGCGCCATCTGCGGCGACATGAAGACAGGCGCGTGGAGAAACGTCACTCCGGCCGCCCGCATGTGCTTGTAGCGCGCGACGGTGCCCTGCGGGGACGTCGTCGTGTGATCGATCACCACTGCCCGCGGCTTGAGCCGTGGCACCGTCTCCGCGAGCACCCGGTCCACGACCGTATCGTCGGAGAACGTCATGTGGACGCGTTCCGCGCCGGCGACGGCGTCCCCTGCTGTTGCCGCAACCGCCGCGCCGAGCCGCTCGAGCGCGCGGGCTTTCGATTCCGTTCGATTCCAGACGGTCAAGGACTCGCCCCGGCGCAGCATGCCCTCGACCATCGCGCTGCCGAGCAGTCCCGTTCCGAGAAACGCCACCTTCGTCATGCGAGGCCTCCCGCTACAATCTACATCGGTGTTTCGGATTTTCACTACCGCCGCCGCACTGTGGCTCGGCGTTCACGCCACCTCGATCGTAGCGGGCGCTGCGCCGCCGGTGTTCCGGTGGGCCGGCGATCCCGAAGGCGGCGCGCCGTTCGTCGAGGCCGATCCGGCCCGACCCGATACGCTCGTCGGCTTCGACGTCGAAATTGCCGGCTTGATGGCGCGCGGCCTCGGCCGGAGCGCCCAATTCGTGAACGTGACGTTCACGTCAATCGACCAGTCCATCGCGCGGGGAGATGCCGAGATCGGCCTCAGCGGCATCGAGGACACGCCGGCCCGCCGCGCGTCGCTCGCGGTCACGCTGCCCTACTACGAGTTCCGAGAGGTGCTGAGCGTCCGCGACGCCGACGCCGGCAGGCTCCTGACCATCGCCGACCTGCGCAACAAGACCGTCGGCACGCTGGGCGGGACCATCGCCTACGAGATCCTGCTCCGCGCGGAACGCGAGGTCGGGCTCCACGCCGTCTCGTACGACGACGATGTGCATCCGTTCGGCGATCTGCTGGTCGGGCGGGTGGACGCGGTGCTGCTCGACAACGTGCTCGCGGAGCGGCGGCACCGGACGATGCCGGGCTTCACGGTACAGCCGCAATCCGTGGCGGTGGGCCACTACATCGGCGTGCTGTCCGCTGGCAACGCCCCGCTTCGCGACGCAGTCAACGAAATTCTCCGCGGAGCGATGCGCGACGGCACACTCGAGCGAATCTTCCGAAGCTGGCGCGTCTGGAACGACGACCAGCCGAAACTGTTCGCAAGAGTGCTCGCCGGTGAGCCAGTCGCGCCGGTCATTGGCGTCGAGACGTCGGCCGCGGCGACAACGCGGTGGGAAGCCGCGGCGAGATACCTGCCATCGTTGTTGCGGGCGTCGGTCGTCACCCTCACGTTGTCGTGCCTCTCGATGGCGCTGGCGGTCGTGATCGGTGTCCTCATCGCGACCGGACGCGTGTACGGCGGCCGAATCGCGCGCATCGCCTTGACCGGCTACGTCGAGCTGATCCGCGGGACGCCGATCCTTCTGCAGCTCTTCGTCCTCTACTACGGCCTCGCCGCCGCCGTCAGATTGCCGGCGTTCGTCGCCGCGCTGCTAGGGTTGGCGCTGAACTACGCTGCCTATGAGAGCGAGATTTACCGGTCCGCGCTCGAGGCGGTGTCGGTGGGGCAGCTGGAGGCGGCGCGCACGCTCGGCCTCACCGAACGCCAGGTACTGACGCTCGTCCGCGCGCCGCAGGCGTTTCGCCTGGCTCTGGCGCCCATGACCAACGATTTCATCGCGCTCCTGAAGGACTCGTCGCTCGTCTCCGTGCTGACCGTGCTGGAGTTGACCAAGCAAACCCAGATCTTCGCGACGAACCTCGGGAGCTGGGTTGTTCCGGGCATCCTCTGCGCCGGCCTCTACTTGGCGATGTCGCTGCCGCTGGCCGCGCTCGCGCGGAACCTGGAAGCACAATGGCGAAGGGCACCAGAGTGACTGCGGCGCGCAGGCCCCCTGGGAGCCCCGACAACCCCGACAACCCCGCCAACCCCGTCGACGCGGTTCTGGCGATCGACGACTTGTGGCTGCGGCGCGGAGAACGGGCCGTGCTGACCGGCCTCACGTTGGACGTCTGTCGCGGTGAGCTGGTTGCTCTGATGGGGCCGTCAGGATCGGGCAAGACGACGACCCTGCGCGCCGTCGTAGGGCTCGAGCGGTTCCAAGCGGGTCAGATTCGCGTCGACGCCGTCAGACTCCAGGGCGGCGTCACGCCCGACAAGGCGACGCTGGCCGCGCTCGGCCGCAAGGTTGGCATGGTGTTTCAGTTTCATTGCCTGTTCGAGCACCTGACCGCGATCCAGAACATCTGCCTGGCGCCCGTTCACGCCCATGGCGTCGCGCCCGACGCCGCGCAACGGCGGGCGATCGAGCTCATGACGACGTTCGGCGTGGACCACCGCGCGCAGGCGCTGCCGCGGCAGCTCTCAGGCGGCGAAGCGCAACGGGTAGCGATTGCGCGAGCGCTGGCCGTCGATCCGCCCGTGCTGCTGATGGACGAGCCGACTGCCTCCCTGGATCCGCTGCGGCGCAGCGAGCTGGGCGCGCTGCTGCGCGGCCTCGTCGAACAGGGGCGCGCGCTCGTCGTCGCGACGCACGACGAGGAGTTCGCGCGAGACTTCGCCACGCGCGTGGTCAGGATCTGAACCGGGCTGAAGACTCATGGCCGCGTGCAGTTGCCTCGCCCCAAAAATCACGCTTCTGAAGGGTTGTACAGGGTCGTCAGAAATCGAGGGCGTAGGCAACTGCACGCGACCATGAGTCTTCAGCCCCGGAGGGATAGTAGTTGCCTCGCCGCTCAGGCATCCAGGTGTCTGCCGACAAAGAGGTCGTACGCCGAGCCACCGATCACGCCGCCGGCCAACGGGCCCAGAATCGGCACCCACCACCAGCTCTGTCCGGCGCGAAACACTTCTGTGCCCCAGCCCGCGACTGACGTGAACAGCCGCGGGCCGAAGTCGCGTGCCGGGTTGATCGCGTAACCGGAGTTGAACCCGAACGTCGCGCCAATCAGCAGGACGAGAAGGCCAACGACGACCGGCACCAGGCCGGCCGGCGCCGGCGAATTCCGGCTGTCGGTGATGCCGAAGATGCCGGCCACGAGCAGCGCCGTCCCGACGATCTGATCGATGACTCCTCCCGGGAACGCACTGAGAAACGGCTGCGGGTAGGTCGCCCAGATGCCGGCCGTGCCCTGCGGGCCGAGTACCTGCCGCACGCCTCCGTCGAACGCCGTCAGCGCCTCGTGATACGTGACGAACACCACGGCCGATGCGACGAACGCGCCGGTCAGCTGCGCGAGCGAATAGGGCAGCACTTTGCGCCACGGGAATCGACGGTGCGCGGCGAGCGCCAGGGTGACGGCGGGATTGAGGTGCGCACCCGTCACGCCCGCTGAAACGTAGCAACCCATCGTCACGGCCAATCCCCAGGCGATGTTGATCGTGAGCGGACTGCCGGCAGCGCCGCGGCTGAGCACGGTCTGCGCGACGACGCCGACGCCGAACACGATCAGAATGAACGTCCCGAAGAACTCGGCGAGAAGCTCGCGCGGCAGCGCTCGTGCCATGGCGGGTATTGTAGACTCGTCCGCGGCCGACGCCAGACACCAATTCAAGGTGACCATGCCATTCATCCTCGCGCTCGATCAGGGCACCACCAGCTCCCGGGCGATTGTGTTCGACCACGACGGCTCGGTTCGCGCAGTGGCGCAGAAGGAATTCACACAGCAGTTCCCGAAGGCAGGCTGGGTCGAGCACGATCCGCAGGAGATCTGGGCGTCGCAGATTGGCGTGGCCGTGGAGGCCCTCGGCCGCGCCAGGATTCGACCGTCAGACCTCGCGGCCATCGGCATCACCAACCAGCGCGAGACCACGCTGGTCTGGGACCGCGAGACCGGCGTGCCGATCGCCAACGCGATCGTCTGGCAGGACCGGCGGACAGCGGACTACTGCGAGCGCTTGAAGGCCGAGGGCGCAGGGACGGTCATCCAGGAGAAGACAGGCCTGCTCGTGGACGCCTATTTCTCCGCGAGCAAGATCCGATGGCTGCTCGAGAACGTGCCGGGCGCGCGCGCACGAGCGGAGGCGGGGCAACTCGCCTTCGGCACCGTGGACACGTGGCTCCTGTGGAAGCTGGCCGGTCGCGCGCTGCACGCCACCGACGTCAGCAACGCGTCGCGCACGATGCTCTTCAACATCCACAGCCTGCGTTGGGACGAGGACCTGCTCCGGCTGTTCGACATCCCCGAGAGTCTGCTGCCGGCCGTCCGGACGTCGAGCGAGGTGTACGGCCACGTCTCGCCGGCGCTCGGCATCGAGCGCGTCCCGATCGCGGGCATCGCGGGGGATCAACAGGCGGCGCTGTTCGGCCAGATGTGCACCCAGCCGGGCATGTCGAAGAACACGTACGGGACGGGCTGCTTCCTCCTGCAGAATGTCGGCACGAAGCCGACGCGATCACGACACCAGCTCGTGACCACCGTCGCGTGGCGGATCGGCGATCGAACCGAGTATGCGCTCGAGGGCAGCGTGTTCATCGGCGGAGCGGTCGTCCAGTGGGTGCGAGACGGCCTCGGGCTGGTGCGCACAGCGCCGGAGATCGAACCGCTCGCGGCGAGCGTTACGGACAACGGCGGGGTGTACCTGGTGCCGGCGTTCGCCGGCCTGGGCGCGCCGCACTGGGATCCCTACGCCCGCGGTGCGATCGTGGGCATCACACGCGGCACGACGGCCGGACACATCGCGAGAGCCGCGCTCGAGAGCATCGCGTATCAGGTGGCCGATCTGCTCGATGCGATGCGGGCGGATGCTGGAATCCCGCTGAGCGAGCTGCGCGTGGATGGCGGCGCGGCGGTCAACGACACGCTCATGCAGTTCCAGGCCGACCTTCTGGGCGTACCAGTCGTGCGGCCCGAGGTGACTGAAACGACCGCGCTCGGCGCCGCTTATCTCGCCGGCCTCGCGGTAGGGTTCTGGAAGTCAGCCGATGAAGTGACAGGACAGTGGCGCATCGAGCGCCGATTCGAGCCGCGGCTGCCGCGGTCAACGGTGGCCGGGTTACGCGAGCGATGGACCGCGGCCGTCGAGCGGTCAAAACGGTGGGAAACACCATCCGAAGCGCCGCGCGGAGTCAGGTCCTAACTCGAAGCTGGGAACCGGGTCCTAACGCCGGGGGTAGGACGACCTTGCGCGGTCAGCGGCCTGCGCATGGGCGGCTGGGCGATGGGACTCGGCATAGCCCACAATAATCAGCGTCGCGGCCAGCTGCACCGGCAGCTCATATGTCTGGCCGACCGTGAAGCGCCGGCGCAGATCAAGCTCGTCTATATCGTCGAGCCTTGGCAGCGCGACGATGCGGACGCGCATCACCAATTCGGGTGTATCGTTTTCGTTCAATCCAATCCCCGCTTGAGCGCTAGAGATACACTCCTGGGCGCAAAAATGCTCTGATGTCAGGTAGAAAGCAAATTGTGATCCCCGCACGCGACTGGGCGTCCCGGATGGGCTTTTTTGCTGTCAAAGCCCTGCCGCCTGGCGATCGGGGTCGATCGCCAGACGGCTCGGGGTCATTTGCGCTCGGGCACCTTCAGCTCGCCCAGGTGGTCGACGATGTCCTGGCCGGAAGAGGCAGGCCGGACCTGCTTGTCGATCATCGCAATCTTGCCGCTGGGATCGATGTAGAACGTCCACCGGCGCGCGAACTGCCGCTCGGGCGGAGCGTCAGCCGGGAACACGCCATAGGCAAACGCGACCTTCTTGTCGGGATTGGCGAGCATCGGAAAGTCCGCGTGCTCTTTCGCGGCAAACGCCTTGTTGTCTTCGAGGGTGTCGACACTGATCATGAAGTACGCAGTGTCGTATTTCCGGATGAGTCCCCCGCTCTCACGGAGCGAGTTGCACTCAGCCGTTCAACCGCCGGTAAACGCCTTTGGGAACCACGCCAGGACGACCCACCGCCCACGGAGATCCTTGCCAAGGGTATACGTCTTGCCATCAGTGGCCTGGAGCGTGAAATCCGGTGCAGGATCGCCAACCTTGAGCTCTGCAGCGGGTGCCGCAGGAGCGCTCTGGGCGGCCGCAGACCCGGCCAGCAGGCTGCACGTGAGTCCAGTCGCGAGCGGCAGCAGCCGTAACGCCTTCTTCATTCCTCCTCCTCTCGAGCCGAAACAGTAACACAGCTGACAATATGATGAGAACGCTGTACTCTCGGCTTCGCCCCTGACCCCGCCGTGCCATACCCGAGGCTCTCCCTCCTGACGATTGGGCTGCCTGTGGCGTGCCTGCTCGCGTCCCCGACGCTGATGCGCGCTGCGGCGCCGAAGCAGCTGGCCGATCGGCCCACGCTCATCACGGACGACACGACCAGGCTGCTCGTCATCGCGCCCCATCCCGACGACGAGACGCTCAGTGCCGGAGGGCTCATGCAGCAGGTGCGGGAGGCCGGTGGCCAGGTGCGCGTCGTGTACCTGACGGACGGCGACGGCTATCCGGAGGGCGTGCGCTTCGAGGACCACGTCGAGTCGCCGACACCGGCCGACTACCGGGGATACGGTCGTCGGCGCAGAGGCGAAGCTCGCGCGGCCCTCTCCGAGCTCGGCTTCGACAGGAGCGCCGAAACGTTCCTCAGCTTCCCGGACGGCGGGCTGTCCCAGATGATGCGCCGCTACTGGTCGGAGCGCCGCGCCGCCTTCCGCTCACCCTATACGCGGCTGAACCGTCCGCCGAAGTCCGACATCATCGTCGCGGCCACCGAGTACCGGGGCGAAGATCTCACGCAGGAGCTCGCCCAGACGATCGGCGACTATCAGCCAACGATGATTCTCGTCCCGCGCAAGGAGGATCAGCACGCCGACCACTGCGCGTCGTGGTTCTTTCTGATGGACGCGCTCGGTGACGTCGAGCGCGTCCACTCGGACTACGCGCCGAGCGTCGTCAACTACATCGTCCACTGGTACTCGTGGCCGTTCGAGGACGACAACGCGGAGCTCGTTCCGCCGCCCGGCCTCAGGGGGGGCAGCTCGGGATGGATTCGCGTGCCGCTGACGCGCCCGCAGCAGCGGACCAAGCGAGCGGCGCTGAGGCGCTATCAAACGCAGGTCCACGTCATGCGGTGGTTCCTCGATGGTTTCGCGCGAGCGAACGAGGTCTTCTCCCGGCCGGCGCCCGTCCGCGTCGTCCTGCCGATCCGTCGCCGCAATCCCTGTGGCGATTGAGCGTATGGCGGCCAGCCCCGCGCGGGTCGATTCGCTCGACGTCTTCCGCGGGCTTGCCGTCGCCGGAATGATTCTCGTCAGCACGCCGGGGACCTGGTCTGCTGTGTATCCCGCGCTCGACCACGCAGTGTGGAACGGCTGGACGCCGACCGACCTGGTGTTCCCGTTCCTGCTTTTTGCGATGGGCGCTGCGGTTCCGCTGGCCCTGGCGAGGCGGAAGGACGCCGCCACGCCCGTGACCCGGCACGTGCTCCGCCGGGCCATTCTGCTCGTCTGTCTCGGCCTCGTGCTGAACGCCATCGAGGCAACGCGTCCGCTGGCGCTTGACACGTTCCGGATTCCGGGTGTGCTCCAGCGCATCGCGATCGTCTACGTCGCGGTCGCTCTCGTGACCGAAACGCTGGGCCTTGGCGGCCAGATTGCCGCGGTTGCTGCCGCCCTCCTCGTGTACTGGGCGGCGATGACGCTCGTGCCGGTGCCCGGCGCTGGCGCCGGCGTGCTGACACCGGCGGGAAACCTGGCGTCGTTCGTCGATCGGCGCCTGTTCGGCCGTCACATGCTGACGGCTGACGTCGATCCCGAAGGCCTGCTGAGCACCGTGCCGGCCGTCGCAACTGCGATGCTCGGCGTCTTTGCGGGGACGTGGCTCAGGCGAACGGAGCAGGAGGCGCGAACGGTGTGGCTCTGGGTAGGAGGGGTCGCAGCAACCCTGGCAGGCCTGGCGTGGGCGCGCGTCTTTCCCATCAACAAGAACCTCTGGACGAGCTCGTTCGCGCTCTTCAGCGCGGGACTCGCGGCGCAGTGCCTGGCGGTGTGCGATTGGATGGTCGGCGCCGGAGGCTGGCGGCAGCTCACACGCCCGCTGGCGGCGTTCGGGCGCAATGCCCTCGCGGCCTACGTCCTGTCTGTGGGACTCGACAGCCTGCTGTCCAGGCTGACCGTGGCTGGGTCGTCGATCAAGTCGGCGGCGTTCCGCGCAACCTTTGTGCCGTGGCTGCGCCCCTGCTGCGGACTGGAAGGGGCCTCGCTGGCGTACGCGCTCGCGTACGTTGCGCTGTGGGCGGTGGTGCTCATGGGGATGCACCGGCGCGGAGTCTTCGTCGGCGTCTGAGGATATGGCGCCGCCGGGATATGATGCGTCCGGCATGATCAACACGTCTGTGGAGGCGCGTCCTGCGGGCCGGTGGTATCGCGAGGTCACGCCGGCGCAGTGGCACACGTTCACGGCCGCGTATCTCGCGTGGGTGCTCGACGCGTTTGATTTCACGATCCTTGCTTTTCTCCTGGTCGACATCCAGCACAGCTTCACCGTCAGCAAGGCTCTGGCGGGCGGGCTCGGCACCGTCACGCTGATCTGCCGTGCGGCCGGAGGCATCCTATCGGGTACGGCGGCGGACCGCTGGGGCCGTAAAGGACCGCTGCTCTTCTCCATCCTGTGGTACTCGCTCTTCGCGTTCATGAGCGGATTCTCGACGTCGTTCAGAGTGCTCTTCGTCCTCCGCGCGCTCTTCGGCATCGGCATGGGCGGCGTCTGGGCCGCCGGGATGCCGCTGGCGCTCGAAAACTGGCCGGCGCACCTGAGAGGGACGGCATCCGGCCTGATGCAGAGTGGGTACTCGCTCGGTTTCCTGCTCTCCTCCATCGTCTTCCAGTTCGCATACCCCCTGGTCAATCGCCCCGACTTAGGATGGCGCGTGATGCTGTGGGTCGGCGTGCTGCCGGCCTTCCTCGTGCTGTTGATGATCCGGGGCGTGCCGGAGAGCCCCGTGTGGCTGGAGCGACAGCGTCACTTGAAAACGCGCAACGAGCGGGATCCGCTCTCGATCGGCCGCCTGTTCTGGCGTGACGTCCTGCCGGCGACGATCCACACGTCGCTCGTGATGAGCGCGTTTCTCTTCATGTACCACTCGATCACGTACTGGTATCCGACCTTCATTGCACAGCAGCACAGGCCAACGCTGCCGTACCTGGCGGCGCTGAATGTCGGCGCCATCGCGGGCGCGCTCTTCTTCGGACGTATTTCCGAGGGTCGGTTGGGCCGCCGCGGCGCGGCGGCGATCGCGACCGTCGTGGGCGTACTTGTGATTCCCATCTTCGTCCTGACGACCAACGGCGCCGTGCTCGGCGTGGGCGCGCTCGCGATGGGTTTTTTTGGAGCGGGGAACTTCGGCGTCGTGCCTGGATACCTCACCGAGCGATTCCCGACGATCGTCCGCGGGGCGGGCGCCGGGTTCGCCTACCACCTGGGTGCGGGAGTCGGATCGTTCACCCCGACGCTCGTTGGGGCGCTCCAGGATCGCGGGCTCGCGCTGCCGACGGCAATGGCGGCATGTATCGCGGTTTCCGGCGTGCTGCTCGTCGGTCTCATCTGGCTCGGCCCCGAGACGAGGGGCACGCGCTTTCACGCCGTCGATCATCGCGGCTAGAACCTGACCTCATGAACGGGGCTGAAGACTCATGGCCGCGTGCAGTTGCCTCGCCCAAAAAATCAAAATTCTCAAGGGTTGTACAGGTTGTTAGAAATCGAGGGCGTAGGCAACTGCACGCGACCATGAGTCTTCAGCCCGCCGCCGAGTCTTCAGCCCGCCGCAGAGTCCCTCTACGGCGAGAACCTGACGCTCTTCCAGAGCGCCGCCGAGTCGTACATCCGCCCTTCGCTGATCGTCCACCGTACCGAGCGGATGTTCTGAATCCGATCGAGGGGGTTCGCGTCGAGCACCACCAGGTCGGCGCGCTTGCCGCGCTCGATTGTGCCCAGCTCCGCCTCCAGCTTCATGGCCCGCGCCGGCACAATCGTCGCCGCGCGGAGCGCCTCAATCGGCGTCAGACCAGCCTCCGCGTACAGCTCGATTTCGCGATGCAGGCTGTGACCAGGTATGCCCTCATCTGTACCGGCGACGATCGGGACGCCGGCGTCATGCAGCGCACGGACGATGCGCAAGCCGCGCTCGAGGCGGCCCCGGGCGCCTGCCGCGTCGACGCCCGCAGTGCCTGCGCTCGAAAACAATCGATTCAGCGGCGCGGGGATCTTCGTCACGCCAGGTTGGAATGCCTCGATCGGCGTCCCGGCGGCGTGGCCCAGCAGCTCGTTCCACGATTGCGTCGGGTCCATCACCGTGTGATGGTCGCGTAGAAACGCAATCGTGCGGTCTACCTCCGGCGTCCCCGCTTCTCCGCGGATGGCCAGGTGGGCGATGTGATCCATGCCAGCGGCGACTGCCTGCTCGATCGTCAGCGCGGTGGGCACGTGACCGGTCACCGTCATGCCGAGCCGGTGTGCCTCGGCGCAGATCGCCTCGACGACCGGCGGCGCGACCAGGTTGTAGATCTTCATCTGCTGGAAGCCCGCGTCGTGGTAGCGCGCCACGAGCCGCCGCCCCTCTTCAGGGGTCCCGGCGTCGTAGACGCCGAAGGCATTCGGTCCACCGCCGTCGACCAGGCCCGCCAGAAGCAGCCGGGGTCCCACCGCGCGGTGGGAGCCGACGGCGTCCCTGAGCGCCGTGATGAACTCGAACTCGTTGCCCATGTCCCGCACCGTCGTGACGCCGGCGGCGAGATAGACCGGTGCCCACTCGATCTGCGTGACGTGAGTGTGCATATCCCAGAGCCCGGGCACAATCGTGCGGCCGGACACGTCGACGACGTCCACGCCGGGCGGAACATTGACGGCCGAGCGAGAGCCCACATCCGCGATCCGGCCCTCGCGAACCACGATGACGCCGTCCTGGATTGGAGGATGCCCGGTCGCGTCGACCACCGTCGCGCCAACCAGCGCGTACGCGCCCGCGCGGATGGGGGGCACCGCGGATGTGATGGAGGCGAGGTCGCGAAGGCGATCCGCGGTTCCACGCATCACGATGTCGCGCAGCGCGGGCTCGAGGTCCTCGCGTACCGCCTCGAAGCTCAGGCCGCCGGCCCTTGTGATGGCAGCCGCCAGGGCCCCGCGCTCGTCAAGCCAGACCGTCTCGCGGCCCCAGACGACGCCATCAAGCGAGAAGCGATCGAGGGCGAACGACCTGGATCCGACGTGGAAGGTGTCGCGTCCGCGGGCCTCGATCACCACCTCGTTCAAGTGGTGGTCCGCCGATCCGGGAATCGTCGGCAGCACGCGTGGGCGTCCGTGCTGCTGCCAGTAGCGCATCAACAACATCTGCGCGGAAAATGGCGCGTAGCCATCCACGGTGAAGAACGCAGGCGGCAGCGGCATCCGCGCGACGTCCTGCGCGCCGCCCTCCTGCAGCGTCGCCGTCGACCCGTCGATTGTCACGTCGGCATCGACGTTGACGAAGCGGTAGCTCTTGCCCTTCGCCGTGAACTGGATCGGGGTGTAGTCCGGATGCGTGCGAAGCGTCGCAGACAGTTGAACGCGGCCACCCCGATCGGTGAAGTCGAAGTCCGCCGAGAGGCGCAGCGTGCCGCCGTCGCGATCGAGGGTGTAACGCTCGAGGCCGATGGGCTTCTGAAGGTAGTGCAGCCGGAGCGTCCCGTGTTCGATCTGGACCTGTGGCGGCTGCGCCATGCCGGCAAGGGCCGCCGCCAGAACGAAGCGGGACGGCATGGTGAGACATGCCCTGGCAGAAATGACGGACCTGGTGAGGGTACGCACGGGCGGCATGATCGCACGTTCCGCCCGCCACGCGTACCGGCTGACCCGATCACCGGCCAGTGCGATGGCTGACCGACGCCTCGCAGATCGGACCGGGGCACACCGTGTACGCGACGCCACCGTTGGCCGTGCAGGCGGCGGCGCGCGTGGTCGCCCAGCTCCAGCTGCCGTCCGCGCATCGGGCGGTCGCGCTCACACCGGTCGGGTCCGTCGGCGGAATCGGGTACAACGCGAGGTATAGTTGCTGGTCGTGATCGAGAATCAGGTTCGACAGCCGCCACGGCAGATAGCCGTCCTTCCGCGCTTCTACGGCGATCGTCGCGGTCTGCGCCGAGAATCGGAACCGCCCGTTCGCGTCCGTCACAACTGAAAGGCCGCTGTCGGGGCCCGCGGTGATCTGAATCGTCGTGCCGGGCAGCACCTTCGGAGTGGGCGGCGTCTCGGAAACATCGCCGGACAACATCACGCTGGGCCCCTTCGGTGGCGCGCTGACGGCAAGGCTGGCAGACCCGGTCTTGTCCTGAAATGTCGCGCGCACCTCGACCTGTCCGGATCCACGAACCGTGAGCACGCCCGTCGGCGAGATCGTCGCGAGGCTCGCGTTCGAGGTATCCCACGCCGCCTGCGTCGTGACGTCGCGCGACGTGCCGTCCGCCATGGTGGCCCGCGCCGCCATCTGGAACGTCGAGGACGAAGTTGCGGAGCTCGTGACGACGATCGATTGCACGCCGGCTGTTGTCGGCGGCGCCGGTGACGAGGGATTGCCGTTCGTGGTCGAGCACGCAGCGATTAGTGTTGCAGCCGCAAGAGCCAGACAGGCGGACACACCTGTACGCTTCATGACGCAACCTCCGTGTTCAAATCGACCGCCGCGTCAGCTCGCACCTCGGCCGTCGAGCGGTCGAGCTGACTGCCTGTTTTTCGAGCAATCCAGGTGCCACGCGTCTGACGCGCGGTCGTGCTTGTGGCGCTGTATGTAATGACAACATTGGGCCCGGCTTCCCCGTCTAACGCGGTTGAGGTGCTGCGCGTGCGTGCCGTTGTTCATGACCTCCGCTACTCATTTCGCGCGCTGAGGAAACAGCCCGCGTTCACGCTGGTTGCGGTCGTGACGCTCGCGCTCGGCATCGGGGCGAACACCGCCATCTTCGGCATCGTGCATGGCGTCCTTCTGAGGCCACTGCCCTATCGCGACGCCGATCGCGTCGTGCTGGTGTGGAGTCACTGGACCAACTGGACGAGAACGTGGGTGTCGGAGCCGGAGCTGGCCGATTACCGCGCCCAGTCCCGGACGCTCGAGGATGTCGCCGGCTTCACCACGACCTCGTTCAATCTGACCGGCAGCGGCGATCCGCTGCGCGTGCGCGCGGCGCAGGTGCAGGCGCAGGCGTTCGCGGCGCTCGGCGCAGCGCCGATCGCGGGGCGCGTGTTCACGGCCGAAGAAGACCGCCCGGGTCACGATCGCGTGGCGCTCCTCAGCGAGGGATTGTGGCGATCGCACTTCGCCGGTGATCCATCGGTGATCGGACGGGACATCCAGCTGGACGCCGCAACGTATGTCGTCGTGGGCATCCTGCCGAGTTCCCTGCGTCTGCCGACCGACTACGGCACACGCGCGGCGACCGAGCTGTGGGTGCCGCTGGCGCTTGCGTCCCCGGATCCGCAGGCGCGCGGCAATCATGGGCTGAACGCGCTGGCGCGCCTCCGCCCGGGCGTCCCGCTTCGGCAGGCGCAGGCAGAAATGGACACGATCACCCGCGGCTTCCAGCAGTCGTATCCCAACAACTACGATCCCGAGTTCGGCGCGACGCTCGTGACCGCGCCGGAGGAGGTGTTCGGCGACGTTCGCCCGGCGCTGCTCGTCCTGTTGCTTGCCGTGGGCGCCGTGCTGCTGATCGCGTGCGCCAACGTCGCAAACCTGCTGCTGGCGCGATCGGATGAGCGCCGGAAGGAGCTCGCGATCCGGATCGCGCTCGGTGCGGGGCGTGCGCGGATCGTGCGTCAGCTCCTGACCGAATCGCTGGTGCTCTCGGGCATCGGCGGCGCGTGCGGCATCGCGCTCGCCTACGCCCTGATGCGCGCGCTCGTGATCCTCGACCCGCTGAAGATTCCACGGGTCGAGGAGCTGGGGATCGACACCCGGATCCTCCTGTTCGCCGGTGGCATCTCTCTCGCCGCCGGCGTGATTTTCGGGACGATCCCGGCACTGCAGGCGTCACGCGCGAATCCGCACCCCGCGCTCAAGGCCGGCGCGTCGACAGGCTGGCTCCGGCACGCCCTCGTCGTGGGCGAGGTCGCCGGCTCCGTCGCCCTCGTCGCCGCAGCGATGCTGCTCACGCGCAGCTTCGCGCGCATGGTCTCGGTCGATGCCGGATTCAACGCGACAAACGTCCTGACGCTGCGCACCTCGCTCCCGTCAACGGCGTATCGTGACGCCGCGTCCACGGTCAAGGCCTACGCCGACATCCGCCGACGGCTTCGCGAATCGCCGGGGGTCGAGGCGGCCGGCGCCGTCACTGGACTCCCCCTCAAGAGCACGCGCGGCGATTGGGGCATCCGGATCGAGGGCGACACCGGGACCAGCCGTTTGGGCCGCGCCGCTGATTGGCAGGTTGTGACGCCTGGGTACTTCGAGGCGCTCGGCACACCGGTACGCGCCGGCCGCGGGTTCACCGACGCCGATCGCGCCGACACCCTGCCCGTCGTCGTCATCAACGAAAGCATGGCGAGGAAATTCTGGCCAGGCCAGTTCGCGATCGGCCGCCGCCTGAGCATGGGCGGCAACAGTCAGTGGTTAACGGTCGTCGGGATCGTGGCGGACGTGCGACACCGCGGACTCGACGAACCCGCGCGGACCGAGATGTATCGCCCGCACGCGCAGTTCCGGTACGGCGGATCCGACGCGCCGGCCGTGACGGCGATGACATGGGTCATTCGGACCGCCGCGGATCCGTTAGCGGCCATCGGCTCTGCCCGAGCGGCGATCCGCGCGACGGATCCGGACCTCGGCCTGTCAGAGGTGGCGACGATGGGGCAGGTGCTGAGTGACTCGACCTCCGATCGCCGCCTCGACATGCTGCTGTTCGCGATGTTGGGCGGCCTCGCGCTGGCGCTCGCGGCTGTAGGCGTGTACGGCGTCGTGTCCTGCTCGGTCGCGCAGCGCACTCGTGAGATCGGCGTGCGCATGGCGATTGGCGCGCGGCCATCCGATGTCCGCCGGATGGTGCTGGCACACGGGGGACGTCTGGGCCTGATGGGCGTTGCGCTCGGGTCCGCGCTCGCCCTCGTGGGCGCCCGGCTCATTCGCGGACTGCTGTTCGACGTCAGTCCTACGGATCCCGTGACCTTCGGCGTGGTCGCTGCCGGATTGCTGGCGGTGGCGTTGCTGGCCAGTTATGTGCCCGCGCGGCGAGCCACGCGAGTCGATCCTGTCGTGGCGCTCAGAGGCGAGTAGGCCCCCACCCCCACGGCCGCTACTTGAGGGAAATACCTGCGCCGATGATCATGAGGCGCGTGCGCGGGCTCGCAGGAAAGCCGAGGTAGGGCGTCCCTGGATTGATCTGGTAAAACCGGAGGTCGAAGCTGAACGCCAGGCGGGGTTTCACGAACCACCGGGCACCGCCGCCGTAGTTGATCGTCTTCAGCGCGGCGGTGTCGGACGGAAACGGCTCGTCGCGGCCGTCCGGGATGATCGACCATTGCGAGACGCCGATGCCGCCGCTCAAATAGCTCCATCCGCTGCCGCTGCCGAAATTGAACGACAGCTGTGGGGCTGCCGACAGAAACTTCTCTTCAGCGTTGCGGAGTCCGGTGCTCGTGTCTGACGGCTGACTGCGGGACCGGCTGGCCGCGACTTCACCGCCGATGCCGAACGTCACCATTCGCCAGCGGATCGGATACAGGTGCACGGCTGCCTGGACGCCAAGCCCTGCGCCCGGAAGCTCGGCCAGCATCATGTTCCGGCTGTCGGCGAGCGCCTGATCCGCAGGAAATCTCGGGATCGTCGCGTGCAGGTCGACGGCAAACAGCGGAATTGGCGGCGGTGGCTCCTGCGCGTAAGTGGAAACCGCGCTGACGGCGATGAGAACGGTCGGAACCAGAGTCGGAACCAGAGATTGTAGCGTTGGTCGAAGTTGTCGCATGCCGACGCGGACATTGTACTCGTTGGTCCGCCTGAAGCCGGCCGCCGTCGAGCGCGCGGAAGGGCACTCAGCGCGCGTTCTGTCCGTCACGGCCGAGCATGGAGCGGAGCTGCACCTGCAGGTCAGCGGTGACGACGAGCCGGGATATGTCGCGCGCGCGACGCGCTTCCCGATCGGATGCGCCACAGTCCCCTGCGGCCACGGGCCGACCCGCCAGGTCCAGGCACATCGGGCTCGCGCCGCTCGTGAAGAACAGGTGGCGGCTATCGATCCACTCGCCAAACGGACGGAGGACTGGCCCAACCGCCGACGGTCCCAGCAGGTTGCGGCCCATGTACGGCAGGCCGCCGGCGTCGATACCGAGGAGCGACAGAACGGTGGGAGCTACATCCGTCTGTCCGGCCGGCACCGACTGAGCGCCGGCAAGCGCCGCACCAGTATCTGCGCCCGGTGGGACCCGCACGAGCAGCGGAATGCGATCGTTTTGCGTCCACGCAATCTGCCCGTCTGGAATGCCAATCAGTCGCGCGGTGCTCGCGTCGCGCCCGAACCCGGCGTCATGATCGCCGAATACGACGATGACGCTGCTGTCGAGCAGGCGCCGGGACGCGAGCCCGTCCTTGAACGCCTCGATTGCGGAATCGAGGAAGCGCATCGTGTGAAGGTAGTTGCCGAACGAGGTCCCTTCCAGCGCGCCGAGCTTGAGGACTTTGTGCTGATTCGGGAAATCGTCGAACGGATGATGCAGCGAGAGCGTGATCAGCCACGCGGCGAACGGCCGGGCCATCTGCGCGAGGCGCGGGAGCATCTGCTGCAGGAAGTCGCGGTCGTTCAAACCCCACCCGATCTGCTCCGTCAACTCGAAATCGGGCTCGAAGAGACTCCGCTGGAACCCGTACGACGGATGCATCACCTGCCGATTCCAGAAGCCCGGCTCGAATGCCACCGCCGACAACGTCGAATATCCGCGCTCGGCGAGCACACGCGGGAGCGCCGTGTAGTGGTTTCCCGGAAAGCGGAAGGCCACCGCCCCATGGTCGAGCGGCAGCAATGACGCCATGGTCGTGAACTCGGCGTCGGATGTGCGCCCTTCGTTTGTCTCGTCGGTCACGTTGGTGAAGCGGACACTGTCATTCACCCAGCGCCGAAGGTGCGGCATCACTTCCTGTCCGTCAACGGTGAAGTCGACGACGAAGTCCTGCAGCGACTCGACCTGGATGACGATGAGGTTGCGCCCGCGAGCCGTGCCGAAGAAGGACGAGGCTGGGCCGGCGCGAAGCGGAGCGCGCGCGGCGAACCACGAGAGGGCATCCTGAAGCTCGGCATCAGAGGCTGGCGGGCGCAGCCAGGTGCTGCGGGCAAAATTCCAGGCGTCGTACGCGTGATAGCCAAACAGCCCGAGCTGCTCGACGACGGCTCGGTCGCGGAACATCTGATCGAGGGGCATGGATCGCAGAACGCGCGGGGCGGAAATCAGGTAACCGACGGCCAACAATGCGACGGCGGTGGCCGCCGTCGTCCTCAGTCGGTGCACGAAGGACGGCGCGGGCGCATCGAGGCGGGCAACCCGGGCAGCGAGCCAGACGGCGACGGGCCAGTCCACGACGATCCATAGGAGGATCGGCGAGAAGAGGCTGCGAATCGAGCCCCACAGGTGCCCGGTCTGGCGCGCAGCCAGGAGCGCCGGCGCAGACAGCACGTCGCCGAAGAACCGATAGTAGACAACGTCCCCGAGCACGACGAGCGAGCCGAGGATGCCGACGGCGACGAGCACCCACGCGCGGGCGCGGCGTGGCAGCACCAGAAGTCCCAGGGCGGGCGGCGCCACCGCCGCGAGCGCCACGAGCCAGTACGCGACGGCTGTCGGCTCGAGCAGTGCCTCATGGACGACCAGCAGCGGCTTGGCCGCAAGCGCAGCGGCACACCATGCCGCATCGGCGACTGCGCCAAACCGCCCGCCGCGGCCGGCGGCCCTGGCGGCTCTGACGCCGAAGATCGCGACGAGGAGCGGAACGGGTGCGGCAAGCCACGCGAGCGGCGGCAGCACGAGCACGAGCGTACGCGGCTGCCGCGGCGCGGCCTGTGAGAACCACGCCGCGCCCTCTTCCACCATGTCCCACTGAAGCCAATAGAGGCCGGGCCAGTCGGGCGCCACCACACGCCCCTGGAGCGTCAGCCTCGCGTTCGGGCCCACAGTCCGGCCGAGATCGGTCCGGATGCCGTTGTGATACGGGACGTCCCAGCGCGACCGCGACACAATCTCCCGAGGAACGAGCCAGAGCCAGTGATACGAGACATGGACGCCCGCCGGGTCCCAGGCTTGCTGGCCGGTGTTGGTCAGCTCGAGCGCAACCGTCGTTTCCCGCGAGGACTCCAGGAGTCGGGGCGACGAGGCGTCAAGCTGGAAGGCGAGCCTGTAAGGCGGAGCTGGCGCGCGCCGGCAGGCAGCCGCGCTCACTCCGAACAGGACAATCGAAGCGAGAACGATGAAGCGGACGCTCGAGTCGGTAAAGTGAGGAACCGGGTATTTGGATCGATCGACCGGGCAAATCAAATAACGAGATTACCAGATAACCAGATAACCAAATTCCCAGACGCTCCATTTGTCAATTATCGGGGTCGGCGTCTCCCCCTGCGGACGGCCTGACGAAGATGCTGCGCCGCGGCGGCGGCATCGGTGAGTTCGCGCCTTTCACGGACCGCCAGAGGATCTCGTTCAATCGCACGTCAGGCGCGCGGTCCTCGTGCGTGAAGTCCATCGCGAGCGATTCCTTCGCGCCGTAGGCCGACGCCAGGTTCGTTTCGCTCATGATAACGCGCGGCGTGAGGTGCTGATAACTCGACAGGCTGGGCGTGCCGTTGAAGGCGTTGTAGAGCGGCGTGGCCGCCGCGTCGTACTGGCTCATCGGCTCGATGCCAAGGATGAGCTCCATCGTCCGCAGCACGCCTGACGTCGTATAGAACGAGTGATCGACAAAGTTGCGCTTCGCGAAGGGGCTCGCGACCAGGAGCACGGAGCGGTGCGAGTCCACGTGGTCAGGCCCGCTCTGGGCATCGTCTTCGACGACGAAGATGGCCGAATCGCGCCAGTAGACGCTGCTCGAGATCGTCTCGACGATGCGGCCGAGAGCGAGATCGTTGTCGGCGATCATCGCTCGGGGGCTCAGGGCGCCCGGGGCTGTTCCCTTGGTGTGATCGTTCCCCAGGTGGAGGATCGACAGCGTCGGGAGGTTGCCGTTGCTCACGAAATCTCGAAATTCCGCCAACCAGCTATCGACCCGCTTGTTGTCGGCGATGTCCAGGTCGAAGCCGGCATACGCCGGCGCCACGAGTCCCTTGAGGCCGGGCACGTTCGCGTCGGCGACGACGTCGCCCGCCGGCGATTTCGACACGTGATAGACGAACTCGCCGTAGCTGCGGACGCTGACCCCCGCGCGGGTCGCGTAGTCCCAGAGATACCCGCTCTCGGGCGCCGCGAGATTGCCAAAAGGGTTCCTCATGAACCCGCCGCCTTCGCCGAGGTACAACCCGCCTCGGCCCGCATACAGCGTCTGCCACAGCTTCTGAACCACGTCGGTGGCGTACGCCGCGGTGGAGAACGAATGGCCGTCGTAGCTGACGTCGGCGTCCGTGTAGAAGTTGTCGAAGAGCGCGAAGTTCTGCGCCACGGCATGGGCGTTCGGCGTGACGTCGCGCCCGAAGAGCGTCAGGTTCGGAGCGCCGTTGCCCTCGGGGATATCGCCGAGGATCTGATCGTACGTGCGGTTCTCGCGGATGATGTAGAAGACGTGCTTGATTGGCGAGCTCCCGCCGACCACGCGCGGCACTGGCGAGCCGATCGGGACGTTCGACGGCGTCAGCCGGATGGCATCCGTGTAGGGCGTGAGGCCGTACGTCCGGCGTGTCAGGTCGGCGAGCGCCAGCCGGTCCGGCGTCGGCACGATCGACAGGAGGCCGCGAAGCCGCGAATCCCAGCCGCCGCTCAACGGGTTGGCGGCGGGCGTGTTGCCTTTGCCGCTCAAGACCAGGATCTGCTTACCGTCGCGCGAATATGCCACGCCTGTGGGATACCAGCCGGTCGGGATGAATCCTTCGACGAAGCTCTGGCCGATGTTGCTGACGTCCACGACGGCGACCGCGTTCATGTCGGCGAGGGCGACGAGCAGCGTCCGGCCGTCCGGCGACACCGTCAGCGCGTCGGGTGTGGTCGTGCGCGGCGCGTCCGGGAACAGGGCGGTGGAGATGTCTTCGAGCGGCAGCCCGGAAAACGTGTTGAAGACATTGACGACCGAGCTGTTCGCGCTAGCGACGAACAGACGCTTGCCGTCGAGCGACAGCGCCATCGCGCTCGGGTGCTCGCCGGTGTCGAGCGTCATCTTCTCGCGCAGGGGGTTGACCGCGTACGCTCGGACCTGCTGGCCTCCCCAGAGCGAAACGAACACCGTTTGTCCGTCCGGCGAAACGACGCAGGTGTACGGCTCTGCGGGGAGGGAGATCGTCTCGGTGACCTGGCCGCTCGTCAGATCGATCGCGGACAACGTCATCGCGAAGAGGCGCGTGGCGTACAACCAGCGGCCGTCTCCACTCACCGCCAGCCCGCCGGCGAACGTGTCGCCTTTCTGCGCCGGCAGCGTGAACGTTCGTGCGCTCGTCAACGTGCCGTCTGCGTAGGTGAACTCCTGAACGTTGTTCTGGTTGGCGCCCGACGAGTAGAGGCGGGTGCCGTCGGGGTGCCATGCGAGGCCGAGCCACGCGCTGTTGATCGAAGTCGTGCCCTTCACCTTCGACGTGGTTAAATCCACGACCGTGAGCAACGGCTTGGAGATGCCGTCGTTGGTCACGATGGCGTACTTGCCGTCCGGCGAAGTCACGAGATTCAGCGGGAGCGTGCCGACGTTCAGGGACTTGCCGGCCGGCGAGATGCTCCAGCCGTTCGGGAGCAGAATGGTGCCGTCTGCTTGCGCGCCTGGAAAGGAGACCGATTGCGAAACCTGGCCTTGCGCCCGCGGGACGACCCGGATTAAACAGAACGCAACGCCGAAGAAGCAGGCGCACCCGAGGGTCAGGCCGCGGATCGTTCTCTGAGAAACGACCCCGTGGACCATGAAAGGACTCTTTCCGTTGTCGAGTTTCTAGCCGGGACAATAGCAAGGAGTTCGCCACATTTCAATACTGTCATTCAGGGTTTTTCCGTATGAAGCACATCTGCCGATTTGCGTTTACATTTCTCGCGCTCGTGTGCGTGGCCGGTGCGCAGGGGCGAACGCGTGCTCGCGACCTTGGCATTGCGCCCGGCGTCTTCACGACCGGTCCTGAAAATGCCATCACCGATGTGGATGGCGTGCGCGTCGGCCACACCACTGTCATTGAAGGCGATCGCGTTCGAACAGGCGTGACGGCAGTGCTTCCTCATGGGGGAAACCTGTTCCAGGACAAAGTGGCCGGCGCGGTCTTCGTCGGCAATGCCTTCGGCAAGCTGGCTGGATCGACGCAGGTGACTGAGCTGGGAACCATCGAGACACCCATCGTGCTGACCAACACGTTGAGCGTAGGGACGGCGATGGACGCGGTCGTGCGCTACACGCTGAGTCAACCTGGCAATGAACAAGTCCAGTCCGTCAACGCGATCATCGGGGAGACTAATGACGGGGGCCTGAATGACATTCGAGGCCTGCACGTGACCACCGCCCACGTGCTCGAAGCGATCCGCCGCGCCGCGACCGGAGCAGTGGCCGAGGGCGCGGTTGGCGCCGGGACGGGAACGATCTGCTACGGCTGGAAGGGCGGCATTGGCACGTCGTCGCGCCGGGTCCGCGTAGGCGAACGCACGGCGGCCGAGCGGGGCACTCGGGGCCCCGCTCAGCAAGCCCCGGGGGCAGGGGCCCCCAGAGTGAACAACGCCCGGGGGGCGGGGGCCGACGGAGTGAACTCGGACGGAACGACGTTCACCGTCGGCGTGCTCGCCCAGACGAACTTCGGGGGAAACCTGACGATCGCCGGCGTGCCTGTCTACAGGTTTCTCCAGCCACCGAGGGCGGTCCGGGGGGCAGGGGCCCCCGGAGTAGACAAAGCCCGGGGGGCAGGGGCCGACGGAGTAGACAAAGCCCGGGGGGCAGGGGCCGACGGAGTGAACAACGACGGTTCCTGCATGCTCGTCGTCGCGACCGACGCGCCGCTCGACGCACGGGACCTGCGGCGCCTCGCCGCGCGCGCCGTCTTCGGGCTCGGGCGCACAGGATCCGCCTACAGCAACGGAAGCGGTGATTTCGCCATCGCGTTCTCGACCTCGCCCGAGATGCGCAGCCGCTTCAACGACAACACCGCGCGAACGCGGCGTGTGCTGCCACCCGACGCCGCGTCGCCGCTCTTCGAAGCAGCCCTCGAGGCCACGGAGGAAGCAGTTTACAACTCGCTTCTCCAGGCCACGAGCGTTCGGTCCTCGATTGGCGCCGCCGAAGCGATTCCCATCGATCGCTTGCGCGAGCTGCTGAAAAAGTGAGCAAGGCGCACGCTGCGCCCGCCATTGACGTTCGTCGACTCGGCCGATTACGATCCGACCTGTGCCGAGGCGGCAGATCTCGCTCGCGGCTGTCCGTGAGGCCGCGGGCGCGGTCTACGGCGCGGCCATCCGTACACCGCTCGTCCGCGTCGAGCTGGATCCGCCGGCGCCCGAGCTCTACTTGAAGCTCGAGGTCCTGCAACCGATTGGCTCGTTCAAGATTCGTGGGGCGTTCAACGCCGTCCGTCAACTCCCTCCCGTGGCGCTGGAGGCCGGTGTGTGGACCGTGAGCGCGGGCAACGCGGCGCAGGGCGTCGCCCTCGCCGCGCGTCGGGTTGGCGCGCGCTGCTCGGTCATGGTCATGGACACCGCGCCCGAGACGAAGATCCGCGCGATCGAGCGGCTCGGCGCGTCCATCGTGCGCGCTACCTACGACGAGTGCTGGAGAACGGTCGAGTCGCACGGCTCGGACCGCATGACCGGGCACTTCGTCCACCCATTCGATGACGACCGCTTCATCGCCGGCAATGGGACCGCGGCCCTCGAGATTCTCGAAGATCTCCCGGACGTCGACGCCGTCGTCGCGCCGATCGGCGGCGGAGGGCTGCTCGCGGGCATCGCGGCGGTCATGCGCGCGCTGCGACCCTCCGCCCGCGTCTACGCCGCCGAGCCCGAAACGGCCGCGCCGCTGGCGGCGTCGCTCGCCGCCGGCCGCCCGGTCTACTTCAACGGGTGGCAAGCGTCGTTCGTCGACGGCGCCGGGGGCAAGTCGGTGCTGGCCAGCATGTGGCCGTTGCTCGAGCCGCTCTCAGGATCTGTCGTCGTCTCGCTGGACGAGGTCGCGCGAGCGATGAAGCTGGTCGCGGAGCGCGCGCACATCATCGCGGAGGGCGCCGCCGGGTGCGCCGTCGCAGCGGCGCTCAGCGGCCGCGCTGGCGCCGGCAAAGTCGTCGCCGTGGTATCCGGCGGCAACATCGACCTTCCCCGTTTCGCGTCGCTCGTCGGCGCGTGCACATAGAATGACTCGATATTCCAGTCGGCCTCCCATCCCTGCGCGCATCGTGCGTCTCGAAGAGTTGGCTGTCGATCTGTGGTGGAGCTGGCATCGTGAGGCGCGCGCGGTCTTCCGCCAGCTCGATTACTCCCTCTGGCGCGCCACGGCGCACAACCCGGTGCGCATGTTGTGGACAATTGCGCCCGATCGGCTCGACGCCGCGGCTGCCGATCCAGCGTTCCTGCGCCTCTACGACCGCGCGATCGACGCGCTGGACCGGGCTCGCGCCGCGCACAACACCTGGTGGTCGAATCATTTCCCGCATCTCGGCGGCGAGTCGATCGCCTACTTCTCCGCCGAGTTCGCGCTGCACCAGTCGCTGCCGATCTACGCGGGGGGCCTCGGCGCGCTCGCGGGCGATCATTGCAAGGAAGCGAGCGACCTCGGCGTGCCGCTCATCGGCGTCGGCTTCATGTACCCGCAGGGCTACTTCCATCAGCACATCTCGGCGGAGGGCTGGCAGGAAGAGAGCTACGAGCGCTTGAACTGGGCCGACGCGCCCATCGAGCCGGCGACGACGCCCGACGGCAAGCCGTGCGTCACCGCCGTGCCCCTCGGCGATCGCTCCGTGCTCGTAGCCGTCTGGCGCGTGCGGATGGGACGCGTGAAGCTTTACCTGCTCGACACCGATCTCGAGGAGAACGCGCCGTGGGATCGCGAGCTGACCGCGCGCCTCTACGGCGGCGATCGCGAGACGCGCATCCAGCAGGAGATCGTACTCGGCATCGGCGGCGTGCGCGCGCTGAAGGCGCTCGGCAGCGATCCGGGGGTGTTCCATCTCAACGAGGGCCACGCCGGCTTCGTGGTCTTGCAGCGTATCCGCGATCTCATCGAGGGCGGCGCCACGTTCGACGCCGCGCTCGCCCACATCCGCGAGACGACGGTCTTCACCACCCACACACCGGTCGCTGCCGGGCACGACGCGTTTGCGTTTCATCTCGTCGAAAAGCACCTGGCAAGTGCGTGGGGCACCCTCGGCGCGCACCGCGATCGCTTCATGGCGCTCGGCGCATACGACAATGGCGGCGGCCCGCAGTTCAACATGACCGCGCTTGCGCTGCGATCGGCTGGCCAGACCAACGCGGTCAGCCAGTTGCACGGCCAGGTGACGCGCGCCATGTTCGCGCCGATGTGGCCGAACGTGCCCGAGGCCAGCCGGCCGGTTGGATCGGTTACCAACGGCGTCCACGTGCCGACTTGGATCGGGGGCGAGCTGGCCGATCTGTTCAATGCACACCTGGGCGAGGATTGGATCGAGCGGCACGACGACCCGGCGCTCTGGAATGCGGTCCTCGCGATCCCGGACGCCGAGCTCTGGGCGGTCCGTCAGCTCCTCCGCCGCTATCTCTTCACGTTCGTCCGCGAGCGCGCCCGGCAGCGCTGGATCGAAGAGCACGTCGGGATGCCGCGCGTCGTGGCCGCCGGCACGCTGCTCGACCCCGACGCCCTCACCATCGGGTTCGCGCGGCGCTTCACCGGTTACAAGCGGGCCGAGCTCGTCTTCCGCGACGCCGACCGCCTGGCGGCGATCCTCAACGCGCGCGGCCGGCCGGTGCAGCTCGTGTTCGCCGGCAAGGCGCATCCGGCCGACGATGTCGGCAAGCACAATCTGCAGCGTGTCTACAAACGCGCGCTCGACCCGCTCTTCGGGGGACGCGTGGCCTTTGTCGACGACTACGACCTGCACGTCGCGCACTTCCTCGTGCAGGGGTGCGACGTGTGGCTCAACACCCCGCGCAAGCCGATGGAAGCGAGCGGCACGAGCGGCATGAAGGCGGCCATGAACGGCGTCCCCCACCTGAGCATCGGCGACGGCTGGTGGGCCGAAGGCTTCACCGGCTCCAACGGCTGGCTGATCGAGGGCGGTCCGCCGGCGGACAACGACGACGCCACGGACGCGGCCGATGCGGAGGCGCTCTACCGCCTGCTGGAACGGGACGTCGTGCCTGCGTTCTACGATCGCGACGCGTCGAACGTGCCGCACCGCTGGATCGCGGTCGTGAAAGAGGCCATCCGCACCGTGGCTCCGCATTTCGCGGCGCGCCGCATGGTCAAGGAATACGTCGAGCGGCTATACGCGCCCGCACTGAGCAAACACGCCACGGCTGATCGCTGAAAGCCGACGCTCAGAATGGGGCTGAAGACTCATGGCCGCGCGCAGTTGCCTACGCCCTCAAGTCCCGACGACCGTCACCACCCTTGAAATCCTGATGTTGGGGCGAGGCAACTGCACGCGGCCATGAGTCTTCAGCCCTTCTGAGTCTTCACCACGCCTCCGACCCTTCCGCCCGTCTATCAAACCTTCCCACTGATCGGGGGATGGTGGATGATCTGGATCGTGTTCCCGTCCGGATCGCTGAAGTAGCAGGAGCGCGCGCCGTCGCGGTGCGTGCGCGGCTTCGCCTCGATCGTCACCCCGCGGCTCTCCAGAAATGACGCCCATCGATCCACGTCGTCGGGGCTGCGGACTATGAGGCCGAGATGATCGAGCGCCGAGCGCGCGCCCGCAACGAGCCCTTCCGCCCGATGCAGCGCGAGGTTGTCGATGCCCGACGAGAGGTACACGTTGTCCGGATCGGGCTCCCATTCGACGGTGAAGCCGAGCAGGTCGACGTAGAACCGCTTCATCGCGGCGAGGTCGCGCGCGTTGATCGCAAGGTGCCGCAAGCCCGCGTGCGAGGGTCTTTCCATAGTGCTAGACTTCAATCATATGTCACGTAAGTCGGTCGTCAAGTCGCGATGCGCGCTGTGCGGCGCCAAGGAAGTTTCGGAGCCGCGCGGCGAGGAGAAGTACTGCCGCGACTGCTGGGACAAGAAGATCGCCGTCGAGGAAATCGTCGCGCGCGAGTTCGCGCTGAAACGTTATATCCGCGCCCACAGCGCGGAGAAATACCTCATCTATCACTCAACGCTCAAGCGGCCGTGCGGACAACTGATCGTCGTGGATGACGGGTACGATCTGTTCTTGACGCTGATGCTCTACCCCAATTTCGCGTGGGACGACCCCGCGTACCACCTGGAGGGCGACCCCGAAGGACGGCTCTTCTCGGAGATCCTCGTCGACGTCGTCGCGGCCGAGGTCATCGAGCCATGGGGGGGCGGCAAGTGGCACATGGAGATTTTCCGGTCGGTGAACCCGGAGCCGGAGGACTGGAACGGCGAGATGTAGGCTCTGCGGGCCGGTGATATAATCCGCGGCGCATTCTTTCGCTTCAGATCGTCATTTCCCGGGAGGAATCTATGAAAGTGCCTATCGCCGTTGCTGCGGCGCTCGCGGTCGCGAGCGTTGTCGCGGCGGGCGTGTCCGCCCAGACGCCGGCCCCACCGATGCAATCGATTCTGGCCGGCAAGAAGATCGTCCCGCCGGTCAAGGGCCAGGCCGACGTCGACTACGTCAAGCCGAAGACCGAGAGAAAAGGCTCGACGGTCGTCACCAAGATCCAGGTCAAGAACATGTCGGCCGCGCCAATCGCGCGCCTCAAGATCATCGAGACCTGGTTCGACAAGAGCGGCGGAACAATTCCTGGCGGCGAAGGCGTGATCAACGGCCTGTTGCAGCCCGGAGAGGTGCAGACGATCGAAATCCAGACGCCCTATAGCGCCAACCTCAGCGCGAACAGCTGGAATTTCCTGCACGCCAACGGCAGCGTGAAGCCGCACCTGGTTAAGTCGTTCGACGGGGCGGCGACGGCCGCGAAGGAGCCCCCAACCAAGACGGCTGCCAAGAAGAAGTAAGAGCTATCTCATAAGGTCGTTTAGAAATCGAGGGAGTGGCCAGCGAGACAGAACGGGGCTGAAGACTCAAGGTCGCGTGCAGTTGCCTACGCCTTCGATTGCTGTCGACCTCTTACGACCCTGGAGAATCTTGATCTTGAGGCGAGGCAACTGCACGCGGCCATGAGTCTTCAGCCCGCCTGAAAGTCTTCGGCCCGGCCTCAGAGTCTTCAGCCCGCCGCAGAGCCTTCCGCCCGTTTATGAGATGGGTTGTACCTTCTCGAACCTCACCGCGCCGCCATGCTTCGGCACGGCGACGATGTGGTACGGCGCCGTGAGAATCTGGACCGTGATCGCGTCCGAGCGCGGCGAGGACTCACGGTAGCCAACCACATAAGAGCCGTCTCGCTCTCCCGCAGAGACGATCTCCACTGAGAACCCGCCGGTCGGGCGGCTCCCCATGAACACGGCAGCGGCCATCTCACGATTGAAGTCCACGCTCGGCGCCGGTCTGCCGAAGTCGTGCGCTTTCCACAACGCCGCCCACTCCGCGGGCGTGCGGGCGACAGCCTGGCGCGGTGAGTCGATGTTGCTCTGCGTGCCCTTCTCGATCGAACGAAACGCGAGCTTCGCGCCCTCCTGAGACTGTGCAGGCCGCGCCGATTCCGCCATCACTCCACCCCGCAGCAGACAGAGCCACGAGCACGCCACCACACCGAGCACGAGCCGCGACGTCTTGAGGGCATTCGTACGATCGTGCCTCACCCCCATGCTCCTAGCGTGACGGCGCGAGCGGCGGTGTGACGATCACGCGCACCTGACGCTGGGCCGCCGGCGCGGATCCCAGCCGGGACTTCGCCATCACGGTGAGAACGTAGCTGCCGGGCGCCAGATCCTTCAGCGGAACACGCGCGGTGAACCCGTAGCCGCCGCTCTTCCCGCCGAGATCGCTGGAGTCGCGCGGCTCCTCGGTCTTGAACAGCACCTTGCCGTCGTCGGTGGTGATGGTGGTCGTGATGTCCACCTTGTGCGGTGTTGCGCTGGCGGTGTCGTACACCTCGGCGAACAGCGCCACCTCTTCGTTCTGGGGAAACGATCGCGCCGCGACGGGCGGACCCGGCAGGACCGGCTTGAGCAGCTCGTCCGCCTTGGCGGTCGGCAGCGCCGACGCGGTCGGTGACGTCAACACGAGCCCGCTGATGCCGAAGCCGCTCTTCGCGAAGTCGGGCACCTCGAGATCGTAGAGAACGGACCCGACGGTGCCGCCGACCGAATCGTGCGCGGCAACGCGCAGCTGATACCGCCCCGGCGGCAGATCGAATCGATTCAGCAGCCGCAGGCCCGTTTCCTGGATCCGATCCTTCGTCGCCGCCTTGAGATTCGTCATCGTCAGCGCGTCGGTGTTGCCGCCCTTGACCTTGCCGTTGGCGTCGATGGCCATGTACGACAGCTGGATGGTGTCGTTCTGCGCGAGCTTGAGATCCTTGCCGCGAAGCTCGACGCCCAGCAGCACCGAGGCGTTGGGCGCGGCACCCTTGAACGGCGTGGCAAACACGTGCATCGTCAGGCCACTGACGGGCAGCGGGCTGTCGAGCGCATCGCGCACTTCCGCCGTGCGCACGTCCTTCGCATTCACTTTGGGCGGGTCGACTTTCTTGGGCGTGACGTAGCCCTTGCGCGCGCGGACCGTCAGACCCGGGCGCGTGACGCGGACGTCGATTTTGTGGACGCGGCCCGGCTTGGCGTCCGGCGGGTAGTACGCGAGCACGTAGTAGGAGCTGTTGTCGCGCACGATCCGATCGAACGCCCCCGAGAAATCGTTGCGGTTGACCACGGCGAAACCGCCGGTCTCGTCGGACAGCGTCCGCAGGCTGTCCTGCGACATCCGGAGCTCGTTCTGCAGGGAGCTCGTCCCGACGCCGAGCGATGCATCGTCGGGGAACGCGCCCACTTCAATCGACTCGTCGCCCAGGTCGGTCAGGCCGCGCGGATCGATGCCGTAGATCGCGACGTTGGACCGCGTCGCCGCCGCGATCGTGTCCCGCGTCTCGTCGAGGATCATCGTGGCGCTGCCGTGGTTCGACCCGTTCTGCGGAATGAGATCGGTGATGTCGTAGTCGATGCCTTCGCTGACGAACAGGATGGCCTTTCGGCGGCCGCGGACCGACGCGAACCAGTCGGCCACGCTCCTGAGCGACTGAAGCGAGTTCCTGGCGTTGAACGCGCGCTCGGCGTCGTCGGGATCGTTCAATGGATCGCCGGTTTGCCGTATGCCGCGGCTGTTGTAGTACTCGTTGGTCTTGTTCACCGTCGCGGACGCCAGCTTGCGGCCCTGCGTCTTGTCCACGGCCGCCAGCAGCAACCGCTTGTTGCTGGTGAACTCCTGGCTCGCGTCGTTGGATCCTGCGGTGTGCACGATCGCCATGAGATCGTTCGCGCCGAGGCGGCGCTCGATGAACTGGCGGGCCGCGTTCTTCACCCGTATGCTGCGGGCGAAGTTCGTGTGGAGGTCGTCGATGACCATGACGTACACCCGGCCATCGAACGGCGCCTCGTTCGTGCGGACGTCGGGCTCGAACGGCGCGTCCGAATAGAGCGGCCGATCCGCGCGCTCCACCGGGATGTCGACTTGCGTGAACGCCGTGACGGTCTGTCCCTTGCCGTCCTCGAGCACCTGAAAATCTTCCTTCTTCAGGTCCGTGACGAGGTTGCCCTGACGGTCGGTGACCACGACGTCGACCTCGACATAGTCCACGCGCAGTTTGAAAGTGGGTGGCTGACCTTGCGCGGGCGGGGCCGAGGGTGGCGGGTTCTGGCCCGCGGTGAGGGCAACCGCCGCGGCCGTCACAAATGCCACGACCGCCGTCAGTTGTACGGGTTTTTTCATAAGGTCACTCTCGTTGCGATTATAGCGTCCCGGCTATACTTGATGGATGGGAGCCTCGCAGGCGGCGGACCCTCGGGTCGGCGAGCACAAGAGCCGGGAGTCCGATTGGTCCGCCTTCATTACAGACGTCCAGCGGGCGCTCGCAGCCGAGGGCCTCGACGCCTGGCTCCTCTATGATTTCCGTGGATCGAATCCGATCGCGGTCGAGGTAGCCGGCGTTAATCGGCAGGGCGGCCACCTCGCCACGCGCCGCTGGTATTACCTGATCCCGGCCGATGGCGAGCCGCGCAAACTGGTGCACGCCATCGAGAAAAACTCGCTCGCGCACCTGCCCGGCCGCACCACTCGTTATGCG
>DASZFS010000090.1:0-4233 GCA_035939575.1 Vicinamibacterales bacterium | reverse complement strand
TTGCGCTGATGCTTGTCTCGTGAAAGTTCGACGGAACCTGGTCACCCGAGCAACCACTGCAAACGGTGCCACCGAACTTGTGTACCAGTCCGCTGGCGACATACAGCGAGAACTCGAAACATTGGCTGCGGCAGTGGAATTCCAGCCCGCCGGCAGCGAGGTGGAAGCCGGCTAGCGCCGAATGCATTATCACGCCTGCGCTGACCGGCGGTGTCGCTGAGGCGAAATGACCTGAGTTGAGTGCAGCCGGTGTACTTGACAGATTTGAGAAGGAGACCTCGATGGATTTTCAATTGACTGACCGCGTTGTTGTGATTACTGGGGCGGGGTCTGGGATTGGTCTGGCCACCGCGAAGACCTTCCTCGCCGAAGGCGCGAAAGTGGTCGCCGCTGACCTCGATCCGTCGGCTGCCGGCGAGCTGTCGGAAAGTGTTACCGCCCTCGCGGTCGATATGTCCAGCGAGGACGCCGCAGATTTCGTGATCGCCGAGACGATGAGGATCCATGGCCGCGTGGACGTGCTTGTTAACAATGTGGGCGCCTTCCCATTTCGCGAGAGTTTCCTGTCAGTGTCCGACGTCGAGTGGCACGAGTTGATGAACGTCAATTTTTACTCGGCCGTGCGAGCGTGTCGTGCCGCGCTGCCGCACATGATCGAACAAGGACGAGGAGCGATCGTATCCGTGGCCTCAGACGTGGGACGCGCTCCCGACCGATTCTTCGTCGACTACAGCGTCTCGAAGGCCGCGGTGCTGATGCTGTCAAAAGCGATCAGCATCGAATTCGGTCCCGCCGGAGTGCGCTCCAACTGCGTCTCGCCGGGTCCCACGCGAACACCCGCGTGGGATCGGCAGGGTGGCTTCGCAGACTCTCTAGCCACGGAATACGGCCTCGACAAAGAAGCGGCGATCGATCATTTCGCCAAGGAAGTTCGAAAACTACCGCTGCAGAAGGTCGGCGACCCAGACGACGTCGCTCGTGTGATCGCTTTCCTCGCTTCGGATGTGTCGAAACATGTCACCGGAGCTGATTACACCGTCGACGGTGGCGTCGTCGCCGCCGCCTAAGAGGTCTTCGCATATCAGCAAAGCGACTACGACTAAGGAAGATTCGGATGTCTAAGCGGCATGCAGTGGTTATTGGTGGCTTGGGAGTGATCGGACGTGCACTGCTCGATCACCTCACAAGCGACCCGGGCTGGGATGTAGTCGCCCTGTCACGGCGTGCTCCCGATTTCGAGACGACAGCCCGTTTCATCTCCGTCGACCTACGCGAAAAGGACAGCGCGACAGCTGCGCTCGCAGCGCTTAACGAGACCACGCACGTCTTCTATGCGGCCTACCAGCCCATGCCCACTCGCGCTCAGGAGGTCGACGCGAACCTCGCCCTGCTTACCAATGCGGTAGAGGCGCTGAGCTCGGCATCGTCGAACCTCGAACACGTCAATCTGATGGAAGGCGGGAAGTGGTACGGCTTCCACCTCGGGCCGACTCGCACGCCGGCGCTCGAAGATGACCCACGGCACATGCCGCCGAATTTCTATTACAACCAACAGGATTGGCTCGAAGGGGCCGCTGCCCGCGGTGGCTTCACGTGGTCGGCCCTTCGCCCCGAGGCGGTCTGCGGGTTCGCGCTCGGCAACCCGATGAATTTGACCATGGCGATCGCTGTGTATGCGGCCATCTGCGGCGAACTGGGTGTCCCGTTTTCGTTCCCCGGTAAACCGGGCGCGTGGACGGCTCTTTATGAGGTTTCCGACGCGCGCATCCTTGCCCAGGCCGCGCAGTGGGCAGCGACCACGCCTTCAACGGCCGGAGAAGCGTTCAACATCACCAACGGTGACTACTTGCGCTGGTGCAACATCTGGCCCAAGTTCGCGGACATGTTGGGCCTGCCGGACGCGGAACCGAGACACGTCCCGCTGACGGAATTCATGGCAGACAAGGGACCGGTGTGGGATCGCATCGTCGCCAAGCACAACCTGGAGCCTCATGCTTATTCCGACATCGTCTCGTGGGGTTTCGCGGACGCCATCTTTGGGTCGGACTGGGACATTGCGCGGTCGACACTGAAGGCACGGCGATACGGCTTCGCCCCATTCATTGAGACCGATCGCATGTTCGCGGAGCTGTTCGCTGACCTCCAGCGCAACCGCATCATCCCGAGCACTCTCACTGTTCAGTAAGACATTTCGACTCCACCGCCAGCGCACCGCCCAACGATGAAAACAAGGAAGACGATTCATGACCGACCCGAATACGACGAATCCGCCGAACCGCACGACAGTGCGGCTCCCCGCGCCCCGCGGCGAACAGTTAGACGCCTGGCTCTATGAGCCCGTCGGGCAAGGCCCTCACCCGGCGGTCGTCATGGCACACGGCATGGGGGCAGTGAAGGCAGGCGGGTTGCAGCCGTTCGCGGAGCGGTTCTGCCGCGAAGGCTTCGCCGTGGTGGTCATCGACTATCGCCAGTGGGGCGATTCGACCGGGTGGCCCCGCGATGAGCTCAGCGTCCCACGCGAGCGCGAGGACTACGGCGCCGCGATCGGTTGGGCGGCAGCACATCCCAAGATAGATCCGCAACGGATCTTCGTGTGGGGCACGTCGTTCGCCGGCATGCACGTCACCGCCCTCGCCGCTTCGGACACCCGACTCGCGGGAGCCGTCGCTCAATCCCCACTGGTCGACGGCCTCGCTGGAGCGACGAAGATTCGACCCAGTCGATCGATTCCCCTCACGGCGGTCGCGGTGGCCGATTGGATCGGTTCCCTGTTCGGTCGAACACCGATCTACCTGCCCATAAACGTGCCGCCGGGGCAGTGGGGCGTCACCGACACCCCCGACGCTCCCTTCGGCAAACAGTTGGTGACGCCGCGAGAACCGGAGGATTGGCATAACCGCCTAGCCGCGCGCTCACTTCTGAGTATCTCGAGGAACCGGCCTATACGCCGCGCAGCATCGATTCGCATCCCTATCCTGCTGATCGTCCCCGAAACCGACACACAGGCTCCGGTCGCGAAGGCCCTGCGAGTGGCCGAGCTTGCTGAGCACGCCGAACTGTACCGCATCAAAGGCGGTCATTACGATGTCTACGAGGGCGGCGCTGCTTTCGATGAAGTGTTGGGTGTCGAGGTTGAATTCTTGCGCAGGCACGCAGGACTCGCGAAATGAGCACCCGTACAGCGCAGTTCGACCTGCGCGGGAAAGTCGTGGCGATCACAGGAGGCGCCCGCGGGATCGGCTTGGCCACGGCCAACGCATTCGCGCAGCGCGGTGCCCTGGTCGCGATCGGCGACCTCGATGCAGCAGGCGCTCGTGTCGCCGCCGAGGGCATCGGCAGGGGAGCGACTGGCCTTGTGCTCGACGTCACGGATCGGGTCAGCTTCGAGTCATTTCTGAACGAGCTAGAACACCGACTCGGTCCGCTGGACGTCATGGTGAACAACGCAGGCATTCAGCATCTGGGACTGTTCGCGGATGAAACCGATGCGTTCACCGACATCCAGGTCGCCGTCAACCTCGGTGGCGTGCTGACCGGCACGAAGCTCGCGCTTGCGCGGATGCGTTCTCGTGGCCGCGGGCACATCGTCAACGTGGCCTCAATAGGCGGCAAGATAGCCTCCCCGGGAGGGGCGACATACTCCGCCACCAAGCACGCCGTCGTCGGCCTGAGCGAATCGCTGCGCGGGGAGCTTGGTGGCAGCGGCGTTGCCGTCTCCATCGTAATGCCGGCAATCATCGCAACCGAGATGGCTGACGGGCTCGGCTCAGCGCGTGGCGTGCGCCCGGTCGAGCCGACTGTTGTGGGCGAAGCCATTGTTCGCACGGTGCTGCGCGGACGGGGCGCAGATGTGTACGTGCCCGGATACGCCGGCGCGATCAATACCGCGATGTCGGTGATGCCGCGTCGTTGGCGAGATGCAATTCAACATCTCATGCGAGTGGACACGGTGCTCACGGATGTCGATCAATCAGCGCGTGCCGGATACAACACACGCGTCGCAGCCGCGGACAAACCGCACGCGGGTGGACCCAATTCAACTGCGCAGCCACCATAAACACTAAGCGTTGCCCCAAATCCTGGAAAGTCGCGACGGTGCCGTCGAGAAGTTTGCCGCCTTTAGGCGTTTGCGTATGAGCCGAAGGCGACGTCGTCCCAGATGTCTGTCCGTTGGGGCGACCAGTCGAGGAGCTTGCGCGTGCTGTCCGAGGACAGGCGTTTGTTCAGCGACAT
>DASZFS010000089.1:0-21576 GCA_035939575.1 Vicinamibacterales bacterium | reverse complement strand
GCAGCGAACTCCCCACGGGGGCGTTGAAGTGGCGCAGATAGAGGCTCTCCGTCCAGAGAAGCGCGGTCAGGAGCTCGTTCACTGGCGCTGGCGGTACCCCGATCTCCTGCTGCGCCTTGTGCTCCTCACGCAGACCACGGCGGCGCTGAAGTGTTCGGGCGAGCAGCATGGGAAGGAACAGCGAGGCGTTGGTGTACGTGATTCGCTCGATCGCGAAGCCGGCGCCGGTCAGTCGGCGGCCCAAGTCGTCGCGGTTGTAACGCCGCACCTCGTGGCTCAAGACCGAGTGATCGCCTCGCAGACTCTCCATCGCGGCGACGTTGACGATCGCCCAGCCTCCTGGCGTCAGCAGGCGGAACATCTCCGCCGCCGCCGCGTGCTCGGTGCGATCATCAAGCGAGTACAGGACATCGAACGACGTCACGACGTCGAACGACTCGTTCGGGAACGGAGCCGCGTCCACACGTGCCCTCGCGACGAGAGTCCGGCCAGCCTGCCTGCTGATGCGGACGCCCGTCTCCGACAGGTCGAAGCCGTATGCCCGGCCGAACCGGTTCAGCAGTGCGAGGTTGGCGCCCGTGCCGCAGCCGCAGTCCAGCAATCGAGCGATGCCACCGCGGGACCGGTTGGCGGCGGCGTGACGAAGGAGCGGGGTAACGAACGCGCGGAACCCGCGAAACCAGAAATGGCGCGCTTCGGCGATGGCCGTCGCGCGCAGCAGATGGTCCATCCAGTTGTACTTGGGGATTGTATCGTGTACCCTGTGCCGCAACCGCAACCGAGGAGTGACGATGACTCGCGTCCGTCAAAGTGTTTTCACTATTGCGCTGGTGTGGGCAATCGCGCTGACCGTCGCCGCCTGTCACAAGCCGGTGCCGCCGCAGACGCCCGCCCCTCCACCGCCGCCCCCAGCGGCCCCCGCGCCGCCGCCAACACCACCGCCACCGCCTCGTCCGCCGGCTCCGGCGCCGCCCCCGGCTCCGTTAACCGAAGAGCAGATCTTCGCGCAGAAGTCGCTGGAGCAGCTGAACTCCGAGCGACCACTGACTGATGTCTACTTCGATCTCGACAAGTCCGAGCTGCGGGAGGACAGCAAGTCGCCCCTGCAGAAGGACGCGGACTGGATGAAGAAGTGGGCGAGCACCGCGGTCACGGTCGAGGGCCACTGCGACTCACGCGGCAGCGCCGAGTACAACCTGGCGCTCGGATCGCGACGCGCGAACGCCGTCAAGGAGTACCTGGTCAGCTTGGGCGTGCCGACGGGACGTCTCACCGTTATCAGCAAGGGCAAGGAACAGCCTGTCTGTACGGAGGAGAACGAGTCCTGCTGGCAGCAGAACCGCCGCGGGCATTTCGTGGTGACGGCGAAGTAGAACTGGGTTATCTGGTTATTGGGTTATTTGATCGGGGCGGTGTTCGCGCGCCGGGCCTTTCAACGACCAAATAACCAGATGACCAGATCGTCCGAAGCGCGCTAGCCCTCAACCGGCGTGCGCGCCAGCAGTCGCGTGAGCTCAGCCTCCGTCACCCGGTATTTCGCTGCCTTCCGTCCGTCCACCATGAGCACCGGTATTTCGAGCCCGTAGCGGGCCTCGAGCGCCGGATCGGTGGAGATGTCGATCTCCTCGATTTGCGCACGGCCAGTGAACCGCTCGACGGTGCGCGTGACCACCTCTTTCATCTCGGCGCAGAGGTGACATCCTGGCCTGGAGTAGATGGTGATGAGCGTTGTCGCGGTCACGAGACCTTCGCGCGACAGTCGCCCGCGATCCGCTCGGCGGCTGCGCGCGGGTCGGCGGCAGCAATGATTGGGCGGCCAACGACAAGGTAGGTAGCGCCGGCGGCAAGGGCGTCGGCGGCGCTCAGGGTCCGTTGCTGGTCGTCGTTTACTCCGGGGGCCCCTACCCCCCGGTCGCGCTGCGCGTGGGCCCCATCGCCCCGCTCCGCTCCTGCGGGGGCCCCTGCCCCCCGGTCGCGGTCGCGCTGCACGGGGGCCGCTCCCCCTCGGAGGCGTTCGTCCGCCCCGTCGCGAATTCCGGGCGTCACGATCGTGAAGCCATCCCCGCAGCGTCGACGGACGATGCCGATTTCAAGGGGGGATGCCACGACGCCGTCCAGCCCGGCTGCGGCAGCGAGAGCAGCCAGACGTCCCACCTGATCGGCGACCGGATCGGCGAATCCCACCTCAGTCGTCGTTCGCTGATCCATGCTGGTCAGCATCGTGACGGCGATGACCAATGGCGCCGCCCGCCCGCAGCACGCGGCCTCTTCGTCGGCGGCCGCACGGGCAGCGCGCATCATCGCGACGCCTCCGGACGCGTGCACGTTGACCATCCATACGCCGAGGCGCGTCGCGGCCGCGACGGCGCCGGCAACTGTGCTGGGGATGTCGTGAAACTTGAGATCCAGGAATACGCGATCCCCGCGTGCCGTCAACGTTTCGACGAACGTCGGGCCCACGCTCGTGAAGAGGCGGCTGCCTATCTTGAACCCGCCGACCACGCCCCTCAGACGATCCGCGAGCGCGTTCGCGGCGTCAGCCGTGTCAACGTCGAGCGCGACCAGCAGCTGGTTCATGTTCACTCCGCGAATCCCGCTCCGCCGGCAGCAAGGTTCCGACGATGTCCGCAAGCCGGACGAGCTGATGCCGTTCCATGTACGCACGAACGCCGTCGATCAGCTTCGGCCAGATGAATGGATCGACGAAGTTCGCCGTGCCGACCTGCACCGCGTCTGCGCCGGCGATCATGAACTCGAGAACGTCCCGGGCGTTCATGATCCCGCCCATGCCGATGATCGGGATCTTCACCGCCTGACGGCATTCGTACACCATCCGGACGGCGATAGGCCGGATGGCGGGGCCGCTCAGTCCGCCGACGGTATTGGAGATCTCGGGGCGGCGCGACTCGACGTCGATGACCATCGCCAGGAACGTGTTCACCAGCGACACCGCGTCGGCCCCGGCCTCCTCGGCCGCGCGCGCAAACGATGCGACGTCGGTCACGTTGGGCGTGAGCTTGGGAATCACGGGCAGGCGAGTCGCCTTTCGAACTGCGCTGACCACGTCGTGAGTGCCGTTCAGGCTGCACCCGAACTGGATCCCTCCCTCCTTGATGTTGGGGCAGGAGATGTTCAGCTCAATGGCCGACACGCCGTCGGCGTCCGCCAGGATCCGGGAGACCTCGACGTACTCGTCGATCGTGGTTCCGCAGACGTTGACGATGACCGTGGCCCGCCGCGCGCGCAGCTCGGGCAGCTTCTCGTCGACGAACCGCCGCGCGCCGATGCCCTGCAGGCCGATTGCGTTCAACATCCCTGCCGGCGTTTCGACGATGCGCGGCGCGGGATGCCCTTCGCGCTCGGCGAGAAACAACCCCTTGGAGACGAGCGCGCCGAGCGACGACAGGTCCACGACGTCCGCGTACTCGACGCCGTATCCGAAGCAGCCGCTGGCGGCGATGATTGGATTCTTGAGGCGCAGGCTGCCTAGGGCGACGGAGAGATCCATCACGCGCGGTCCCACGCGATCTGGTCTGCCTGCAGCACCGGCCCACCGACACAGGATCGAACCTGGTGGACACCGCCGCGCTCATCGCGCATCGGCACGACGCAACTGTAGCAGCCGCCGAGGCCGCAACCCATGATTCGCTCGACGGAAACCTGGCAGGGCCTGCCGTGCGCGGCTGCCGTTCGCGCGGCCGCCGCCAGCATCGCCTCCGGGCCGCACGCGTACAGCATCACGCGAGCGGTTGCCGCGCGGGCGGCCAGGGCGCGATCCAGGGGGGCGATGATGCGCCCACGCTCACCCCGGCTGCCATCCTCCGTCGTGAGCACGAGGTCGACGTCGAGACTGCGAAAAAAGTCGAGATGGAAGAGCTCGCGTGCGCTCCGCGCGCCGTAGAACAGCGTGCAATCGACGCCGCGGGCGCGCAGCGCCTCCGCCAGCGTGGCGAAAGGCGCCAGTCCGACGCCGCCGGCCACCATCCACGCCTCGGTCGGCGGGTCGACGATAGCGAACGGGCGGCCCAGCGGACCCAGGCAGGCGATCGCATCGCCCGCCTTGGCGTCGTACAACCGTCGCGTCGAGATGCCGATGCGCTTGCTCAAGATCGTCAGCCCCACGGGTGCGTCCTGGCCATCGCGCAGGATCTCGAAGACCGAGAACGGGCGGCGCAGCAGCGGATCACAATCGCCGCCGGCTTTGATCATCACGAACTGTCCCGGCGCCACGCGTGACGCGATCGCGGGGGCAGCCAGGCCCAGGACGTTGTAATCCTCCGACAATCGTCGATTCGCGATGACCGGCGCGATGGTATCGACGATTCCGGTTGGCATCCCGGCAGTATACTGCACGGAAAACTGGTCACTGGTTGCTGCGTCGCTTCCCGGCGCGCAGGGGTCAGCGGTGGTCAGCTCTCTGCTGAACGAATGCGCATTCTCCTGATCGCCTTGTGCGGGCTGGTCGTCGGTGCGCTCTTATGGACCCGGTCCGTCACGAGCGTTGGTTTGCCGCGCATGACCTGGGTCGCGACGGCGCATCAACTCGGGCCCGTCGGCTATCGCGATCCAGCCGGCGGCGTGTCACCCGACGGCCACTGGCTGGCTTACTCGGAGGGCCGCTTTCTTCGCGTGCGATCGGTGACCGGTGGTCCCATCATCGAGTTCCTTCCCGGGCGCGCGCAGATCCGAAACCTGTTGTGGAGCCCTGACAGCCGGACGATTGTCGCCGACGGTGACACCCCGCAAGGCGGCTGGGCCGTCTACGATCTGGCATCCACGACGCGCCGGCCTCTTTGGCCCAATCGATCTGATGCCAGCGACGTCAGGCAGCTGGCGTGGTCTGCGGACGGACGGACGCTCGCCGGCCTCGTCAACGGCCGCGACGGGGTCGAGGTGTGGTCGATCTCGGCCGACGGCGCCACCGCGCATTCGATGCGTCCCGACAGGCGCGTCGCATTCCCCGCATGGACGCCGCGGGGCGACGTGGCGTGCATCGCAACGGTCAACGGCCGCTCGCGTGTCACCATCCCTTGCGGTGGTCCCGCCCTGTCCGCGCAGCCTGACCTGGACGCGTACGGACCGCTCGCATTCTCGCCCGATGGCGCGACGGCATACGTAAGCCTGGCAAACACGTCGGGCACGGTAGACTTATGGGCTGTGCCGACCTCGAAGGGTCGGGCGCGCCAGCTCAGTCAGTTCTCGCGCGATTCGTACGCCCCGACCGTCGCGGCAGACGGGTCGGTCGTGTTCAAGCTCCAGAGCTACCGGACGACCGTTGCGCTGGCAGACGCGGCCGGCGGTCCGAGCCGGCCGCTGACGACATTCCAGAGCGAGACGCCGTCGTGGGATCCGACGGGCACGTGGATCGGCATCACGTACGGCACCTGGCGCCGTGTCCCCGACGACGCGAAGTATCCCGACATCGCGCAGGACGCCGGGATCATCGGCGCGGATCCGGCGCGGCCTGCGTCGGCACCTTCGGCCATCGTCCAGGATTCCACGTCCGAAGATCAGGCGCTGTGCTGGTCGCCAAACGGTCGATGGATTGCGTTTCATTCGCACAAGGATCAGTCGGACGACATCTGGTTGCGCCGAGCGACGGGGGACCCTCAGGCGCGCCGTATCACGATGTTCGGCCGTGGGGCGGAGGCGGGCTGGCCGCGTTGGTCGCGTGACGGCCGGTGGGTGGTTTTCACCGCCGCCGGGCGTCGGACTCATCGCCCGGCGATGTATATCGTGGGGATCGATCAGGAGAGCGGCGAGGTCTCGTCGCCGCCGCGCGAGATCGGCGTGAGCGGGCTCGAAGTTGAGGTGTTCCACGCCGAGTGGGCGGACGCGGGCCGAGAGGTCGCGGCGGTGGGGAAGGAAGGTCCGGGTCAGCAGGTGATCTTTACCGTGGACCGCGACGGGGGCGCCGCGCGCGTCATCCATCGTTTCGCGTCCGAGCATGATCAGCCCGGGCTCGGGGTGTCGCCCGACGGCAGGGAAGTGGCCTTCATTGCTCCTGCATCGGACGGCTTCTTCCAGATCTTCCGGATGCCGCTCGTCGGCGGCCCACTGGTGCAGGTGACCCGCGACGCGTCGAACAAGACTCAGCCCGCGTGGTCGCCGGAGGGCGGGCGGATCGCGTTTACCGTCTGGAGCTACGACGCGCAGTTTTGGCGCATCGACCTCAGGTGAGACAACCCCGGGTGATATAATCCGGTTCAGCCTAGTCTCTTTAACGCGCTCCTGCGAGAGCGCGAAGAGGTACCGAATGCCAGTCCGCCCGCGCTCTTCAGGTCACCACACTTTCCGATTACCACATCGCCGGCTGCGGGGAGCTCCATGCCCGTCGTAATGGACGCGGACCGCATGGGCCGTTCGCTCGCGCGTATCGCGCACGAAATCGTCGAGCGCAACCGGGGCGTCGACGAGCTGGCGCTCGTCGGCATCCGCACCCGGGGCGTGCCGCTCGCAAAACGGCTGGCCCGGGCGATTCTCGAGATCAACGGACACGAGGTGCCGACCGGCGCCCTCGACATCACGCTCTACCGAGACGACCTGATGCGCCACGCGGTCGGCCCGCAGCCGCTCGTCCGCCGGACGGAAATCCAGTTCTCGATCGACGACAAGCGCATCCTGCTGGTGGACGACGTCCTGTACACCGGGCGGACCATCCGTGCCGCGCTGGATGCGCTGATCGACTTCGGGAGGCCGAAGTCCATCCAGCTCGTGGTCATGGTGGACCGCGGCCACCGCGAGCTGCCGATCAAGGCGGACTATGTCGGCAAGAACTTTCCGACCTCCCTGTCGCAGAGCGTGCAGGTGCACCTGCTCGAGATCGACGGCCGCGACGAAGTGGAGATCCAGGAATCGTGAAGAAAGATCTCCTCAGCATCGGCGACCTGACCCGCGACGACATTTACCTGATCCTCGACACGGCCGAGGCGATGCGCGAAGTGGGCGAGCGGCCCATCAAAAAGGTCCCGACGCTTCGCGGCCGCACCGTCGTCAATCTGTTCTACGAGCCGAGCACGCGCACGCGCACGTCGTTCGAGATCGCTGAAAAGCGGCTGAGCGCAGACACGTTGAACATTGCCGTCGCCGCGTCGAGCGTGCTCAAGGGCGAGACGCTTGTCGACACGGCGCTGAACATCGAGGCCATGGCGCCCGACATGATCGTCTTGCGCCATCCCTCGTCGGGCGCCGCCCATCTGCTGTCGCGCATCTGCAAGTCGGGCATCATCAACGCCGGGGATGGGATGCACGAGCACCCGACGCAGGCGCTGCTCGATGCCTTCACGATTCGTGAGCACAAGAAGCGCATCGACGGCCTCAAGGTGGCGATCGTCGGGGATCTGATGCACAGCCGCGTGCTGCGCTCGAACGTGCGGCTGCTCACGACGCTCGGCGCCAGCGTCTGGATTTGTGGCCCCGCCACGCTCGTGCCGCGCGGCATTGAGCGGCTCGGCGTTCGCGCGACGACGTCGGTAGACGAGGCCGTGGCGGGCGCGGACGTCATCATGATGTTGCGCATTCAGCACGAGCGGATGCAGGGCGCGTATTTCCCGTCGATCCGCGAGTACTACAACACGTTCGGGATGACGCGCGCCCGCGTCGCGCGGGCAAGACCCGACGTCATCATCATGCATCCCGGGCCGATGAACCGCGGCGTGGAGATCGACTCCGACGTCGCGGACGGCCCCGACTCGGTGATTCTCGAGCAGGTTGCCAATGGCGTGGCGGTCCGGATGGCGGTGCTGTACCTGCTCGCCGGTGAGCGCGAGGTCATTGACTGATGCAGCGAATGCTGAAAGCGGGGCGCGTCGTGGATCCGGCTAACGGCCGGGACGGGATCTTCGACGTGGTGATGGACGGGGACCGGATCGTCCGCGTGGGCCGCGACCTGCCGGTCGAGAGCGGTGTGTCGGTCATCGAGGTACCGAAGGGCCTCGTGGTGTGTCCCGGTCTCATCGACGTCCACGTCCACCTGCGCGAGCCTGGACAGGAGCACAAGGAAACCGTGGCGACCGGCACGGCCGCGGCTGTGGCCGGCGGCTTTACCGCGGTCGCCTGCATGCCGAACACGAGCCCGGTGAACGACAACGCGGGCGTCACCGAGTACATCCTCGCGAAAGCCGCCCAGGCGAACCTGGCGCGTGTGTACCCGATCGGTGCCGTGTCGCGCGGCCAGAAGGGCGAGCAGCTCGCAGACATCGCGGAGCTGAAGCAGGCAGGCTGCGTCGCGGTCACCGACGACGGGCACCCGATATCGACAGCGCTACTGATGCGCCGCGCGCTCGAGTACACGAGCATGTTCGACATGCCGGTCATCGAGCACTGCGAGGAGCAGACGCTCAAGGGAGACGGCGTAGCGCACGAGGGCTTCCACGCGTCCGCGCTCGGCCTGCGCGGTATTCCCGGCGAGGCCGAGTCGATCATGGCGCTGCGCGACATCGCGCTCGCCGATCTCACGCGCGGAGCGCTTCACATCGCGCACATGAGCGCGCGGCAGACGCTCGACGCCGTCCGCTGGGGCAAGTCGCGCGGCGTCCGCGTCACGTGCGAGGTCACACCGCATCACTTTGTGCTGACCGACGAGATGCTGGCGGCCCCGACGCCATACGACACCAACGTCAAGATGAACCCCCCGCTCCGCGAGGCGGCGGACCGCGATGCGATGCTCGCAGGCCTGGCCGACGGCAGCGTCGATGTCATCGCCACGGATCACGCGCCGCACCATTACGACGAAAAGCGCGTCGAGTTCGATCACGCGCCGTTCGGCATCACGGGCCTCGAGACCGCCGTGTCCCTCTGCTTCGACCGGCTCGTCCACGCCGGCGTGTTGTCGCTGTCGCGGCTCGTCGAGCTGCTCTCGGTGAACCCGGCCCGCCTGATGCGCGTCCCTGGCGGGTCGCTGTCGGAGGGCGCGACGGCCGACATTACGATCCTGGCGCCGGACCTGGGGGTCGTGGTCTCAGCGGCGGCTATGCGGTCGAAGTCGAAGAACACGCCGTTCGACGGGTGGACGCTGCGGGGCGGCGTCGCCGCGACCATTGTCGGCGGGCGCGCGGTGTACATGAACGACCAGGTCGAGCTGCACCTGTAGCACGCCGCGTTTCAGCCACGCGGCACACGAGGGCACGTTGAACAAGACCGATGAGCGGCGGGCAAAGGCGCTGAGGGATCTCCAGCAGTCCGAGGTGCTGATGCTCGATGGTCATTTCGACTACGGCAACGGCTACCACGGGCGCGTGTACCTCAACCCGCACCAGCTGTTCCGGCATCCCTCGACGATCTGGCGCTTCGCGCAGGATCTGATTGACCTGATGCCCGTCGATCTTCTGCAGCGGACCGAAGTCGTCGCGGGGCCTGTGACGGGCGGGGCGCTTCTCGCCCATACCATCGCTGGGCTCCTGGACAGTCGGCGCAGCCTCACGCACCCGCCCTGCAGTTTCGCGCCGTTCAACTACGACGCGACGCGTGGTTTCGCGCTTCGCGAGTTCTACCGGCGTGAACTGCGCGGCCGGCGCGTCCTGCTTACGGACGACGTGCGGAACACAGGCGAGACATTCGCACGGTGCGCATCGCTCGTGGAGGAAGCCGGGGCGGTGGTCGTAGCGACTGCTGAAATCTACGACCGGGGTGAAGCGGTTGTCGACCTCGGCGTGCCGAATATTGCCCTGGCCGAATACAAAGCGCCGGAGAACTACAGGGTCGAGGAGTGTCCTCTGTGTAAAGCTGAAGTCGCTATAACGAGATTCTGAAGAGTTAGAACTTAGAGCTGCTCTGCGGCAGCGACCACGAGTCTCCAGCCCATCCACGACTCATCACGGCGTGCCAGGCAAGAGTCTGAGGTGTCCCATCGCACCGCTGTCGACGTCCGCCCGGTCCATACGCATCTTCCTGTAGCGCACCGCTCGCCAGTCCGCGAGGAAGTCGTCGTAGTGCCTCGACAGGAAGTGGCCTGATTCCCCAACGGCGTCGAGAAAGACGCTGGCGTTGGCAGGCGACATATCCACGATCTGCCGGAAACCCGGGACCGAGTGCTGCTCGAACGGCTGATCGGCTGCGACTGGGCCGACGTCGACGGTGCTCCAGTCGCCACCGTTGGGCACCGCACGGCTGAGGAGCGGCCGGAGGAGCCCGACGCTGTCGAGGCCCTGATGGGGAAACATCGCGCGGTGGACGCTGTCCCACCGCCAGCGGGTCGGGTCGCTGCCGAGCCGCGCGGTCAGCCGGCCGACGCCCGCGTGAAGCGCCGCCGTCACGGCGTCGTCGCATGTTTCCTTCTTCACGGTGCGCACGTCGTCGCACCAGCGCGCGTCGTTGGCGGTCAGCGCGTTGATCACGAACCGGGTGACGAACGTGAAACGGCTCGCGTAGCTGGCCGTCGCGATCGGTCCGAGCTCGTCGCCGGCGATGGCGCCTGCGAGCTCGTGAAACCACGCGGCGAAAATCGTGGGCTCGACCCGCGCGGCGTCGGAGCTGCCGTCCCATTTCTCGAGCAGGGCCAGCGCCTGCCGATCGATGGCGCTCTCGGGGCGTGCGTGCGCGGTCAGCAGCGGCAGCAGCGCCCTCGCATGGAGCGAAAGGGTGTCGGCTTGAATTCGCGCGAAGTCATCCGGCTTCAGGCCCGTGCGACCTCGAAGAAGATCCAGGATGCGCTGAGCGCGGTACGGCTCGACCCATTCGAGGCCGAGCAGATGCGGGTAGCTCGCGGGCTCCGGCCGGTGGTTCGCAGTGACGATGACGTGGTCGGGTGGATCGAACAGGTGCGGCAGCTCGGCGAATGGAACCCAGCCCGTCCACTCGGTGTCGCCCGTCCAACCGTCTGTTGGACGCGAGCCGTCGCCGATGCCGCGGATCGGGATGCGCCCCGGAGCGTAATAGCCGATGTGGCCCGTCACGTCGGCATAGACGAAGTTCTGAGCCGGAGCGACGAACTCGTGGAGTGCAGCGGTGAACTGCTCCCAGTCCCGCGCTTCGTTCAGCGCGAGAAACGACTGCAGCGTCGTGTCGTCGTCGTCAAGCGCCGTCCAGCGAAACGCAAGCGGATCGAGCACCGCGGGCTTCGGTGTCGTCGATGTCCTCGCGGCGTCGGCGTTCATGGCGTTGATGGCGTCCGAGATGAGCGGCCCATGGCGGGTGATACGGACCTGGAGCTCAATGGACGCGGCGCCCTTCACGGCAATCGTTTCCGGAACAACCGCAATCGGCTCCTGCGCGCCGCGGAACTCTGCGAAACGGCCGGTCGGATCGAGTCGCTCGCGGAACAGGTCCTCGACGTCGGCCGCGACGTTAGTCTCGCCCCAGGCAATGAAGCGGTTGCGGCCGATAGCCACGGCCGGCGCGCCGGGCAGCGTCGCCCCGACGACCTCGAAATCGCCGCCGACGACGTGCGCGAGATACCACGTGGAAGGCGTCTTTGCGCTCAAATGCGGATCGTTGGCGAGCATCGGCTTGCCGGTCGCGGTGAGCGTGCCATCGACCACCCAGTTGTTCGAGCCGAGCGCCTCGGCGCGCGCGCCGCCGAGCAGAATCTCGGCAACCGTCGGCTCGCCGCGCGAAAGGGCGCTGACCAAGGCGGGATAGGTTGCCCCGGTCTGGCGCGGAGGGCCGGTCGCCCGGGCCTGGTAGGCGGCCGGGTAGCCCGGGCGCGCCCCGGTCGACTCCCCTGGCTCGTTCGACTCTGCGCGAACGATGCTCAGTCCATTCGCCGGGTATGCCGGCATGAGCTGCGCCATGCGCTCCTCGCCGACGGCACGGACCAGGTCGTCCCGCAGCAGCTCGAACACGTAGTTCGCGCTGAGATCCCACGCCATCATCTTCACCCAGACGACGATGTCGGGTCCCGACCAGGGCTCCGGCTCGAACCGCAGCAGCGAGAACTCCGGCGGCAGCTGGCCGCCGTGATGCGATGCGATGAACGCATTGACTCCGGCGACGTACGCGTTCACCTGCCGCTTCGCCCAGTCGGGGCTGTTCTTCCAGGCGGCGCGAGCCGCGCGACCGAAGCCGACCGTCCGCAGGAACCGATCCTGTGAAATCGTCGCCGCGCCGAAGATTTCCGAGAGCCTGCCGAATCCGATACGCCGCTGGAATTCCATCTGCCACAGACGATCCTGCGCATGGACGTAGCCGAGCCCGAACAGCGCATCTTCCTTGTTGGTCGCGAACACGTGCGGGATCGCGTCGGCATCGCGCACGATGTCGATCGGCGCGTGCACGCCCCTGACCGCGACGGTCCCGTCCACCTGTGGCAGCGATCGACGAAGGTAGAGGAACGCGCCGGCCATCGCCACGGCGGACAGCACTGCAAGGCCGCCGACGATTCTCATGACCGTTCGCAACATGTCAGAATGATACCGACATTGGAGATCGCACACGTCAGATTTCAGAGAAGCGATCTGAAACCGGCCCTGGATCGGTTGTACGCGGACTTCAACTACCCTGATTCCGCGGCGGATCCGATCCAGATCGTTCGCCGTTTCGCGCGTCCGGACGACCGGGAAGTCGTCGGGTTCATCGCCGCGTCACTGGCATTCGGCCGCGTGACGAGCGTACTGCAGTCGATCGAGCGTGTGCTCGCGATTACCGGGCGCAGGCCCGCCGCCTACGTCCGTCGCTTCGATCCCGGCCGTGATGGCGTCCGGTTCAAGGACATCGTCCACCGCTGGACGCGTGGCCCCGACCTGGTGGCGCTGCTCTGGGTGCAGCGTCAGATGATCGACGCATCAGGGTCGATCGAACAGTTCTTCGTCGACGGCGACGACCCCTCGGCGGACGACGTCGGTCCAGGGATCGACAGCTTCTCGACGCGCGCGCTCACGCTCGATCTCAAAGCCGCCTACGGGCGCGTCCCGCGGCGCCCGGGCGTCTGCTATTTCTTTCCGCGCGCCTCAGCAGGCAGCGGCTGCAAGCGGCTGAACCTGTTTCTTCGCTGGATGGTGCGCCGTGACGCGCTCGATCTCGGCGTGTGGACCAAAGTGTCGCCTGCCAGGCTGGTCGTCCCGCTCGACACGCACGTGATCCGCGTCGGGCGCTGCCTTGGTCTCACCAAGTACACGAGCCCAGGCTGGCCCATGGCGCGGGACATCACCGCGTCGCTCCGCCGTCTCGACCCGGCCGACCCGGTCAAGTACGACTTCTCGCTCTGTCACATCGGGATGATGAAGGCCTGCGGCTTCGGCCGCGCGCGCGACCGGCACGAAGTGGCCCGGGACCAGCAGTGCCCGCTTCGCGGCCTGTGCACCCCTCAGCCGTCGAGTCTTACGTCTCATGGTGAGCGGCGAGCTTTACGCGTGAAGTGATCAGATCGTAGGTGTCCGCGGTCCCGGCGACCATTCGCTCCACGGTGAATCGCTCGCATACGCGGGCGAACCCCGCGTCGGCCATGCGCTCGCGCAGCGCGCCGTCTTCGAGCGCGCGCACGATCGCCCGCGCGAGCGCGGGCGCGTCGCGCGGCGGCACGACGAGCCCGTTGACGCCGTCTTCGACGAGCTCGGGAATGCCTCCCGCGCTCGTCGCGACGATGGCGCGCCGGCACGCCATGGCATCGAGAAGCGATGTCCCGAGCCCTTCGGTGACCGAGCTCATCGCGAACACGTCGAAGCCTTTGATGCAGCCGAGGACGTCTGTGCGGAATCCGGGCAGCAGCACGTGCTTCTCGAGGTGGTACTCGCGCACCTGCTTCTCGAGGTGATCCCTCAGCTCGCCTTCGCCCAGGATCACGAAGCGCGCATCGGGGATGTCCCGGACGACCATGCGCGCGGCGTCGATGAGATATCGCTGGCCCTTGTGCGGAACGAGCGCCGCGACGTTGCCGACCAGCGGGGCGTGGTGTGGCAGCCAGAAGGCCTCGTGGACGTTGACAGGGGGCGCGGATTGCACATGGTCGACGTCGATGCCCTCGTGGACCGTGACCGTTCGATCGGCCGGGACGCCGTCGCTGAGGAGCATCCTCCGGATGGCTTCGGACGCCGCGATAAAGCAGTCCACCTGGCGGTACTTCCAGCGCGAGAGCGAGTTGCCCTTGAGGTGAAAGTCCACACGCCGTGCGGCGATGAGCGCGGGAGGGTGGGCCGCGCCCCGTGAAGCGCCGCCAAGCGAGATCGCGAGGGACGCCATCGCGACGCCGTGGGGGTCGTGCGCATGGATCACGTCCGGCGCAAGACGCTTGAGTAGACGCGACAGCTTCCAGGCCGCCGACAGATCCATCTCGGCTCGCGGCGCAAGCGGGATCAGATCGAGCCCTTCGGCCACGCGCCGCCGCAGCTCGCCATCGGGATGCGCGACGAGCGTCGCCCGCTGTCCCATGGCGCGCAGCCCATTGACGGTCAGCAGAACCTGGTTTTGGCCGCCGCGCCAGGTCCGGGCCGTGTCGATATGGATCGAGAACATGCCCGTGGTCCTCAGTTCAGAGGACCGGCGGCTGGAGGCCGGGCCTGGTGCGCGTGCGCTGAAGCTCCCAGAGCTTGGCGAATTTCAGGAAGACGTAGTAGCTGTTCAACGCGGAAATGACGATGCCGGGAACGCCATCCCGCACGCCGCCCTTCGCGACATAGTTGCGGAGAAACGCCAGCGGCGGATGGAGCGCGACCGAGAAGAACCCGCTGCGCCGCCCCCCCTCGTACATCTGCCGCGCAGCCGCGGTCGTGTACCGGTCGATGGTCTCGAGATGATCCGCGATGTCGTGGTAGGCATAGTGCCGGAGCTCGCCGCGTAGCCGCCCCAGGGTTCCCTGAATCGTCACGGCCTCGTGGACGTACCGGCCGGTCCACTGCGCGGCGCGCCGGTCGTACAGGCGCGTCTGGTAATCGGGGTACCAGTCGGTCGTCCGAACCCATTGTCCGAGATACCAGGTGACGCGCGGCACGCGGAACGCCGCCGTGTTCGGCTCGCCAGACAGCGTCGAACGGACTTCGTCCGCGAGGGCCGGCGAGACTCTCTCGTCTGCGTCGAGCGAGAGAATCCAATCGTGGCTGGCGATCGAGGCGGCGTAGTTCTTCTGATCGACGTACCCCGGCCAGTCGCGGACGATGACGCGATCGGTGTAGTGCCGGGCGATGTTGACAGTGTCGTCGGTGCTCCGTGAGTCGACGACGACTATCTCGTCGGCCCAGGCGACCGATGCGAGCGCGTCACCGATGTCGGCGGCTTCGTTCTTCGTGATGACTGTGACCGAGAGCTTCGGCACCCGGGCAGTCTAGCAGAGCAATTGGAATTGAGGATTGAGGGATGAGGATTGAGGGTTGAATTGCGGATTACGGATTGAATTGAGGATTGACGATTGGAGGGATTGCGGATTAGGTGCGGATCGGGGTTTCAGTCCCAACCACCACCCCAGATCCGCAACCACCAATCCGCAATCCGCAACCCGCAATGCAACAGGGCCTATTGCCGAATAATAGAAGTCCCAGTCTGAATCGCGCCGCTGCCGGGCGTGGTGATGAAGGCGCTGCCGCCGCTCAGGTTCACGAGCTGCACCGCGTCGAAATCCACGAGCGACTTGTTGTAGTCTGCGATCGCCTGAATCTCGGTCACGCGGGCAACCGACAGATCGCGCTGCGCCTGGAACACGAGAAAGCTGGACGACATGCCGGCCGCAAGCTTCTTCTCCTCGGCGTCGAGCTTGCGCTCCTGCAGCTCCCGCGACGCGCCCGCCGCGCGGACACGCTGCTGATTGGTCTGAACGTTCCGCGCGACGAGCCGCACCTGCGTCACCACCTGCATCTCGAGATTCTTTGTCTGCGTCTGCGCCTGCTGATACTGCAGCCGCGCGCGTGCCAGGTTTGCCTCCGAAACGCTTCTGCCGATCGGGTAGCCGACTTGCAGCCCGAAGGTCCACTGCGGATACGTACTGCCGAAAACGTCGCCGAGTACTGACCCGTAGCTGGTCTGCCCGAGCACCGACCGTGTGAAGGGCAGCCCCGCCGCGATCGCCTGGTAGTCCGCCGGGCTGAGCTGCGTGCCGCCGATCCCGAACGTGCTGTAGTTCACCGATGCGCTCACATCCGGCAGAAGCTGGTTGTGGAAGAAGCGGATGTTGACGTCGCCCTGTTCGAGGCTGTTCTTTGCCGACCGTAGATCCGTGCGCTGGCTGAGCGCGTTCCGAACGGCGGCCTCAACATCGATGTCCTGCGCGGTAAAGGCAGGCGCGTCGATCGGGTCGAAGCTGACGGTCCAGAAGTCCGGCGTGCCCGGATCGAGGATGAGGATGCGCAGGTTGTCCTGTGCCGTCTTGATGTTGGCCTGGGCGATGATCACGCCCTGCTCGTTGCTCGCGACCTCTGCTTGCGCCTGCACGATGTCGATTGGCGCCATCGTGCCGATCTCGACGCGCTTCTGGTTATCGCGGAGCGACTGCTGCGACAGATCGAGCGACTGCTGCTGTGCCTTCATGTTCGCGATGGCGTACGCGAGATCCCAGTAGGCGTTTCTCACATTGCGCGCCGTTCCGGTGATGACCGCCTGGAGCGTGATGTCTGACAGGTCGCGCGTCTTCTGACTGAGCTGAACCTGCTCGCGAACCTGGTCAATCGAGAAATTGCGGATCAGCGGCTGGGTGTAGCCAACGCTCAGCGTCGACGTCAGCCGCGGGCTGTAGTTCTGACTGACGTCCGTCGTGGTCAGACGCTGATTGTTCCAGTTGGCGCTGTAACTGCCGCCCCATGGGAGCAGCTGGTTCATCCCGACGCCGGTCGCCAGCGTGGCGTTTTGCGCGCTGGGCACCAGCGCGCTCTGAGCCGGCGTGCTGATCGAGTTTCTCGACAGGCTCGATGTCAGGTTTGGTGTCCACAGCGCTCGGGCTTGTGAGACGCCCAAGTCTTGAATCTGCGGGTCGATCCGCTGAATGCGGATCCCGAGATTCTGCTCGAGCGACAGCTTCACCGCGTCGTCCATCGACAGGCGGCGCACGGGGCCGGTCGCCTCGGGCTGCAGGCTGACCTGCGCCACGGCCGCCTGGGCTGCGGTCACGAGCGAAGACTGTCCGCTTTGCCCGAATGCGGACACAGACAGGGAGATGATGGCGGCCGCGAAAGCCGCGGTCCGAGCGTGGCGAAGCTGGTACAGGCCCATTGCTGACGGCTCCATAGGTAAAAGACGGGTTCGCGTGGTTCGCAAGGTTCGCGAAGCTCGAGCGGTGTAGCGGGGCGAACCATTGAATAGTAGACGGTCGGCGGGCGTGTTTGGTTCAGGCCAATTGTATAATAACCGCCCCTTTTTAGAGGTCTTTCATGCACCTTTCGCGCTCACGCGCCGCCACTACCCGTATCGTCATCGTCGCGCTCGTGCTCGTCGTCGGCGAGCGCGCCGCTCCACGCGTCAGGACTGCGGCGGGCGGTACGTTCGATCTGACGGTTGACAGCATCATGCGCGGCCCGAGGCTTGTCGGCTACCCGCAGACCGGCCTGCGGTGGTCCGGCGATTCGTCCCGCCTCTACTTCGAGTGGCGCCGGCCGGCAGATGAGGAGGCCGCCACCTACGTCGTGCCCAAAGACGGCGGCGAGCCGCACAAGCTGTCTGATGAGGAGCGCCGCGTCGCGCCGCCTCCCTCGGGCGTCTGGGACCGCGCGCACCGTCGCGTTCTCTTCGTGGACGACGGGGACATCGCGCTCGTCGACACCGTCGCCGGCACGCGCCGCCAGATTACGCGGACGATCGGCAACGAGGGCAACCCCCGGTGGGCGCGGAAGGAAAGCGCGGTCACGTTCACGCGCGACAACAACCTCTTCATCGTCCCTGTTGACGCGGGCGCTCCGAACGTCGTCGGGGGCGCTGGAGGCCCCGGAGGGCCTGGAGGGCCTGGAGGGATTGTGCAGCTGACCGACGTCACATCGCGCAAGCGCGAGCCGCGCGAGACCGACAGCCAGAAGTTCGTCAAGGCCGAAGAGCAGAAGCTCATCGAGCATACGCGCGTCGAGGCCGAGAAAAAGAAGAAAGCCGAGGAGAAAGAAAAGAAGCTCGCTCTGCCGAAGTACGAGCTGGCCGAACGTCAATCCGCGCAGGACCTGCAGCTCTCTCCCGACGGCAAGCACGTCTTCATCACGATCGTCGAGCGTGCCGAGTCGGCCAAGCGGCCCGCCGTGCCCAACTACGTCACCGAGTCGAGCTACACCGAAGACATCCCCGCGCGCACTTTCGTCGGGGATGCACAGGACAAGCGGACGCTCGTCGTCATGAACCTCGAGACCGCCACGAGCCAGGTGGTCGATGCCTCCTTCGCGGACAAGCGGGATGTGCGCTGGAGCATGCCACAGCTCTCGGAGGACGGCTCGCTCGCCGTTGCCACGGTCCGCGCGCACGACAACAAGGATCGATGGCTCGTCGCCGTGGACGCCGAGACGGGGAAGTCCCGGGTGGTCGACGCGCTCCACGACGACGCCTGGGTGCGCGAGTTCGGCGGGTTCGGTCCCGATGCGTCATTCGGATTCCTGGCCGACCAGAGACACCTCTGGTTTCTGTCCGAGCGAGATGGATGGATGCACCTCTACACCATTGATGCGGCGGCCGCCGGCGCAACCGCTCGCCAGCTCACGCAGGGCAAGTGGGAGATTACGGACATCGCGTTGTCCGGAGATCGGAAGAAGTTCTACATCACCAGCACCGAGGTGCATCCCGGCGAACGCCACCTGTATGCGATGCCGATCGAGGGCGGCGATCGCACGAAGCTGACGTCGATGCCGGGCGGCAACGCCGGCGACGTCTCACCCGACGACAGCACGATCGGCCTCGTGTACTCGTTCAGCAACAAGCCGCACGAGGTCTACGTCATGCCGAATCGTCCCGGCGCGTCCGCTAAACAGATGACGACGACGCCCACCGACGAGTGGCGGTCATTCAAGTGGATCGACCCGCAACTGGTCACCTACAAGACGCGCGACGGTGTTGACGTCTATGCGCGGCTTTTCACGCCCGAAATGGCCGGAGCCAAGCGCGATCCCGCTGCGCCCGCCGTTGTCTTCGTACACGGCGCGGGCTACGCCCAGAATGCCCACAGGTACTGGGCCAGCTACTACCGCGAGTACATGTTTCACAACCTGCTGGCGTCGCGCGGCTACGTCGTGCTCGATCCTGACTACCGCGCCAGCTCGGGCTATGGCCGCGACTGGCGCACGGCGATCTACCGCCACATGGGCGGTCACGATCTCGACGACGTCGTGGACGGCGCGAGGTTCCTGGTCGAGAAGCAGCGAGTGAACGCGAAGCGCATTGGCGTGTACGGCGGCAGCTACGGCGGCTTCATCACGCTGATGGCGATGTTCACGTCGCCCGATACCTTCGCCGCCGGCGCCGCGCTGAGACCGGTGACCGACTGGTCGCACTACAATCACGGTTACACGTCGAATATCCTGAACGAGCCACAGACCGATCCGGACGCCTATCGGAAGAGCTCGCCCATCTATTTCGCAGAAGGACTGAAGGGGCACCTGCTCATCCTGCACGGGATGGTCGACACCAACGTGCTCTTCCAGGACTCGGTGCGGCTCGTGCAGCGATTGATCGAGCTCAGAAAAGAGAACTGGTCGATTGCGCCGTTTCCGGTCGAGAACCACGGCTTCGAGGAAGAGACGAGCTGGGCGGACGAGTACAAGCGTATTCTCAAGCTGTTCGACGACCAGTTGAAGCTGCCCGGCAGGGCTGGCCACACGGGGAACCATGACTCGCGACGAGCTTCTTGATCTCTTCCGCCGATCGGGTGCGCTGCTGGAGGGGCATTTCCGCCTCTCGTCCGGGCTGCACAGTCCCGGCTATCTCCAGTGCGCGCTCGTGCTGCAGCACCCGCAGCACGCCGAAGCGCTAGGCCGCGCCATCGGCGACAAGACGCGCGATCTGCGGCCGACGGTCGTCCTCTCGCCGGCGCTCGGTGGCGTGGTGATCGGGCACGAGGTGGCCCGGGCGCTGGGCATCCGGGCCGTTTTCGCGGAGCGGCAGGATGGCGCGCTGACGCTCAGGCGCGGCTTCATGCTGTCGGAGACCGATCGCGTCCTGGTGATCGAGGACGTGCTGACCACCGGCGGATCGACGCGGGAGACGATGCAGGTGGCGTCCGCGGCTGGGGGGCGCGTGGTTGGCGCCGCGTCGATTGTCGATCGGAGCGGAGGGCGGGCCGCCTTCGACGTCCCGTTCGCGTCGCTGCTGACGATCGATCTGCCGGCCGACGAGCCGGACAAATGCGCGCTGTGCGCGGCCGGGCAGCCGGTCACGAAGCCTGGATCGAGACCCGTCGCGACGTGACACAGCGGTTCCCGGATGGCCAGGTTCAAGATCACGATTGCCTACGACGGGACTGATTTCGTCGGCTGGCAGCGGCAGGCCACCGGCAGGTCGGTCCAGGGGCTGATCGAGGGCGCCCTGCGGGTGCTCGACGGCCGTGACGTGGCGGTGACCGGCGCGGGGCGCACCGACGCGGGCGTCCATGCGCTCGGACAGGTGGCCGCGTGCTCTCTCGCACGCGAGATCGATCCGGCGACGCTTGCGCGGGCGCTGAATGCGCAGCTGCCTCCAGATGTCCGCGTTCTCGCGGCGGTCGAAGTCGGATCGGCTTTTCACCCGCGCTTCTCCGCGCGCTCGAAGACGTATCGCTACCGGATCTGGAACGGGGACGTGGTCAGTCCGTTCGAGCGGCGCTATGCGTGGCATCTCGTCGGGGCGCTCGACCTCGAGGCGATGGCGCGCGCCGCGCGGCTGCTCGAGGGCGCCCACGATTTCGCGGCATTCCAGGCCGCCGGGAGCGAGACCCGGAAGACGGAGAGAAGGATCTTCTCATTGCGGATTGAGGATTGCGGATTGAGGATTGGAGCCAACCAGACGATTGGGGCCAGCCAATTGATCGTTCTCGAGGTCGAGGGTGAGGGCTTTCTTCGTCATATGGTCCGTGTCATGGTGGGGTCACTGGTTGAAGTGGGCCGGGGCCGGCGGGCGCCCGAGTGGATTGACGATGTCATCGGGTCGCGCGACCGGGCGAAGGCGGGGCCGACCGCGCCACCGCACGGGCTTTTCCTCGCGTCGGTTGACTACGCGGGCGTGCTTGCGGATGAGTCTTAGAAGCCCGTATCATCGAGGTTCGCAGCAAGAACGGGAACACATGGAACAAGTGGATCTTCGGGACCGCGATGTCGCTTGAGCAGCTCCTCGCGTGGATCCCGCCGGGATCGCCCGACGAGGCGCTGGCGCAGCTGGTCAATTTCCACCAGCTGCCGGCTCACATCGCCATCATCATGGACGGCAACGGGCGGTGGGCGGCGCAGCGCCATCTGCCGCGCGTCGAAGGGCATCGCGCGGGCATCGATTCAGTCCGCGACGTCGTCGAGACCTCCGCGCGCCTCGGCATTGGCGTGCTGACGCTGTACGCGTTCTCGGTCGAGAACTGGAAGCGCCCCAAGGCCGAGGTCGCGACGCTGATGATGTTGCTGAAGCGTTACATCCGGCTGGAGTTGGGCACGCTCCTCAAGCACAACATCCGGTTCCGCGTGATCGGCCGCGCGGAAGAGCTCGCGCCGGACGTTCAGCACGAGCTCGAGATCGGCGTGAGGCAGACGGCCGCCAACACCGGCATGCTGTTCAACATCGCGCTCAACTACGGCGGCC
>DASZFS010000088.1:0-2161 GCA_035939575.1 Vicinamibacterales bacterium | reverse complement strand
GTGGCCATTGATCACCTGGTTGTACTCGGCCCCATTCCCTGCCGTACCGAGCGGCGTTCCGTATTCGGTGCTTTCCGCAAACGTCCGACACTTGTCTCCGATCTCACCACCCACGCTGCTGCCGAAGTCGGTCCAGGCGTTGTTGGGTTCGGGGTCTGTCAGCGACTCGATGTGCTCGTGGCTGAGCCCTCCGATGAGCTCGGCGTCGGAGCTTCCGTTTGGATGGTTGGGTTCATCGCAGTTTTTGCCCGCCACGAACGGGTCGCTCGCGTAGATCAGCTCGCCACCGCCTTCGATGGCGATGTTGCCGTGATAGGCGCAGTACGTCTGAAACCGCGCTTCGGTCACGTTGGCTGAGCATTCGCTCCCAGACGCTTCAAAGCAGTCCTCGACGCCTTCCGGCGTGAGGAGGAAGTACTCGTGCTCGAGGTCGGTCGACAGCGCGTGCCCCGTTACGAATTTCTTCAGCTCGGTGCGCAGCTGCGCGTCGGTCAAGCAGATCGGCGCTCGCGTGCATCCGTTGGCTGGGTAGGGATCTTCGTCGATGAGCGCGCCCCCGAAATGCGAGCTGTAGCCGGCGAAGTCGCCCGCGTAGTCGTTGTATTGCGTCGCGACAGAGTCGACGTTTTCGTGGCCGCCGCTGTCGTGCGCGAGGTCTTCAAAGAAGCGGTTCAGACCGGACTGGTAGTCACTGGGATATTTCGGACCGCCTTTCGGGTCCCAGTACAAGGCGTAGTTGGTGTTCGACGGCATCACGGGGCCGCCGTTGTAGTCCAGGTTTGTGAAGAAGGCGTCGTACGGTTTCGGCGCGAGCGCGCTCCCGCTCGGTTCGATCGGCGACGCCGGAGCAGGTTGGTAGCTGATCGCCTTGCCGCTCTTCAGATGGAAGATCACCGCAGAGGCGGTCTGCGAGCCAACCAGTACGGCGACCATGACGAGCGCAGCGGCAAGACCGGCGCGCGTGGCCGTCCGGCGCGCGACCGCGTTCAACGAACCTGTCGTCCGCTGAATCGCTGCTCGCATCAAGCCCAACCGTCACCCCAAATAGTTCGCGAAACGCAGCACCGAGCCATTGGATCTGCGTCCTCGGACACTTCGCTAAACCGCCAGCTGTCGGCTCTCAGCACGCCTCGCAGATGCGGTTGATGGCCCGCAGCCACAAAGCAAAGCACACCGTTCTGCCGGCGACAACGCGGCTTCGCCGGAGTCTCGCTAAAGCATCCCGCGTAGTCGCTCCAGCTGTCGTCCACCGATCTGCGTGGTCGTACGAAGGAAGTCGACGATCCGGTCGAGCTCCTCCACGGTGAACTGCTTGGAGAGCGTCGAGTGCCAGTCGGCGGCCATCGGACCCCAGATGCGGGCGGCGGAGTTGCGGAACGCGGGGGTAACCTCGACGCGCACGCGCCTGCGATCCCCCGCATCAAAGACGCGCCGCGCCAGGCCCGCCGTCTCGAGCCGGTCGATTACGCCGGTGACGGCGCCGCCGCTGAGCGCCGAGCGCGCTGCCAGCTCCCCGGCACTGAGCCCCCCGGCGTTCTCGATGATGTTCAGGCAGCGAAGGTCGGTCTCGTTTATGGCCAGCCGATCGGCGGCGAGGGCTTCGAAGGCATCGTCCTGGGCGCCGCTCGTCCTGAACTCGCCGATGACGGCGTCGACCAGCTGCCTCTTTGAGGGGTGCGCCATGACTCCGTGGTTGTCCTTTAGCTGCTAAAATACTTAGCTGCCGAACAACCTTCACCGTAACACGCCTATCTGACGAAAGGAGACCCACGTGCCACGCGAGATGCGGCTCGAGTTGATCCAGGTTCCGGTATCTGACATCGACCGGGCAAAGTCGTTTTACGTCGAAAAGATGGGCTTCACCGCCGACCACGATCATCAAGTCAGCGATGAGCTTCGTTTCGTGCAGCTCACTCCCCCCGGCTCCAGATGCTCGATCGCATTGACCTCCGGCGCCCACGGAATGGCACCTGGCTCCATCGAGGGGTTGCAGATGGTCGTCGACGACGCGCAGGCGTCGCGCGACGAGCTCGCTGCACGCGGAGTGCCAGTCAGCGACGTCCAGGTGTTCCCGTGGGGGAGCTTCGTTTTCCTCAGCGACCCCGACGGCAATCGCTGGGCGTTGCAAGCGCTGACGCACCGCGAAGCGCCGGCCTGAGCT
>DASZFS010000087.1:0-4142 GCA_035939575.1 Vicinamibacterales bacterium | reverse complement strand
AAGCCGGTAGATGTGGGCGAGTTGGAGAAGATTCTCAGCGAATAGACGTCGTACCGTGGCATCCTTGCGCGCATGCGAATGCTTGCCATCTGCGCCATGGTGACGGGCGTCACGCTCGCCGCGAGTGATACCTATCCACCGTCGCGGTTTGCCGATCCCGCTCGGGTGAAGAAGCTGGAAGCGGCCATGCCGGAGATTGACCGCATCTTCCGCGCGTATGCCACCGACAAGAAGATCCCCGGCATGATCTGGGGCGTGGTGGTCGACGATCGGCTCGCGCATGTGGAGTCGTTCGGCGTCCGGGACCGCGTCTCCCAGGCGCCCGTCACACCGAGCACCGCGTTCCGCATCGCTTCGATGACGAAGAGTTTTACCGCGCTGGCGATTCTGAAGCTTCGAGACGAGGGCAGGCTGTCGCTCGAAGACCCCGTCTCCCAATGGATCCCGGCGTTCGCGCGGATGGAACTGCCGACGCGCGACACGGCGCCCCTCCGCATCCGCCAGCTGATGAGCCACAGCGCGGGCTTTCCTGAGGACAACCCCTGGGGCGATCAGCAGCTGAGCGCGACAGACGCTATGCTCGATGACTGGCTCCAGAAGGGGATTCCATTCTCCACGCCGCCCGGAACGCGCTACGAGTACTCCAATTACGCGTTCGGTCTGCTGGGCCGCATTGTCACGAGGGCCGCCGGCGTGCCGTACGAAACATACATGCGCCAGGAAATTCTGGCGAAGCTCCGCATGGAGGGATCGACGTTCGAGTTCTCGGAGATCCCGGCAGCCGGCCGCGCCATCGGCTACCGCCTGAAACCCGACGGGAGCTACGGAGAGGAGCCGCCACTCCCGCACGGCGTGTTCGGCTCGATGGGCGGACTCCTGACCACCGCCACGGATCTCGGCAAGTATGTCGCGTTCCATCTCTCTGCGTGGCCGCCACGCGACGATGCCGAAACGGGCCCGGTGCGCCGCGCGTCTGTTCGGGAAATGGCCCATCTGTGGACACCTTCGAACCTGACGGCGCAGCGGGTGAACGGCGCCCTGCAAGCGTCCGAAACGGGTTATGGATTCGGGCTGCGCGTGACGTCCGATTGCCGCTTCGAGCACATCGTGGCGCACGGTGGCGGGCTGCCGGGATTCGGGTCGTACATGGCATGGCTGCCGGACTACGGCGTCGGCATGTTCGCGATGGCGACACTGACGTATTCGGGTCCGGCTGAGCCGATCAGCCGTGCGTGGGACGCGATGCTGAAGACCGGCGGCTTGCGCCGGCGCGAACTGCCGCCGACGCCGCTGCAAGTGCAGATGCGCGACCACATTCTGAATCTCTGGAAGCACTGGGATGACGTCGAGGCAAAGCAGATCGCGTCGAACAACTTCTTCCTTGACGCGCCATCCGAGCAACGACAGGCCGACATCCGAAAGTTGAAAGACGAGGTCGGCGAGTGTACGGCCGCCGGCGGTCTGATGCCGGAGAACTGGCTGCGCGGACAGTTCAACATGACGTGCGCGAAAGGCAGCGTCGGCGTCTTCTTCACGCTGTCGCCGACGGCGCCGCCGGCCGTGCAACACCTGGCCTTTCAGAAACTGGCCTCGGAGAATGTGCGAATGGAGGCGCCGACAGGCGCCCCGGCTGGCGTGGCCTGCTCGCAATAGGTGAAGACTCTAACGTGGACTGAGGGCTCATGGCCGCGTGCAGTTGCCTCGCCCCAAGCTCAAGATTGCGAGGGTCCAAAAAGGTCGTCAGAAATCGAGGGCGTAGGCAACTGCTCGCGACCATGAGTCCTCAGTCCGACGAGATGCTCGCCTCTGGCGAGGCATTCAGTTAGCTTCTATCGGGGCTCGATCAGGAACCGCTCCTCGGCGACCGACTCCACTTTCGGCCGCGAGTAGAAGATCGGGAAATACTTCCCGCGCGCCCAGAGCTCGAACAGGTCGCGGTAGTGGGGACTGGCCGGATCGCCCGACTGCCCCGGCGTGTTCAAGCCGAGCGAGTTGTCCCAGTTCTCCGTGTCGGCGATGATTTTGAACGATCCGCCCTCGACCTGGTTGTCGCCCTCCCCGGTCGCGCTCGGGGAGAACGCATCGCCGCCGCGCGCGAACGGCCCGACGTCCAGCCTCGCGCGGATCTCCGCGTTGACGGCGCCGTCGAGCGGATGCTGAATGAGCGCGTGGTGATATTTCTCCTGACCCCATTGCCACCCGGCCGTATCGGGTCCAAGCGTCCTCCCGAGCTCCGCGACAGCCTCGCTCAAGCTCCTGACGAGCAGCTGATCGCGCGCCAGGATCGGGTTCGCGCCGAAGCCTCCGTCAGGCGCGTACATCCAGTCGACGATTTTCTTCATGTTGAGGAACTCGACGAACGGCCGCGCGTCCCTGGGCACGACCGTGTCGCGCACGTTGATCTGCAGCCGGCGCATCCACATCTCATAGATACCCGCCGGGACCGAATCCTTGTCGGTCACGGCGTTCCAGCCGAGCAGCATGTCGCGCGCCTTCGCCGCGACCGGATCGGCAATCGTCACGTCCCGGAGCAGCGGAATCAGCTGGCGCGCCGGAATGGACAGGTCGTCATTCTGGAGACGGACCATGTCCGACACCGTGTGCAGCCGGCCCAACCCGAGCACCTCCGTGATGCGCATCGCGCGATACGGGTCGGCCCAGGTGTAATGAATGGCGTCCTTGAAGGGGTAGTCAATCGGGAACAGGTAGTTGTTGGCCGTCGCCACGAAGCCCCGCTCCGGATTGGCCTCGCTCGGAAGCGCGGTGATCGGCAGGAAGCCGTCCCACTCGTAACGGCCATCGCCCGGCACAGGCACCAGCCCCGACCAGTTGCGGCGCAGCGGTTGGATGCCGACCGCCTGGTATCCGATGTTGCCCTTCACGTCGGCCCATACCATGTTCTCCGACGGGATCCGGCTGTAGGCACACGCCTCACGGAACTCCTTCCAGCTCGCCGCCTGATCCATGCGGAGGCTCGCGAGATACGGCGACGCGCCGATCTCCATCCACGCCGCGCGCAGCGCATACGCGGTGTGATGCTCCGTGTCCTCGAACAGGACCGGGCCGTGGCGCGTGTACTTCAGCTCGACTGCGACCGGACCTTCGCCCTTCACGGCGATCGTGTCCTTGATGATCTGCATCTCTTCCCATGCGCCGCGGTACCGGTACTGATTCGGGTGAACGGGATTCGTCTGGTAGACGTACAGGTCTTCGCTGTCGTTGCCGAAGACCGTGAGGCCCCACGCGCCGTACTCGTTGTGCCCGATCGAGACACCGGGGAGCGTGGGCTCTCCCCCGCCGATCACGTTCCAGCCGGGCGCCACCAGATGCACCCAGTAGCGAAGCGACGGCGCCCCCAGCGCGCGGTGCGGGTCGTTCATCATCAAGGGATAGCCACTCTGCGTGAGCTTGCCGCTGACCACCCAGTTGTTGCTGCCGATGTCGTGCGGTCGGTGACCGAAGTCCAGCTCGGCAGCGGCCGTTGCCTTCGATCCGCGATACGCCGGCACGACATCTTCGGGCCTGAACGTGATGGGCTCGCGGAAAGCGTCATAGAGCTCGACGACGTTCTTTGTGACGAGCGAGAGATCGATGGCCGGGTCGGGCGTGATGTCCGGATCGCCTCCTTGGAAGTACTGCAGGCTCTTCATCTTCTCGACGCCCATGACCCGAATGCCCTGCGCGAATTGAATCTCTTCTCCGAGATTCCCGAGCAGCCCGTTGTGGCGGGAAATGACCACGTCGGGCGTCCATCGCCCGGGTTTGATTCCCATCAAGCGGAATTCAAGCGGAAGCAGCGCGGGATTTCTGTCGGTTTCGGCCACGTAGGCGTTGATGCCGCTGACGTATGCGTTGATGATCTCGTCTCCGCGCGGGTGATACCAGCGCATCTCGGCCTTCAAGTCGCCGCGGAACAGGTGCAATCGCGTGCCGATGTCGCGCTTGAGCTCCCGGCGTCCCAGGATCTCCGCAGTCGTGCCGGTCGCCTGACGCCGCCAGATCTCGAACTGCCACAGCCTGTCGCGCGCGGCGGCGTAACCCTGCGCGAAGAAGAGGTCGTGCTCGTTCCCGGCGTAGATGTGATTGATGCCCCACCGGTCGCGGATGATTTCCACGGTCTGGCGCAGCCCCTCCGCGATCTG
>DASZFS010000086.1:0-11974 GCA_035939575.1 Vicinamibacterales bacterium | reverse complement strand
TCGTCGGCGTGCACACCGGCCTGGCGATGGGCTCTATCTACATGGGTGGATCGGAAGAGCAGAAGCAGAAGTGGCTGCCGCCAATGGCTCGATGGGAAACGATCGGCTGTTTCGGGTTGACCGAGCCGTTGGTCGGTTCCGGAGCGTCCGGCGGACTGACGACGACGGCTAAGCGGGAGGGCGACACCTGGATCATCAACGGTCAGAAGAAGTGGATTGGCAATTCGCCGTGGTGCGACATTTCCGTCATCTGGGCGCGCGATGTCGCCGACAACCAGGTCAAGGCGTTCATCATCGAGAACAAGACCACGCCAGGCTTCACCGTCGAAAAAATTCACAACAAGATCGCGCTGAAGGTCGTCCAGAACGGCCTGATCACTCTGAGCAATTGCCGCGTTCCGGAAGACAACCGTCTTCAGCAAGACACGTCGTTCCACGATACCGCCAGGGTCTTGCGCCTGACCCGCTATGGAGTGGCCTGGGAAGCGACTGGCTGCGGGATGGGCGCGTACGAAAATGCTCTTAAGTATTGCCAGGAGCGGTTGCAGTTCGGAAGGCCGATCGGCTCGTTCCAGCTGGTGCAGGACGTTCTCGCCAGAATGCTCGCCAACATCACCGCCTCGCAGTGTCTGGTGGTGCGAATGGCTCAACTGGCAGCCGAAGGCAAGTTGAGTGATGCGCACGCCGCGCTTGCCAAGGCCTTCACGACTGCCAAGTGCCGCGAGACCGTCGCCTGGGCCCGCGAGTTATTGGGCGGCAACGGCATCGCCGCCGAATACAACGTCGGACGTTTTTTCGCGGATGCCGAAGCGCTCTACTCCTACGAAGGCACGTTCCAGATGCAGAACCTGATTGTCGGCAAAGCTGTAACCGGCTTCAGTGCCTTTGTCTAGCCTGACGGAGCATTCAAGGTAAGGAGACGTTCTTTATGAGTACGGCAGTCGCAGCATCAACGCTCGAGAATGTTCTGTATCAGAAAAGGGAGTCGATCGCCTATATCACACTCAACCGTCCGAAGGTGCTCAATGCCCTCAGTCACCAAACCTTTGTGGACTTGAGAGCGGCGTTCGAAGATGCGCGAGATGATGCCGCGGTCCGTGGAGTCATCCTGACGGGGGCTGGTGACAAGGCGTTCATCGCCGGCGCGGATATCAGCGAACTCGCGACTGTAACTGCAGTCGAGTCTGAACAGTCCAGCCGCTTCGGTCAGGAAGTTCTCAACTTAGTCGAGAACTTGGGCAAGCCGGTGATCGCGGCGGTCAATGGCTTTGCTTTAGGCGGCGGCTGCGAGACGGCCATGGCGTGCACGATCAGAGTAGCCTCGGAAACCGCGAAATTTGGCCAGCCCGAGGTCCGACTGGGACTGGTTCCCGGCGGCGGCGGAACTCAGCGGTTGCCGCGGCTCGTCGGGAAGGGCCGCGCTCTGCAGATCATTCTCACAGGAGAGATGATCAGTGCGCAGGAAGCTCATCGCATCGGGCTGGTGAACGAAGTCGTTCCCGCCGCCGAAGTGATCCCACGGTCCGAAGCAATCCTGAAACAGATCTTTGCCAACGCTCCGGTCGCCATTAAGTACGCGCTGGGGGCGGTGAACAATGGATTGGAAATCAGCCAATCCGAAGGCCAGGCGCTCGAGGCGGCTTTCTTCGGGCTCTGTGCCGGGACAGAAGACAAAAGGGAAGGTACGCAAGCGTTCCTGCAAAAGCGGGCGCCCCGATTCCAGGGGAGATGAACGTCCGGTTCCCACGCAGCAAGGAGAGAGCAATGGCAGCGGACAATATTTTTTCGGGGTTGAAAGTGGTCGACTTCGCGAGCTACATCGCGGCTCCCAGTGCCGCGGTGATCCTGAGCGACTTTGGCGCCGACGTGATCAAAGTAGAACCACCTTCCGGCGACGTGTGGAGAAATGGGCACCGCGTCCCACAGCAGCCGCAAGCGAAGGATCCCTATCAATGGCACCTGGCCAACCGCAACAAGCGCGGCATGGCGCTCGATCTGAAATCACCGAGCGCTCAGCCGATCGTCGAGAAACTCGTCACATGGGCCGACGTGCTCATCCTCAACACACCGCATCGCGCGCGCAAACGACTGAAGCTCGAATACGAGGATGTGGTCCAGTGGAACCCACGCCTGATCTACGCCGATCTTACGGGTTTCGGCGAACGGGGGCCTGATGCCGAGCTTCCGGGCTTCGACATCACATCGTACTGGGCACGCAGCGGTCTCTTGTCGATGACGCGCGACGCCGGCGCCCCGCCCACCTGGCCAGTCGCGGGCAGCGGCGACAATGCGACGGCCGTCGGCCTGTACTCGGCGATCGTAACCGCGCTCTACCGTCGCGAGCGCACAGGCAAGGGTTCGTACGTCACGACCTCCCTGCTTGCCGAGGGCGTCTGGTCCGCGAGCGTTTCCATTCAGGCCGCGCTCAGCGGGGCGACATTCTACGGACTGCACGATCGCAAGAACCCCGTCCATGTCGCCCTGAACGTGTATCGGGCCGCCGACGACACCTGGTTCGTGTTGATCATCTCACATGACAAATTGGCGGCAGTGGCGAAAGCGATCGGCCGCGCCGACTTGCTCACGGATCCTCGGTTCTCAGACCCGGCAAAACTGGTGGCGAACATGCCGCAGTTGACGGCCATTCTCGACGACACATTTGCCGCGCAGCCGATGGCTCATTGGTACGAGATCTTCGCTGACCTCAACGTCACGTTCGGCGCAGTGCGGAGCCCGCAAGAAGTGATCAACGATCCCCAGCTGCGAGCCAACGACATCGTCGTTCCGCTTGAAGGCGCCGGCGGCCGGATGACCTCGACGATCAGCAGCCCGATCCAGGTGCACGGCGTGAGCAAAGTATCTGCAAGGCGAGCCCCGGAGATCGGCGAACACAATGAGCAGATTCTCGAGGAACTCGGCTTCGACCCGAAAGCGATCGAGGGCTTCCGCGCGAGCGGGGCCGTCGCGGACGTTCGGCGTGCTGAAATGGCCAAGTGAACCCGAGAGACGTTCAAAGGAGGAGAATTGAATCATGCCTTTCAACAAGCCTATACGCCGGATCACAATCATCGGCACAGGTGTCATCGGCGCGAGCTGGGCGGCGCAGTATCTCGCTCGCGGGTTCGACGTGGTCGCCACCGACCCGGCGCCGAACGCCGAAGGACACTTGCGCAAGTACGTTGACGATGCCTGGAGGCTGCTCGCGGTCATCGGCCTTGCGCCGGGCGCATCGCCCGACCGCCTCAGCTTCACCGCGAACATGCAGGACGCCCTTGCGAATTCCGACTTCGTGCAGGAGAACGGTCCCGAGAGACCGGATTTCAAGATCAAGCTCTTCTCCGATATGGATGATGCCACTCCTCCTGACTCGATCATCGCGTCGAGTTCTTCGGGGATCACGCCGAGCGTGATGCAGTCGAAATGCCAGCACGCCGAGCGTATCCTGGTCGGGCATCCGTTCAATCCACCCCACATCATCCCATTGGTCGAAGTCGTTGGTGGAACGGAGACTTCGCCCGAAGCGATTCAACGGGCGATCACGTTCTACGCGTCGATCGGCAAGAAACCTATCCAACTGCACAAGGAGCTTCCCGGACATGTCGGGAACCGGCTTCAAACCGCGCTGTACCGGGAGGTCATGTACCTCATCCAGCAAGGTGTACTGACCGTCGCCGATGCGGACGATGTGGTCAGCTACGGGCCTGGTCTTCGTTGGGGGCTCATGGGACCGAGTCTGCAGTGGCACCTGGGCGGCGGCGCCGGCGGGATCAAACACTTCATGGAGCACCTCATGGAGCCAATGGCTGCCGGGTTCAAGAACCTCGTCAGTCCTGATGTCACGCCGGAACTCAAGAACGCGATCACCGAGGGCGTTCTCCGGGAGGCTGGAGATCATTCGGTGGAAGAACTCGCGCGGGCACAGAACGAGTTGCTGGTGGGGCTTATTCGGCTGCGTTCTCAGCAGGGTAAGTCGTTGGAGGCGGAGGCACACGCCTGAGGCGCGAAGGTGAGCACCCGACCGCCCAGCGCGGACGTCCTCCACCATCACCCACGCCAGATGCGTGGACGCGATACAGAGGAGGCGTACCGTGTCTCAACGCAGCTCGAGCTCCTGTTCGATCTGACGTTCGCAACCAGCTTCAGTTTCGCGGCCTCGCAACTCGCAACTGCGCTGGCCGGGGGCCAGTACACAGCCGCCTGGCTTGGCTTTGGCTTTGCGAGCGCTGCCATCTGCTGGGCCTGGAGCAATTTCTCGTGGTTCTCTTCTGCTTATGACACCGATGACTGGATTTTCCGAGTCGTCACCATGGTGCAGATGATTGGCGTGCTGGTCCTGGCGATCGGCCTGCCACGCATGTTCGCCTCCGTTGAGCGAGGCGAACACCTTGACAATTCGATCATCGTGCTCGGCTACGTGATCATGCGCATCGCGCTTGTGTTCCAGTGGCTGCGCGCGGCCAACCAGGACTCCGCCCGCCGCCGTGCGTGCCTCACCTATGCGATCGCCACCTCGATCGCGCAGGTCGGGTGGGTGGCGCAGATTGTGGCTCATTTCTCGCCGGGGGTGACGCTCCTGTTCAGCGGCAGCCTCGTGATCGTGGAATTTCTGGGCCCTGTACTTGCTGAGCGCACGTATGGCGGCACCCCTTGGCACGCGGATCACATCGCCGAGCGCTACAGCCTCTTCGCCATCATCGCATTGGGCGAGGGTGTCGTCGGCACGGTCGCGGCGCTTTCAGCCGTTGTCGAGCAGCAGGGTTGGACCCTGGATGCGGCGCTCGTCGGCATCGCCGGTACGGGCATCACCTTCGCGATGTGGTGGCTGTACAACCTCTTGCCTTCCGCCCAATTCCTCCGGAGGCACCGCGATCGGGCCTTCGTTTGGGGCTTCGGCCAGATGATGGTCGTCACCTCCGTCGTCTCGATCGGCGCAGGCCTGCGGGTCGCAGCGTATGTTGTCGAACACAAAGCAAGTATCAGCCCGTTCACGACTGTCATGAGCGTCGCTGTCCCGGTCGGGGCTTTTCTGGGTTTGATGTACGCGCTCTACTACTATCTGGTTCGACACTTCCATCTTTTCCAGCTGTGGCTGCTGTTCGCGACCGCCGCAGTCATGGTCGTCACCGTCCTCGCGGCCCGGTCCGGCATCAGCATGGCAAGGTGCCTTGTCATCCTCATGCTCGCGCCCACGGTCACGGTCGTTGGCTATGAACTGTTGGGTTACCGCCACCACATGGAGGCGCTGACGGGCCCGCCGCGAGCGGTTCAGTGACGATGAGCGGGAGTATACTGCCGGCGAGCGGACGTATACTCGGATCGACAGACATGTCCCAGCAGTCACGACCGATCCGAGTTCTCGTCGTGGACGATCACCCCCTGCTCCGTCAAGGCATCGCCGCGCTCATCGCCGCTGAATCCGACGTGACGCTGGCGGGTGCGTGCTCGAGCGGCCGTGAGGCGATCCAACAGTTCCCGATTTTGCGGCCCGATGTGACGTTGATGGACCTGCAGATGCCCGGGATGAGCGGCCTGGATGCAATGATCGCGATCCGCCGTGAGTGGCCCGACGCGCGCGTCGTGATCCTGACCACGTATACAGGCGACGCGCAGATTGTGCGCGCGCTGAAGGCGGGCGCGGCGGGATATCTCGCGAAGGACGCGGTTCCCGAGGAATTGATCGACACGATCCGCGGTGTCCATGCTGGACGGAAAACCGTGTCGCCGCAGGTGGCCGTGAAGCTGGCGGCGCATGCGACGGACGACCCGCTGACACCAGCGGAGATTGACGTCCTGCACCTCATCGCTGCCGGCAACACGAATAAGCTCGTCGGCGATCAGCTCCACATCACTGAGGACACGGTCAAGGCCCGAGTCAAGAACATCCTGTCGAAACTCGGCGCCCATGACAGAACTCACGCTGTCACGATAGCCCTGAAGCGCGGGATCATCGAGCTCTCGTAGATCCCAGGGCCGATCATGTGTTCGACTTCAGGAGCGCCAAAAAGCGCCTGACGTTGACGTTGTCCAGGTTTTCATCATTGGCGAGTCCTCGCCCATACCGCGGGTTCCAACGCGCGCGCAGTCAAGGATTTCGATTGGCCCGATAGTTGCCTTCGGCGTAACCATGTCGATGCTCAGGATACAGCGCACGACTGACCGCACGATCACGGTGTTGACGGTCAGTGGCCGACTCGACGCAGAGACCATCAGCGAGCTGCGTCAGTCGCTCGACGTGCTACCGACCGGCGAAGCGGTCGGGCTCGACCTTGCGCACGTGGTCCTCGCGGATCGTGAGGCCGTCCGCTTTCTGGGCGACCGCGAAGCCTGTGGGCGAATTGTCCTTCGCAACTGTCCAGCGTACATTCGAAGATGGATGGAAGGCGAGGACATCCGGTAGGGAAGTGGACGCCGCGCGGCTCTGAGTCACGCACCGACGTCACATCGTCGCGCGTTCGAGTCCGTGCTTCCGCAGCCGGAGATACAACTGCGTACGAGAAATGCCCAACTGCCGGGCAGCCCGCGACTTGTTCCCGTTCACCTCCCCCATGGCGCGCTCAATCGTCTGGCGCTCGACGACGTTCAGGTCTGTGCTGTCCGCGGTGGCTGGCACCATTGGCAGCGCGAGGGATAGATCCTGAGCCTGAATCAGTCCGTCTTCGCAGACGATCGTGGCGCGTTCGAGTGCGTTGTGCAATTCGCGCACATTACCCGGCCACTCGTACCTGAGTAAGGTGTCTGCCGCCGCCGCCGTCAGCTTCACACGGGCGCGACCCGTTGACCTCGCATGCTCCTCGAGGAAGGACTGTGCCAGGACCACGATGTCTTCGCGTCGCTCGCGCAACGGCGGAATGCAGATTTCGAATACGTTCAACCGATAGTACAGATCGAGTCGGAACCGGCCCTGTGCGACCGCTTGGCGCAGGGAACAATTGGTCGCAGCGATCACCCGGACGTTCGCTCGGATGGTCCGTACGCCTCCGAGTCGCAGGAACTCGCGCTCCTGCAGAACGCGCAGGAATTTCGCTTGCGCCGCGAGCGTCATCTCGCCGACTTCGTCGAGAAACAGTACCCCGCCCGCTGCCAGTTCGATCTGGCCAGGCTTCGCCTGTTGGGCTCCAGTGAATGCGCCGCGCTCGAATCCGAACAGCTCCGATTCGAGCAGGTGCTCGGGAAGCGCCGCGCAATTGATCGCAGCGAACGGCCCACGACTCCGAGGCGACGCGCGGTGGATGACCCGCGCCACGACTTCCTTTCCGGCCCCCGACTCGCCCAGCAGGCACGTCGTGGTGTCCGTCGCCGCGACCTGGATCGCCTTCTTCAGGACGTCGCGCCAGGCCGGCGACTGGCCGACCGCGCGGCCGGTGAGGCTGACGTTGTCGATCAGCGAGTCGAGCTGCCGTTCGCGGGCGTGTCGTTCCACGTGTGCAGAGGCGGCCGCATGGTCGCTCCTGTTGCCCATTCTCAAGACGGTACTCATCGCGTGGCCTCCAAGCCCGACTGTGCATCGCGTCGACGTGCAGCTCACGCTGCATCGTTCTCGCCAACATCGCTGTCGAGCGGATGACCGGCGAACCGTTGTTCTCTCAGGGAACCAGGAAATGAGGACAAAGCCTTTGTGGTGTGCTCTCTGGCGCGACGCCTTCTTGCGACCACGGAGAGTGACGGGCCGTCTACGAGACCATCATCTGAGCCCGCGATTGTTGTCCATCATTCGCCATTGGCGAGATCTCGCCAGCGCATCACTGATTGAACATCTTTAGATTCAGCAGCTTGCGCTGGACCAGTAGTTGCCTCCCCGAGAGGGGATCAGGGTCCGTTCTTCAACGTCGACCTCGCAGAGGACGCCATGAGCTCGTCGCCCACAGAAACGCTGAAATTGCCGGACTATGCACCGATCCCGAAGGCATCGCTCGGTCCCGCCCTGAACAGCCAGGGCTACTATGTTGGCCGCGTCGAAAAGCAATCTCTCTTGGGATACCGGCTCAAATGACCTTCGATCACTCTGCTGACATCCGCCGCCTGCGTGCAACCGTCGCGGATCTCCTGGCGTTTTCGACCCTTCCGGAAACGTGGGTGGGAAGAGAACCGACCGCCATCGCCGCCGAACTCGCCGACCTGCTCGTCGAATCGCTGCAGATGGATTTCGCATTTGTGCGTCTGTGCGACCCCGCAGGGTGCCAGGCCGTCGAGGTGATGCGGGGGGACGCCTGGAAGGCCTTCCCGGAATGGCTGGAACAGCGGCTCGCTGTGCTCGGCCACATTTCTCGGAAGGATATTGTAACCAGTGTGAATGGCGAGGAGTCCTGCCGCGGCATTCTGATTCCCATCGGTGTCAACGGCGAGCGCGGTCTCATCGCTGCGGCATGTGACCGCGCCGATTTTCCAGACCAGATTGATCAGTTGCTGCTCTCCGCAGCTGCGAATAACGCCGCGATAGCATTTCGGAACGCACACTTAATCAACGAACTGCGGCGCATTCAAGAGGCGTTACTCGCCAGTGAGCGCGAGCTCCGCAAGGCCCGTGACGAATTGGAAATCAAGGTCGCCGAACGAACCGCCGAACTGCAGCGGAGCGAGGCCTATCTGGCTGAGGCACAGAGGCTGACGCGTACAGGTAGCTGGGCGGTCAACGTCCTTACCAAAGACGTGTTCCACTCGTCCGAGGAACATTCGCGGTTGTACGGCTTCGATCCTGACAGAGGGTCACCTTCGTTCGAAGAATTACACCAGCGTATTCATCCAGAAGACCGGGCTCGGATCGACGAGGCGTTCGAGGCCGCCCGCCGCGCGGTGACCGACGTCGACGTGCATTTCCGAATCGTTCTTCCGGACGGAACGATCAAGCGCCTGCATTCTGTCGCTCATCCCGTGATCGATGAATCGAGCGAAGCGGCTGAAGTCGTCGGCACTGTCATGGATGTGACCGAACAGTGGAACGCCAGAGCCGAGTTGGAAAGGGCGTTCGAGGAGATTAAGGACCTCAAGGAACGGCTTCAGCGGGAGAACATCGCGCTGCGCGAAGAAGTCGACCAAGCCTTCATGTTCGAGGAGATCGTGGGGCACTCCATGCCGCTCCGGTCAGTCTTGGCGGGTCTGGCCAAAGTCGCTCCTACAGACTCAACCGTCCTCATTACCGGCGAGACGGGCACAGGCAAGGAGCTGGTCGCGCGCGCAATCCATCGGCGGTCCAAACGCGCCGGTGGTGCATTCGTCGGCGTCAACTGCGCCGCTATACCGCCCGAGTTGATCGCATCCGAGCTATTTGGACACGAAAGGGGCGCCTTCACGGGAGCCACGCAGCGGCGGCTTGGACGATTCGAGCTCGCCCACCATGGCACGATTTTCCTCGACGAGGTAGGCGAACTGCCGCTCGAGATGCAGATCGCACTGCTGCGTGTGCTGCAGGAGCGCGAATTCGAACGCGTCGGCAGCAGCGTGCCCATCCGGGTCGACGTTCGCGTGATTGCGGCGACGAACCGGGATCTGCAGGCGGCCGTCGAGTCCGGCGCGTTCCGCAGTGACCTGTTCTACCGGCTCGACGTGTTTCCTCTCGCGGTGCCCGCGCTGCGGGAACGTGCTGACGACATTCCAGTCCTTGTTGAGTATTTCATCAACCGGTTTGCGAGAAAAGCAGGCAAGGTGATCCGGAGCATCAACAAGAAATCGCTCGACCGGTTGTGCGCGTATCCGTGGCCCGGGAACATTCGCGAGTTACAGAACGTGATCGAGCGATCCCTGATCGTGTGCGAAACTGAAGAGTTTATCGTCGACGAGAACTGGCTCTCGGCACGCCCCGCTCCGAGTAGCCCGGTCGCACTGGCTGGACATCTGGCGGGCCACGAAAGGGCCCTCATTGAAGAAGCGCTGCGCGTCAGCGGCGGACGCGTGTTCGGGCCGGACGGCGCTGCGACGAAGCTTGGCATCCCTCGCTCCACGCTTGAATCAAAGATCCGGGCGCTTCGCATCGACAAACGACGTTTCCGACTTCCGCCGGGCGCGCAGAAGCATTAACCAGCGCGTTGCCGCGCGTTGCCGCAGACCGGCTCGCGCAGTTCTCAATCGCCGCCAGGTCGCCGCAACCGGTCTGCCGCGTGGATTGACTTCCAGCTCATCAGTCTGATTCCAAACCGTTTAGCGTCCGCGTGCGAATGAGCGTCGGCGAGCCACGCCTCGATCATCCAGGCCATCGATTTTCGGCTCACACGGCCATGCCGGGATCCATACTGGCCGGCCGCGCGTCCAAGGCACCGTGCAGTCGTGGTCGTCGCGTTTCGTCCAAAGCGATGTGAGGTGATTAGTGACAGGTAGCGATTGCGTGATTGAGCTTGCTGGTGGCGTTTTAGGCAGGCAGCGTCACGTTTGCGCGTTCTTCAACAACATCGATGAGGAGCATCGGGTGCTTGGCTCCTTTATTAAAGACGCCTTCGATCGCGGCCAGAAGGTTACCCACCTTGTCGATCCAGGGACTCGGGAACAGCATCTGCAGCGGTTCGCCGAGGCAGGAATAAATGTGCACGAGATGATGGACACCGGTCGGCTGGAGGTTCCGCCGTGGACCGACATCTACGTCCGCGACCACCAGTTCGACCAGGACTCTATGCTGGCGTCGGTCGAAAAACTACTCCAGTCAGGCGCAGCTGGCGGCTATGAACTCACCAGACTGGTGGGACACCATATGGATTGGGTATTTCGCGAGAAACCGGCCACGAATAACCTGGTGGAGTACGAAGCACGTCTTAATCATGTTCTTTCGAAGTATGACGATCCGGTGATCTGTACGTACGATCTGTCCAAATTTGGCGCGAGTGTGGCGATGGACATCATGCGGACGCACCCACTGGTGATTATCGGTGGATTACTGCGCGAGAACCCGTTCTTCGTTCCCGCCGACCAGTTCCTCGACGAGATGCGTGAGCGACGGTCAGCTCGGAAGGCCACAGCGTAGTCACGGTGTTCGTCGGATCGACGGGATGTCCTCGTCCCTGTCATGCCCGTGGTGTTCTTTCCCGGCGTCGCAGAGCGGTACCGGCGACTCGGCGGGAAGCGGACCCGATGGCGCGGGCACGCCCTGTGCCAGTCCGAGCGCGATCAGTCGCGCGTATTCGCCAGCGGTGTCCTCGCACAGCATCAAGCGATCCTCCACCATTTCCGTGATCGCGTGGGCGACCCGATGCTGGTACCGCTCGAAGGTCGGATAGCGCTCCTCGATCGATGGGCGGGGATCGCCCGAGGCCACGCGGTCGGCCTCCGTCTTCGGGAACGGGATGAACTGGCCCGAGCTCTCGCAACCATCGTCGGCCTGGGGGCCCGACCAGGCTGGAGACTGGCCGACCGCGCGGGTGGTGAGGCTGCCGTCGTCGATTCGCGAGTCGAGACGCTGTTCGCATGCGTGTTGAAGCACCACAGCCCCCTTCAGAACCGATAGGTTACCCACGGCGACACGTAGCTCATCGCCGGCGTGGCATGGACCGACCGCTCCTCGAACCGTCCGTTGAAGGCGTAGATGTAGTTGACGTGCGCCGATAGATGGCGCGTCAGCTGCCAGTCCACCTGCACGGTGGGACGGCTTCCCTCGTACCGGTCGGTGACGTTGTTGCTCGGGACGATCACCTGTCCGGCGATGCTGTAGAGCGCGTCGTAAACGCTCTGCCGCCAGTAGAACCCCAATCCGGCAGAGACGAGCGCTTGACGCGCGGGCGCGAGCGTCATCGTCGGCTCGAACCGGATCGAGTTGCTCGGACCGAGCAGCTGCGCGCGGCCGGAATACGTGCCGCTCTGAAACAACGCGTTGAACGTCTGGAGGTTCGGGTCCGCCGGATTCTTGTCGCCGCTTGCGATGTCGAGGACGAAACCGAGTCGCGGCGACCAGACAGCGTGGGCGACCGGATGCGAGCCTTCGATCACAAACCGGCTCGCGCGAATCGCGCCCGCGCCGAAGCGGCCGGTCTGGAACATCGCTTCGGCGTCGTACGCC
>DASZFS010000085.1:0-1939 GCA_035939575.1 Vicinamibacterales bacterium | reverse complement strand
GCGCGTCTCGCCCCTCAGCTTCCTCCGTCCAACTTTCGCGCCGAGCCGATCGAGCGCATGACCTTCCCGGATGCCCTTCGCGGACGCGGTGGTCAGCAGCGCCGTGCTGCATTTCGCGGCCGACGACGAGCAGTTCGGGGGTTATGCTCCGCGGCACGTGGCGGGTTCTGAAATCCGGAGTTGGCACTACCCCGTGTTCGAGGACTAATCCCGTTCGCGGTTGTCCCCATATAATCGCGTCACTGTTGGCGGCGCACGAGGTCGAACACCACTTCGTAGGAGAACTGGACGAACCGGTACAGTTCGGCTTCGAGGATTCGTTCCTGGTCGCTGTGCGCGCCGAACCCCTTGGCCGCGTCCTCGAAATCGGAGGCGGGGCCGATCCCGTAGCACTCGGAATGATTGGCGCGGACTTGGGCCATGTCGGTCGCGCCGGTTCCCATCATCGGGATCGTCCCAGTGTCGTAGTTACGCGACGCCGCCGACTGGATCACACGGAAGGCCTCCGAGTTGATCCGCGCGGGTTGGCCGGCCGGTCGAAGGGCGCCGGTCTCGGTCGAGAACGAGACCTTCACGGACGGGTCGTTGATCACGCGGGTGAGCTCCTCGAGAAACTGCTGTGGGTCCTCGTCGGGCAGCATGCGGACATCCAATGAGGCGCGGGCCTCGGACGGAATCACGTTGATGCGGTACCCGCCGTTAATGATCGTCGGTGAGATGGATGTGCGGAGCATCGAGGCGTACGACGGCTCGTTCGCCGCGAAGTAGTCGTCGGCCGCGATGCCCGCGGGCGAGGTCGGGTCGAGGATCGCGCGGTACCGCGCTGCATCGGCCGGCGACGACACCTCCGCCATCTTCGTGAAGAACGCCCGCGTCGTCTCGTTCAGGCGGACCGGCACGCGCCATTTGCCGGCCGCAGCAACCGCCGCCGCGAGGTGCACCACCGCATTTCCCTGCAGCGGACGCGAGGCGTGGCCGGAGGGCCCGGTCGCGACCAGGTCGATGGCGCGCGGGAGCTTCTCGCCGGCCTGGACCGCGGAGTACCGCACGCGTCCGCCGAGGCGCGTCACGTTCCCCCCTTCGGCCAGGCAGTACTCGGCGGCGATCGCGTCGGCGTGCTGGCTCGTCATGAAACCAATGCCCGGACCCGTCGTGCCTTCCTCTCCGGACTCGATGAGCAGAATCACGTCACGGTCGAGCGGCACGTTGAGCCGTTTCAGCGTGAGCAGAGTCATTAGACCGGCGACTACGTGTGGCTTGTCGTCGAGCGAGCCGCGTCCGTAAATGTAGCCGCCGTCGCGCGTGGCGCTGAAGGGCGGAAACGTCCACTTCTTCGGATCCACAGTGACGACGTCGCTATGCCCCATGAACAAGATGGGCTGTCGCCGACCGCTTCCCTTCAGCCGCGCGACCAAATTGGGGCGCTTGGGGTCCAACGCGAAGATCTCGACTAGAATGCCTTCCTTTTCCAGCACGGACTTGACGTAGTCGGTCACGAGATACTCGTTGCCCGGAGGGTTGCTGGTGTCGAGGCGCAGCACCGCCTGGAAGTGGCGCAGCGTTTCGTCCCGCAGACTGGTCCAGTCGGGGCTGGACGAGGTCTGAGCGGACACGCGCGCGCCGGCGGCCCCCAGCGCGGCGAGGCCCGCCGCCAGGACGAAGGCGCGGAATCGCATTGGTTCTCCTGTCCGACCTTTTCGATTTGGCTTCCGAAGATTGGTCACATCCTACACCGGCTCGACTTGCTGATCGGACTTGTTGATCGAACATTGTTGTCGTCGGGGTCTCGCCTTTCGGACGAGGCCGGGGGCGTTCAGGACCGCACGGATTTCGTTTTCAACTTCGCGACCACCTGCGCAAGATCCCCCCGGGGCCAAGTAACGCGTCAGGTTCGCGCAGAATCACTCTGCCTGGTCGCGGAGTGTAAAGCTATCCGCGC
>DASZFS010000084.1:0-19021 GCA_035939575.1 Vicinamibacterales bacterium | reverse complement strand
GTGAAGATCCCGACGGCGCTTCGGCAACTCACGGGCGATGCCTGGCTGCTCTTCGCCACGCGATTTGTCCGGCTCTTCGCATATGGCTCCCTGTCGGTCGTGCTGGTGTTCTATCTCATCGGCATCGGGCTGACCGAGCCGCAAACGGGCCTGTTGCTGACCTTCACGCTCATCGGCGACACCGTCGTCTCGCTCTACCTCACGACTCGCGCCGATCGCATCGGACGGCGCCGGATGCTCGTCGTCGGCGCGCTGCTGATGGTCGGCGCCGGGCTGGTCTTTGCATCAACGCGGCAACTCTGGCTGCTGGTTCTCGCGGGGACCATTGGCGTCATCAGCCCGAGCGGCAATGAGGTCGGACCGTTCCTGTCAATCGAGCAGGCGGCGCTCTCCCACGTCGTGACCGACCGGATCCGGACCGAGGTGTTTGCGTGGTACACGCTCACGGGATCCGTCGCGACCGCGATCGGCGCTCTCGCCGGAGGCAGCGTGACGCGCGTGTTGCAGCAGACGGCTCTGCCGCCGGTGAGCAGCTACCGGATGGTCGTGGTGCTGTATGCATTGCTCGGTGCGCTCCTGGCGATCTTTTTCTCCCGTCTGTCGCCCGCCGCCGAGGCGGCCACGCTTGGCGAGAGGCAGGTGTTTCGGGCGACGTTCGCCGGCCTTTCCGGACTCGACCGATCGCGCGACGTCGTCGTCAAGCTGTCGGCGCTCTTCGCTCTGGACGCGTTCGGGGGTGGCTTCGTCGTCCAGAGCTTCGCAGCGTATTGGTTCTACCTGCGGTTTGGTGTAAACCCTGGAACGCTGGGCGCGATCTTTTTCTGGGCCAACATCTTCGCGGGCATTTCCGCCCTGCTGGCATCGCGGCTTGCGGCGCGCTGGGGCCTGATCAGGACGATGGTTGCGACGCATCTGCCGTCGAACATCCTGCTGATCCTGGTGCCGCTGATGCCGACGCTGCCGCTGGCCATCCTCGTGCTGCTGATCCGGTTCAGCATCAGCCAGATGGACGTGCCGACGCGGCAGTCCTACATCATGGCCGTCGTGAGTCCGGAAGAACGATCCGCGGCGGCCGGCATCACCGGCGTGGCGCGAACGACCGGCGCGGCGATCAGCCCGCTCTTCGTCGGCTTCATGTTCGCCCGGCCCGCACTGATCAACCTGCCGTTTTTCATCGCCGGCACCCTGAAGATCGTTTACGACCTGGCGCTTTACAAGGCGTTCGTCGCCATCCGGCCGCCGGAAGAGATGCAGCGGTAAGCGCGCGGGCCAGGATCGCGAGAACCCGAACCGTCAACAGCCTCATGCCCCACTCCTTTCGGAGCGCCTTCCCTTAGTGATCGTGCCCGGGAATTCGTTACGGCAATCGCGTCGACAGGTTCGGGTCCAAAGCGTTACTCCAGTTAGCTGCCCGGCGTCATGAGGTGCGCCGTGCTGGTGCCGGCGTTCATGATCCACACGCCACCCTGGGCGCCAGTTTCCGGCAGGCCCAGTGACTGGCTGGTGGCGCCCGGCACAGCGATCGTCGTGTGTATCCGGGCGTGTGCCATGTCGGGGCCGTTCATGGTGAGCCAGACAGAGCCGAATTCAGGCTTCTTCCGGGATCCGTCCTTCTCGGCCGCGTCTATGGCCGCTTGTCTCGCGGCCTTGTCGGTCATCGCCTCGAATTTCCGGTTCTGGGCAACGCGATCCAGGTTGGCCACGCTGGTGCACTGCACCGCGAACGGCTGGCGTCCCGGCTCACCGGATCGGTCGTAGCAGACCAGGCGATTGGTGCCCTTCTTCACCGTATCGTAAGTGTTGTCGGGCTTCCACTTGATGACGGTCGCCGCGTCGCGCATCTGGCGCGGCGCGGCGGCGAGCGCCCGCTCAGTGCTCTCGTCCGCCGTCTGGGCGAGTGCGCCGGCCGAGACCGCCAGCACGCCGAGTCCGACCAGGATGATTCCTCTCATGCGGTCCTCCATTTGACACCCCTCGAATGTCCGTGCCTCGAGGGTCGCAGGCAACTTAGACGTCGGGATCCGCCGACACGATTCATAATAGTCGCATATTGCACGTCCTCCTCGCGGCAGCGGCGGTCACGATTCGCGTGCTGTTCATCGGCAACAGCCTGACCGCCGCAAACGGTCTGCCCGCGATGGTCGAGGCGCTGGCGCGTGGCGGGGGTGAGCACATCGAAAGCCGCACGGTCGCCTTCCCGGATTACAGCCTCGAAGATCACTGGAATCGCGGCGACGCGGCGCGCGCCATCGCGACAGGCGGCTGGTCTGTCGTCGTGTTGCAGCAGGGTCCGTCGGCTCTCCCTGAGTCGCGTCTGTTGCTGAACGATTACGTCAGGCGGTTCGACGCGAGAGCGCGCGCGGTCGGTGCGAAGACCGCGACTTACATGGTCTGGCCGTCCACGCAGCGGGCGGGTGACTTCGAAGCCGTCAGCCGCTCGTACTCGGGAGCGGCCGCGCTCGTCCACGGGCTGGTGCTTCCCGTCGGCGACGCGTGGCGAGCCGCATGGCGACACGATTCGCATCTGGCGCTCTACGGCGATGACGGGCTGCATCCGTCGCCGATGGGGACCTACGTCGCAGCGCTCGTGATGTATCAGCAGTTGACCGGTCGCTCGCCGATCGGGTTGCCGCGCACGCTCGAGTCCCCGTCTGGCGCGTTCCCCTCGATCGTGCTCTCGGCTGATCAGGCCGCGCTGCTGCAGCGCGCAGCCGATGAGGCCAACGCGCGGTTCCGACCGCGTTGACGGCGGGCCGAACGTGGTGCGTTCTGAGCCCGGCGTCAGTCCGCGCCCAAACTCTTCAGGTCCAACATCCTGCCGCCGCGCCCTTCTCACACTCGCGGCCATCGCGCCCGTGCTCACCGAAATCGTGTCCGGGAACACACCGGCGCACGTCCTTCTGAATCCCCGTACCGCGGCTCTGTAGCTTCTTGCCTACAGCCTTCCCCTTGTCATCATTCGTGAGCTCGCTCTCCATTGGCGCCTTCCCGTCATCGGCCTGTTTCTCCTGGGACTGGCCTACGGCGTTCTCAACGAAGGACTCGTTGCACAGACGCTGATTCGCGCGGATCACGTTCCCATCGACAGATTCGATCGCTACCTGGTCGCCGGCGGCTTCAACCTCTCCTGGATCGTGTTGATCGTCCCCTGGCATGCATTCCTGGCCGTGATGTTTCCGATCGCGCTGGTGTCACGCGGGTTTCCGACGTGCGAGCACCGGTACTGGCTGGGCAGCCGCGTGTTCCTGGCCCTCACGTCCCTGCTGATCGGCCTGGTGGCCTTTGTCGCCTTCGCGCGCAGACCTCACCCGCAGATGCTCGCGTGCCTGGCCGCCATGATTGTTCTGCTCTGGCTGGCCTCTCGCGTTCGGCATCGAGCGCCCCGCACCGCTTCACCGCGGATCCTGCACCCCGCGCCCGCATTCGCACTCGGCGCGGTCTCGTATCTGGCGTGTGTACTGAGCTTGATCCTGCTCGCGGCTTTTCGCGTCCCCGCGCTCGTGTACTTCGGCGCGGCGGCGATGATCTCCCTGTCGCTGGCCGCGCTCAACCGCACACGCGATTTCCTGCGGCTTCCGGCTGGTGCGCACGCCGCCCTGGGAGCCTATTTCGTGGTCTCCGCTTTCACCTTCTTGAGCGGCGCCATGCGTCATTCGACGGAGTCCCTCCTGACAGGCGGCCTCCTCGGCGCCGGGTTTCTCGCGCTGGCATTCGCCTGGCGCGACAGCTGAAGAGACCGGAGGATGCGCCTGTGGAAAACGTAAGCGAACCACGCGAGGATTTCACGGGCGAACCGCCCGAAGTGCCGCCGGCTGTTTAGGTCACGCCCCCGCGTGCTCGACGCAAGATTTCCGCGACCGCTGTGGAAACGGTGTGGAAATGCTGTGGAAACTCGCGTCGGAATCGACCTCAAACGGCCGAGTTACGCGGAATTTACCTGTTTGCACCGGATGTGTACGACCCGCGGTGACGCCCTGTTGTCCGCGGCCAGCAGGCCGCTTATAACGGCGGCTACGCGCACGACGAGAACGGCAGCAGCCGCCGCAAGGACGGTCAATGGTCCGGCCCACAGGATTCGGCGCCGGTTGATCGCCGGTGGTTCAGGCGCGCGCATACCTGCGGTACGAGACGATAACCGTCATCGCGGCAGCGAGCGCAGCGGCGCTGACGACGGCCCCCATGGTCGTGTGCGTCAGCACGAGACCGGTGACGGCGATGACGATCCCGAGCGCGACCGTCGTGTAGCCGCCCGCGCGGTGCACCTGTTGCCAGAGCAGCGGATTGCTCAGCGTCCGCTTCGTCCGGACGCCGACGGCGACGTTCGGCCGTGTCCGGGGCAGGAGGTTCCCGATCGCAACCAGCACGACGCCGAGCAGGACCACGACCGCTCGGCCCGCGGAGGTGGCGCGCCCCGGAGACGTGTCGAGGCCGACGGCGCTCAGCGCGCCGGTCAACTCGATCACCACCAGCGTGTGGAGCGCGAGGACGAACAGCAGCACGCGCAGAACAATGGCGTGGTAGGTGTGTTCGAAGGCGCCGTTTCCGCTGCGGACGCGATCGTGCCTCCAGAGACTGCGGAAGAGCGAGTAGATCACGAGCGCGGTCGTGGGGAGCGTGAACGCGACCAGGACGCGCGCGAAGCGCGCCTGGTCGAGGAACGGACCCAGGAGATTCGGGTACGCGGCGAAGCCGACGACGTAGCCCGCCGCCAGCACCGCGATCGAGCGCGCGTGAATGTGCCGAGTGGCCGCCATGTCGCTAGGCCTCCTGTGCGCGGCGCCGGGCCGGCGCCGCGGGTCGAGCCGGCTGCATCCAGCCCACCAGGTGCTGGATCAGATCCTGGAAGACCGATGTGTTCAGCTCGTAGTAGATCGCCTGGCCCTTGCGCTCGGCGACGACCAGGCCGCCGGCCCGGAGGACGGCGAGGTGACGCGAGATGGTGGGCCAGCTCGAATGGAACTGGCCGGCGATCTCGCCCGAGGTGCGCGGGCCCGCGCGGAGGAATTCGAGGATCCCGCGCCGTGTCTCATCGGCCAGGGCGCGGAAGACCGCGTTGGGCGGCCGGCGTTGTTGTTTCATGCTTAGCATATTAGCACATTAGCTAATCAATTGGCCAGGCAATGCCGGCCCCGTGTCACAATGCCTTCGCCCGCATCGGTATGACGCCTCAACCCGCCATTCACGTGGCCGCCATCCGGAAAACCTACGGCGCGACCGTGGCCATCGACGACGTCTCGTTCGACGTGCGCCCCGGGGAAATATTCGGTCTCATCGGGCCGAACGGCGCCGGCAAGACCACGACGCTGGAGTGCGTCGAAGGCCTGCGCACGCCGGATCGTGGCGCGATCTCGGTCCTGGGACTGGATCCCTCGCGCGACGCGCGCCGGCTGCAGCAACGCATCGGCGTGCAGCTTCAAGAGGCGCAGCTTCAAAAGCGCATCAAGGTGCGGGAGGCGGTCGCCTTCTGGGCGTCTCTCTATCGGAACGCGGGAGACGGCGTGGATGGCGATCGGCTCATCGAGCAGCTGGGCTTGAGCGACAAGCGGAACGCCTGGTTCATGACGCTGTCCGGCGGCCAGAAGCAGCGGCTGTTCATCGCCCTCGCGCTCATCAACGACCCCGAGCTGGTCTTCCTGGACGAGTTGACGACCGGGCTCGACCCCCAGGCGCGGCGGGCGATCTGGGATCTGGTGCGCGGCATCCGCCAGCGAGGCAAGACCGTCTTCCTCACGACGCACCTCATGGAGGAGGCCGAGCGGCTCTGCGACCGCGTCGCGATCATCGACCACGGTCGCATCATCGACGTCGGACGCCCGGCCGAGCTCGTGCAGCGGCATTGCCCCGAGCGAACCGTGACCGTGGCCACCGAGGACGCCACGGCGCCGGAGCGATTCCGGGAGATCCCGCAGGTCCAGTCGGTGAGCGCGCAGGGCGTGCACGTCACGATCCGCGGCCGCGGCGACGATCTGGTGACGCAGGTGATCCAGTGTCTGGCGGAGCACCGGATCCGCGCGAACGACTTCCGCGCAGAGCTTCCAACGCTCGAGGACGTCTTTCTCAAGCTGACCGGCCACGTGATTCGCGACTGAGGGGCCCAACCATGCTGCGCGGACTCTGGAGATTGACCTGGCTTGAAATCAAGATCTTCGTCCGTGAGCCGTTGGGCGTGATCGGCACCGTGGGCGTTCCTGTGCTGATCTACGCGGTGTTTGGCCGGCTGATCGGCTCGCGGGGGCCATCGCCCGACGTGCCCCGCTTCGTGTCGGCCGACCTGCCGATCTTCGCCGCGCTGCTCATCGCCGTGAGCGCCGTGCTGTCGCTGGTCACCATCATCGCGATTTACCGCGAAGCCGGGATCCTGAAACGGTTGAGGGCGACGCCGCTCCGGCCCAACACCATTCTTTCAGCGCACGTCCTGGTCAAGCTGCTCTTCACGGCCGCCACGTTTGCGGTGATGCTCCTGGCGGGCCGGCGCTACGCCCCTCTGGGCACCGGCGGCGCCGCGGTCCCGCTCTTGTCATTCACCTTCGCGCTGCTCTTCAGCACGCTGAGCATCTTGTCGCTCGGATTCGTGATCGCCAGCATCGTTCCAACGGCGCGCTTCGCCCAGCCGATCGGTACGCTGCTCCTCTATCCCATGCTCGGTCTCTCCGGGCTCTTCGTGCCGGTCGGCGCGCTGCCGCCGATGCTGCAGGTGGTTGCCCGCGCGCTGCCGTTCACCTATGCGGTGGCGCTGCTCAAGGGCATCTGGCACGGCGAAGGCTGGTCCGCACACGTCGGTGACGTTGCGGTGTTGACGGTGATGTTCCTGGTGTCCGCGGCGGTGTCGGCCAAAGTCTTTCGCTGGGAGTAGCGAACGCTCGCGCGCCGGACGTCGTCTAATGCTGACGTGTTGGCTTCGGTCCGTCGTGCACTCGAGGTGGCAGCCATTATCCTCGCGGCGGGTGCTCCACTCCTCGCGCAGGACTCCCCCACCGCGCAACCCTCCGCCAGAGCAAAACCGACCCGCCCCGAGGTGCACGCGTATCGGGTCTCGCGCCCGCCCGTCATCGATGGAACGCTGGACGACGAAGCGTGGACGCATCCGCCGATGGAGACGACCGAATGGCTGTCGTACAACCCGCTGAACGGCGGCCACATTCCACAGCGCACGCAGGCGTGGGTCGCGTACGACGACAACTACTTCTACTTTGCCTTCAAGTGCGACGATCCCGAGCCCGCGGGGATCAAGACCTCGATCGCGCGCCGCGACAATGTGTGGAACGACGACTGGGTCGGCCTCAGCCTGGACGCCATGGGCACCGGGCAGCTCTCGTATCACATGATGGTGAATCCGAGCGGGATCCAGATGGACCTGCTCAACAGCGTCGCCAGCGGCGAGGATCAATCACCGGACTGGATCTGGGACAGCGCGGGCCGGCTGACCGACACCGGCTACACCGTCGAGATCCGTCTTCCGCTCCAGAGCATCCGGTTCATGAGCGGCACGAACGTTCGCATGGGCATCCTCTTCTGGCGCCGCGTCAGCCGCCTTGGCGTCTCGGTCGCCTGGCCGCCCATCGATGCAGGGACGTGGGTCTTCGAGAAACACGCAGCGCTGATCGTCCCGGAGCTGCGGCCGCGCCCGCCCCGCGATCTGATCCCGAGCGTCACATTCGCGACCAACCAGGACCGGAACACGCCCGCCGAGTGGGCGGGCGCGCGCAACAGGGCGAATCTCGGGCTCAGCGCGAAAGTCGGACTGGCGCCGACGGTCACGCTCGACGCCACGGTGAATCCCGACTTCAGCCAGGTGGAGAGCGACGCGTTCCAGGTGCAGGTGAACCAGCGCTTCCCGGTCTTCTACCCCGAGAAGCGGCCGTTCTTCATGGAAGGTGCTGGCATTTTCACGCTCGCCGGCACGCAGGCCGGCGACCAGAGTCTCTACTCAGCCGTCAACACCCGCAACATCGTCAACCCGATCGCCGGCGCGAAGATCACCGGCAGCGTCGGGGCGATCAGCTTTGCGACGCTTACTGCCGTGGACCAGCAGTCGGGGCCCGTGACCGCTCCGGGCGATCCCGGCTTCGGGAGAAACCGCACCTTCAACGTCGGGCGCGCCGAGTACGGCTTGAATCGCGGGAGCTATCTCGGCGCGATCGTCGCCGACACCGAGCAGCCCGGGGCGTTCAACCGCGTCGCCGGCGCGGATGTCTCGCTCAAGCCGACGCCCAGCCAGACTGTGACCCTGTTCGCGCTTGAATCGACCTCGCACCGGCCGGGAGAAGAGGGGTCGGCGTCCGGCTTCGGCGGCCAGGCGCGCTACAGCTACAACACGCAGCGCTGGGGGGCGTCGGGCCATGTCGAGCACTACGATCCCTCGTTCCAGATGGATACCGCATTCCTGAACCGGGTCGGGGACACGAACGCGTGGGCGTACGGTGAGCTCGATTTCTATCCGGACAAGACCAGGTGGCCGTGGCTGCTGCGCATCCAGCCCTTCACGTTCAATCAGGCGACGCACGACGTGATCCAGCGCGGCAACGAGCTGTTCACGATTCAGGCCGTGCGTTTGTATTTCACGCGGCAGGGATTTGTCCGGCTGGACCGCGTCACCGGGTACGAGCCGTTTGCCGGGCAGCGATTCAAGACCAACCGGTGGAAGATGCAGAGCAACGCACAGCTGTTCCGGTGGCTCCGCGTGTACCTCAACGCCAATGCGGGGTTCGCGACGTTCTACGATCCCGTCTCGCCGTACCAGGGTCGATCGACCGACGTCGCCTCCGGATTCACGTTTCAGCCCAGCGGCCGCCTTTCGGAGACGCTCGATTTCGAGCGCGTGGCCTTCGATCGCGAGTCAACGGGAGAGCGCGTGTACACCGTCCACATCCTGAACACGAAGACGGTGTATCAGTTCACCAGCCACTTCTTTCTCCGCGGCATCGTTCAATTCGACAGCTCGCGATCGCAGGTGCTCACCGATTTCCTGGCGTCGTACGAGCTTCGGCCGGGGACCGTGTTCTACGCGGGCTATGGCTCGCTCATCGAGCAGCGGGACTACCAGAACGGCGCGTGGACGACGGGCGTCGGGCGGTACCAGACCGCGAGTCGCGGGCTTTTCCTGAAAGCGTCCTACCTGTACCGCTTCTGAGCGCGCCAATTGCCAAGGAGCACGTTCCCTGGCTAGAGTCAGGGAATGAATACCGTTGCGATTCAACGCGCGCCATCCGCGGGGCGGCGACTCGTGAAGTCGTGGTTCTCGCCAAATGTCCGGCGAGCGCTTCGAAACCTCCAGCTCGAGTGGCACATCCAGCGGCTTCACCGCTCGGGAGTGCACGCGGCCCGGAAATTCGCCGGCCAGCGCGGCCTCAAGTTGAATCTCGGGTCTGGCTATCATCCGAAACCTGGCTGGGTGAACGTGGACCTCTTTGCGCCCACCGCCGACTTGCGGCTCGACCTGCGCGAGCGACTGCCGTTCGCCAACGACTCAGTGGACGTCATCTACTGTGAGCACTTCTTCGAGCATCTGAGCTATCCGAACCTCGACGACGGCCTCGGCTGGGAGGTGGAGACGCCCGGTCATGGGAGCGACGCCCTCACGTTTCTCCGAGACTGTCTCAGAATTCTCGCTCCGGGCGGCGCCCTCGACGTCGTCGTGCCCGATGTCGAAGGGATCATTCGTCAATACGTCGACCGCGGCCAAACGCCGTTTCTGTACGACGACTGGTGGGGGCCGAAGTGGTGCGATACGGTCCTGCACTGCGTCAACTACACTTTTCGGCAGGGCACGGAGCACAAATACGCGTACGACGACGAGACGCTGCAGAGGATCCTCAGGAACACGGGCTTCGTGAACGTCCAGCGGAGGCCGTTCGATCCTTCGTTGGACGCGGAGAACCACCGCATCGGGTCATTGTGCATCCTCGCGCGAAAGGCAACGGGCGATGAACGCGCAGTCGAGAAGTAGGGGTAAGCTTGGCGTGGACGAGGAGAGACGATGAGCCACTATCACGATCCGAGCGATCTGAAGCTGTTGGGCGAGTTGAAGACGCTGGCGCCGGAAGAGTTCAAAGGATTCGTCGCGCTCGATGCGATCGTCGGCAAGGACGACGGCGCGATCCCGCGCAAGTATCGGGAGCTGATCGCCCTTGCCGTGGCGTGCACGACGCAATGCCCGTACTGCCTGGATGTGCATACGCGAAACGCGAAGCGCGCCGGCGCCACGCGCCAGGAGGTGGCCGAGGCGGCGTTCCTGGCAGCCGCCCTCCGCGCGGGAGCCGCCGTGACCCACGGCACTCTTGCTCTGAAGCTGTTCGACAGCGCCCAATAACGCTTATGGCAGCGCTTGCCTCGCGTCCCCTCTCCCGGAGTGTGCCTGGCCGACTTCTTTTATAATCGGTGGGAGCATGTTTCGGGTCCTCCTGAGCCGATTCGAGTCGCCCGTTCTGACGCCGCAACGGGTGCGGCTCGCCTACGCGGTGGCGGTCGCGACCGACGTCCTTCAATTGGCCCTGGGCCCATTCGGGTGGGCGTTTGCCGATGAGCTGCTCGATGTAGCCGCCATGGCTCTGACCTGGCGGCTGATTGGATTCCACCCGCTGCTGCTGCCGACCTTTGCGCTGGAGCTCCTGCCGGTCGCCGATATGCTGCCGACCTGGACGGGGTGCGTGGGGCTCGTCGTCGCCCTTCGCGCGCGGCAACAGTCGCAGAGTCCTGCGCCCATTCCGCACGGAACGGTCATCGACATCTGACGCGCTGGCCTGCGGGCGCTACTCGTTTCTCAGAGCGGTCATCGGCGCGGCAGACTCTATCGCGTCCGGCTACTCGTCCCGCAGCGCCGTCGTCGGAGCGAGCATGGCAGCACGGCATGCCGGAATGAAGGACGCGCCTACCGCCGCGATCCCGATGACGAACGAGGCAAGCGCCAGCACTCGACCGTCGCGCGGCACAAAGTCGAACGGGACGGCAAACGCGGGCGTCAGGAAAAATGCCAGCGCCGCTCCAACGACCAGTCCCGGCACAACCATTGGGACAGACTGTTTCAAGACCAGGAGCGACACGCGCCGGCGATCCGCGCCCATCGCCACGCGAATGCCGATCTCACGCGTGCGGAGCGTGGTGATATACGAGATGACGCCGCAGACACCGACAACGGCCAGGACCAATGCGAGAACACCCAGCGACGACATGATCTGCGTCACGAGGCGTGACGACATCAAGGCTCGCGATTGATACAGATCCTCGAGCGTACGGACGTCGAACACGGGCACGCGCGCGCCAAGCGCTTCAACTTCAGCCCGGATTGGCGCGGCCACGCTCGCCGCATCGTCTCTGGCCAGGACGACCATCGTCATGTTGGCGCGGAAGCGTTGCGAGAACGGCATGAACAGGTACGGCTGCTGGGCCTCGGCCAGGTACGCATACTTGCCATCCTTGGCAATGCCTACGACCTGCACTGCGGGGCCCGTGCGGTCCCGCAGGTGGATCGTTTTTCCGAGCGCGTCTTGACCCGGCCAGAATCGACGCGCCATCGTTTCGTTGACGATGACGACCCCAGGGCTGGAACCGGCGTCGCGGTCGTCGAAGGCCCGTCCGCCGACGATGGATGTCCGCATCGTCCCCCAGTACCCAGCGTCAACCACGTTGGACGGAATCGATAACCGCGTCTGACCTTCAGGCATCTCGTATCCGTCGACCACGACAGACGTCGATCCACCGAGCGTGCCGAGGGGGATGTACTGTGCGAGGCCCGTGGCGACGACACCCGGCAGCGTCTTCGCCCGCTCGACGATGTCCTGATAGAACTGCCTGGTCTGGTCCTGGGAGTAATGGACCAGGCCGGGGTTGAACGACATCAACAACACGTGATCCGTTCTGAAGCCGGGATCCGCCCGCAGCTTCTCGACGTACCCTCGAATCGACAGGCCTGCGACTGTCAGCACGGCAACCGAGAGCGCGACCTGTGACCCGACCAGAGCGTTCCGAAGGGTCAGCCAACGTTGACGCCACTCGGTCGTGCTGGACGCCTTGAGCGCCGCGACGAGATCGATCCGCGTGCTCCGGACGGCTGGCGCCAGACCGAACAAGAGGCCGGTTGCCATCGTGGCGCCGAGCGAGAAAAGCAGTGCGCGCTGGTCAATTCTCGCGTCCATGTGGATCGGCAGGTCCGAGACTGCGAAGTTCGCCGCGAAGGCGATTGACACGTAGCGGATCGCCCCGAACGCCACGGCGATCCCGAGAATCCCGCCTCCGCCCGCCAGCAGGAGGCTCTCTGTGAGGAGCTGCTGAACGAGCCGACCGCGCGACGCGCCCAACGCCAGGCGCACCGCGACTTCTCGTGCCCGGCCCGCCGCCCGCGAGAGCATGAGGTTGGCCACATTCGCGCAGGCGATGATGAGGATGAGCCCCACGATCGCGAGCGACAGCACCGCGCCTTGATAGCCGCCGTCGTCCAGCACTGCACGAGCGCGCATTTCCGGCATGGCTGTCGCGGTCTGGCCACGGTTCGTCGCCGCATACGCCTGTTCCAGGGACCGCGCGATGGCGACCACCTCCGCGTCCGCCGTATGCACGCTGAGACCTGGCTTCAACCGGCCCAGCACGTTGAGCCAGCGGTCGGACCGATCCTGCAGGAGGTTGTCGGGGAGCGTCGATTCGATCTCGCGGGTGAACGCGAGAGGAACGTACACGTCCGGGTGGAAATAGAGCTCGGTGCCGCCGAACCGAGCGGGGGTCACACCGATGATCGTAAATGCGCGCGTGCCCAGCAGTATGGGTGTGCCAACCACTGCCGGATCGGATCGAAACCGGCGCTCCCACAGCCGGTGGCTGATCAGCGCGACGGCGTTGGCTCCCGCTCGGTCTTCGTCGTCGCGAAACCCGCGACCGAGACTCGGTTCGACCTGCAGGACGGAAAAGAAGTTGCCGCTGACGACCCAGCCGCCCAGCAGCTGGGGTATGTCTTCCTGATGCTCGGACAGTGCAACCAATACTGAATCGTACGCGACGATTCCGGACACGCTCGTGAGTCGCTCCCGATAGTCCAGATAGTCCGGATAGGAGAGCCGGCCGTACGGCGCTTCCTTCCTGCTGCTGAACACGCGGAGGAGATCCCCCGGCTTCGGCACGTCCGGCGGCCGGAAGGCCGTCGCGTCCGAGAAGCTGAACATCGCCGTGTTCACACCGATGCCGAGCGCAAGCGTCAGCAGCGCCGCCGCGGTGAAGCCCGGCGTTCGGCGCAGCATCCGCGTGCCGTAGGGCAGATCGCGGCGGGCGGCGTCAAGCCAACCGAGCGCCCTCGCGTCCCGGTGCGCATCCTCGGCCTGCGTCACGCCGCCGAACGCGCGCAGGGCCGCCAGGCGCGCGTCATCGGGCGAGAGCCCCTGACGGACGTACTCGTCGGCGGCCTCGGCGAGATGGCCGGCGATCTCCTGTCGCAGATCGCGGTCGAGTCGGCGCGCGTGGATCAAACCGAGCAGGCGTGACAGGAAGACACGCAGGCGTGTCATGTCGGATCCTCGCGAATCGTCAAGAACCGCGCGACGATCCCGGTGGCGTGCTGCCACGCCTCTTCTTCGACGCGCAGCTGCTTGCGCCCCGCCCGGGTCAAGGCGTAGACCTTCACGCGCCGGCCGCTGTCGGATTCACGCCAGGTCGACGCGATCCAACCCATTTGCTCCAGCCTGAGGAGCGCCGGATAGAGCGTCCCCTGATTGAGGGTGAGCTGGTTGCCGCTGATCTGCTCCAGCCGCCGGGCAATCCGGTAGCCGTGCAACGGACCCAGTGCCTGTAAGGTCTCGAGCACCATGAGTCCCAGGGTGCCGTACAGCACGTCCCGCTTCTCGGGCGACATCGGTTGGCAGCCTACAGCTTTGAGCTGTCGGCTGTCAACACATGCGCGCCGATGGCGACCGAACGGCGTCGGCGCGGCGGCTTGCCGGGCGCACCGTAATAGTGTATTATCTCAGTAGCACAGTTGATGCGGGCGCCGCCAGTCGCCGCCCGGCCACTTTGGGAAAGCGAGGAACGCCATGCGACCAGCCCTCTTTCTGATCGCCGGCCTTGCCGGGGCCGCCACGCTCGCCACCGACTCGCTCGTCGACAGCTGGGCGGCCGCGGTCGGCGGCCGCGACAAGATCGCCGCCATCACATCGATGTATCGCGAGGCGACGATCGACGTGCGCGGGCTCGTCGGATCGATCAAGGCGTGGCACACGGCCGACGGCAGATACCGCAAGGAGGAACAGGTCGCCACGTTCTCATCGGTCGAGACGTTCGACGGCGCGCACGGCGCGATTCAGCAGGGCGCCGCGCCGCCGCGCGCCATGGCCGGCGCGGATCTCGCCCGCGCGAGATCAACCGCGTTCGCGAACTCGAACGCCGTGTTCTTCGCCCTTTTTCCGGAGCGGCGCCATGGAACGGTCGCCGTCGACGGCGGCGACACGATCGTGCTCCGGCCGGAAGGCGGGATTGATTGGCGTGTGACGCTGGATCCCCGGACGTCGCTGCCCAGAACGATGACGCACCAGGAAGGCGAGCGCACCATCACGGTGACGTTCGTCGCGTACGAGACGGTCCAGGGCATCACGTTCGAGAAGGAGATCCATCGCGCCACCGGCGACCCGAGCTTCGATTCCGTGATCCGCTTCACGAAGACCGTGATCAATCCGCCGATCGACGACTCGCTCTTCGCGATCGGTCAGTGATCCCCATGACACCGGGCTTGTGCCGGCGCGCAGGTTGTGGGCTGTTCGCGAGCCGTGGTCTGGCGGCTCATCTCCTGCGCGGCGGGATCGCCGCCGCATTGCTGGCGTGGGCGCTGGTGAACCAGGCAGCGCACCCGGCCCAGGCGCTCGCCGCGGGCGTGGTGGCCGTCGTCGCCATGAGAGGGTGCCCGATGTGCTGGACCGTAGGCCTCCTCGAAGCCGTCATCGGTCGGGTGAAACCATGAGTCGGTAAATCTTCTTTCGATCTTCTTTGCGATCCGCCTCGGCCTATCACGTCATCCCGACTTTACAGGCAAGTGCCACTTGTACGCCGGAGGGTGACAAGAACATGGCATTGAAAAAGATCCGACGACCCACCAGCCGGTCTCTGGCCTCGACGATGCGGTGTTTGCGACAGCGAAACGCGGCGTGTTCTATCTCGCGGATACGAGCAACAACCGCATCCTCGCGACTACGGTGGACGACCTCGACTGGGGATCGCTCTTCGCATCGGTTGGCAGCGTGAACGCGCTCTTCACCGTCGATCTCCGGACCGGCGTCGTCACGCCCTTCCTTGGGAACCTCAAGGGACCCCACGGGCTGGTCTTCCAGCCGCGGCGTGAAGACGATCAGTAATGCTGATCGTGGAAGAGGTCCCCGGCGTGTCACGATTCAACCGGTAGCGCACGCCGGATTTCCTGCGCAGCCCAGGCGCGAGCTTCCGAGCCTCCCGGGCTCGCAGAGAGGATCCCGATCGTGCACGCAAATGCCTTGAGCTCGGTCGCGTACCAATAACCATGGTCGAACTGAGTCAAGGTCATCGACGTCGACAGTTTCGGCTTCCGTTTCAAGGCGGGCCTCTCGAGCGCGTTGCGGCCGCGCGCCGTTTTTCGGTATGGTGAGTCAAGCGGGTTGCTGAAAAGCCAGCAGCCTGAACTTAGAAGTGAGAACTGAGAGCTTCGGAATCCGGCCTGAATGCGCCCAAGTTCTAACTTCGAAGTTCTAAGTCCTCACTTCAGGCTGCGTTTGTCAGCAGCCGTGATCCTGCCTGGCGTCGCCTTCGCCGCGATCTGCGGCGTCATCGCGGTTCGGATGGAACCGCCCGCCCCGGCCGTGGCGTCGCGCTGCGCCTCGGTCGTGGCTTTCCTGCTGATGGTGAAGCTCGTGGCGTGGGTCGTTCGCGCTGGGCGGAGCTTCCACCGTGAAGAGCGGCTGCTGACGTTCGTCATGTTCAGCGCGATCGTCATGTCGTGGGTCGGCGCGCAACAGGGCATTTTCGACGTCGCGTTCAATCACGAGGTGCGCGTGCAAAAGCGGGCGCTGGTGGTGAGCGCCCGCGATCTATCCCGCGAGATGCTCGCTTTCCTGGACGGGCGTCGGCGTGTCGCGCCCCCGCGGCCGCGCCCGGCGACGTGGGACGAGGACGTCGCCGCGTGGGCCAGGTACGACGACCAGACCGCCGTGACCTACGACCGGCGGTTTCGTGCCCGGGTTCAAGCCGCCCACGATCTGCTGGCGCTCAGGAACATGCACGACCGCGATCTCGACACCTTTTATGAACGGCCCGCCAACGACTTTCAGGTGGGGGTCGTCGCGCGCAAACTGTCCGGGCTCGCGGACAAGCTCGCCCGCGAGGAAGCGCAGCCGACGGGCGTCGCTCCCTGAGGCCTCCGTCCGGCCCCGAGACAGTCGCGCGGCCCCGGCCCTCACGGGCACGCGAGAAGTCTTATACTGGCGCCACTGTGCCCTCGGCCCCGGTACCGGATCTCACCCAACTCCTGGTCGAATGGCGCACCGGCAATCGGGACGCGCTCGACCAGTTGATGCCGCTCGTGTACCGCGAGCTCCAGACGCTGGCAAGCCGGTATCTGTCGCGTGAACGGGCTGGCCATACGCTGCAGGCTACCGCGCTCGTCAACGAGGCCTACCTGAAACTGATCGACCAGCGAAACGTCCAGTGGCAGAACCGTGCACATTTTCTCGGCATCGCCGCGCGTCTCATGCGGCGGATCCTCATCGACCACGCACGGCGACGTGGGCGCGCAAAACGCGGGAGCGCCGCGACCCACATCACGCTGGTCGAGGGACTTGCGGCGTCCGAGCCCCGGGACATCGATGCCATTGCGCTGGATGATGCGCTGGTCGCCCTCGAAAAGCTCGACCCGCAGCAGGCACAGATGGTCGAGCTGCGGTTCTTTGGCGGCCTGACGGTGGAGGAAACGGCCGAGGTCCTGGGCATCTCGGAAGGGACGGTCAAGCGCGAGTGGCGTGTCGCCAAGGCCTGGCTGTACCGACATATCCAGACGGGCGAAGGAATCACGTAGCCGCGCGCGGGCTGGATCGAGGCGTCCCCCTTCCGCCGGGACACAGCGATCCGGCCCACGCGCCCCTGTCGAGGATGTCGAGCATGTCGAGCATGTCCAGCCCGTGGCGTCGGTGTTACGGCACCTGCGGCATCTGCGGGATCGAGGAGGTCGTCTTCTTCAGTTGTTTCACCATGTAGTACGTGGCGGCCAGACCGGCCGCGGTCGTGACCAGCGTGATGATCAACCCGATGTGGCTTCCCCCGCCACCGCCGACGCCCGCCTGCTCCTCGTTCGCCATCGCGCCGCCCTCGGCAAACTGCTTCGGCAGGAGCGGAGCTTGAAGTGACGCCCGCTTTGCCCCCGGGGTCGATGTTGCAGCTGTTGTGGATGGTGCGGCCGTCTCGGGTTCCCCGACAGAGGCGACTGCCCGGTCCACGGATGCCCTGAACGTGTTGACCGTCTCCGGGGCAACCGCGTCGGGCGTCGAGCCCGCCGGCGTCTCGGCCAGGGCGGGAAGGGTTGAAGCGACGAGCGAGAACACGACGACTCCACTCACGATTTGCCTGATGTTCATTGTGGGCAACTCCTTCTACCCACGTAACGCGTCAAGCCGGTAAAAAGGGGATCAGCACCCCAGGGCAGGGCGCTCGGAGTGCAAAACAAGCGGAGACATCAGCTGCGGCGCAGGCCCTTGAGGAGTTGCTCGAACCGCGGGTCGCCGGCCAGGGAAGCCAGATCCGGCTCGATCCGCATTCGAATGAAGTCTCGGAAGCCTCTCTTGACCGCGAGGTTCAGCGCGTCGAGCGCTTCGTCCCCGCGGCCTTGAAGGTTCAACAGCCTGGCGCGGTCGAAATCATTCGTGGCGTCGAGGGCGCCGGCCCGCTGGCCGAGCGCCCATCCCTTCGCCGGGTTGCCCAGTCGCGTCCAGGCCAGCGCCAGGTCGTAGTAGTACTGACCGTTTTTCGGATCGCGCGCGAGCCGCTCCTCGGTCGCCCGCCGAAATCTATCGAGCTGCTCCCGCGCCGCCGGCTCGTCGTTCATGAGCAGACATTCGACTCCCGCGTCGTAGTACGCCCAGGTCTCTTCCTTGTTGACCTCCTGCGCGCGCTGGAACACACGGAGCGCGTCGGCATGGCGGTCGAGCAGGCGATAGGTCGCTCCAAGCCCCCCGAGGATCGGAGACATGACCGGCGATCTCAAATCCAGGGCCCGCTCGAACGCGCGGCGCGCTTCGTCGAGACGGCCCAGGCCAAGATTCGCCCAGCCCAGATGCACGTACGCCCACACGTCCTGATCGTTATATGTCAGCTGCTGCTGGCTGAGCGCCGCCGCGGCCGCCGGATCACCCTGCTGCTCGAGATAGATGGTCTCCAGGTTGAAGTAGCTCGGCATCATGTACGGATCGAGCCTGATGGCCTCCTTGAACGCGGCCGAGGCATCCTCGTAGCGATTCATGAACAGGTATACACGGCCGAGATTGTTGTGCGCCGCGCTCGCGTCCGGATACAGCGTGATGAGCGCCTTCCAGTACTGCACGGCCTTGGGCAGATCGTGGTCGACGACGGTCGCGTAGAACGCCCGGATGTTGTACTGCTCCTTGTCGGTGAGCGCGTCGACTCCCTGAAGGCACTCCGCCAGAAGGGCCCGGCCCTTCTCCTTGTCGAAGAGCTCGAACTCGACCATGCCGAGCGCTCCGCGAGCGGAGGTGAAGGTCGGATCGGTCTGCAGGGCGCGCTCGTAGAAGACCCTCCCCTCCTCGAACTTGCCCTGGCGGGTCTCATCGAGGCCGAGCGAGAACAAGCGAAGCGCCTCGAGCGACGACGTGGTGACCTGGACCAGCGGTCGTGCGCTCGTGGCGATGGAGCCGGTCAGCTCCCCCAGATCGCGCCGGACTTTCCGGCTCACCTCGTCGAGCGCCGAGAGGACCTCAGGTTGAGACGCCGCACGGGCGCTCTCCGATTTCAACGGCGAGCCAGTTTGCGGATCCAGGAGCAGGGCGGAGACGACGTAGGCGTCTCCAGTTTTCTCAAT
>DASZFS010000083.1:0-8561 GCA_035939575.1 Vicinamibacterales bacterium | reverse complement strand
ACGGGCATGAGCCGTGAGCCCCATCACTTATGTGCGAACGGCTTCAATCCGTGTGGCGCGTCTGGCAACCAGCCCCTAGCGCAGCGGCTTTTTCGCCAGCGACCGGTAGTACTCCTCAATCGCCTGGCGGAACCCGTCGGGCACCTGGTCGGATCCGGAGAGTGACAGCGAGTCATTCCCGGCATCCGCTTTCCGGCGCAGGCTGAACTCGAACTTCTTCAACTTGTCCATCGCAGCTGCCTGGAGCTGCTCGAGCGATTTCGGATCGGTGTAGGCATGCTCGCTGTCGAACCGCTGCAGGTCGCGGATGATGTCGTCGAGCTCGCGCGGGTTGAGACCAGAGGCCTGCAGCTGTCGTCGCAGGGCCTCGGCATCGTTCGCCCACTCCCGGAAGTCACGCCTGAACTGACGCACGTCCTCCGGGTTGTAGTACCCGTAGCCGCCGTTCCATGGCCCGCCCCACGCGCCGCCGCCCCACGCGCCTCCCCAGTTGCCGCCAGGTCCGCCGTTGCGCGCGCCGCCATTGGCCTGCCCGCCGCCGCTCTGCCCGTCCTGTCCCTGAGAACCTTGTGACCCCTGAGAACCCTGCGAACCTGCCGAACCTTGAGAACTCTGCGAACCCTGCGAACCCCGCGAACCTTGCGAGTTCTGCGAGTTCTGCGATTGCGTCCGGGATCCCTGAGCCCGGTCGCGCAATCTCTGATCCATCGATTCCATCCCGCGCACGAGGTCGCGAGCTCTCTCGGCCGCCCGGGCCACGGCGTCCTGCTTCGCCTGCTTGCCCATCGCGCCTGATGCCTCGCCGATCTTCTTGGAGAGCGCGTTGAGGTTGTTCGTCAAGCTCTCTTCCATGCCTCGCGCGACCTGGGACGGACCGCCATTCAGCGTGTTGCGCGAATAGCGCAGCATCTCCCGGATGCGCTTGTCCCGGATCGTCCCGGCGGCCTCGTCCAGCTTGCGGGCGGCGTCACGCTCGTCGCGGCGCATCTGGTTGGCCAGATCCTCGAGCTGCTTCTGCAGGTCGGCCACCTTGGCCTCCATCGCGTCCTTGCGCTGCGCGAGCTGCTGCGCCTTTTCCGCGCGACCCGCGCCCGCCTGCTCGAGACCGTCGACGTCGGCCTGCACCTGCTTCTGTTCGTTCGCGAGGTCGTCAGCCTGCCGCTGCGCGCGCTGCAGATCCCGTTCACCGCGGCTGCCCTGATCGCGCTCGAGCTTCTGCTGCGCGTCGCGGAGCCGCGCGAGCGCCTCGGCCGCCTGCGCGCCGCCGTCGCGCGAGCCGTTCGCCGCCGCGCGCTTCATCGCGTCCGCCGCCTCCTGCATGCGTCGCATCGCCTCGGCGACGTTCGGCTGCTGTTGCGCCTCGCGCGAGAGCTGCTGCAGCTGCCGCTGCGCCTTCTCGAGCTCATCGGCGAGCTGACGCTGACTGGACCCGCCGCTGCCGGATCCGCCGCTCTGCTGCGCCATGCGGCGCTGCCGCTCGATCTCCTGCTGCTGCCGTCGCGCGAGCTCCTTCAGCTTCTCGACGAGCTCGTCGATCTGCCGATCGCCGCCCTGCTGCTCGGCGCGGTTCTGCATCTCGTACTGATTGGCCAGCTTGTCGAGCTCGAGCTCGAACAGATCGGCCAGATCCTCGGCCATGGCGTTCTGCGCCCCGCCGCCACCGCCGCCGCCCTGCTGCATGGCGACCTGCACTTCGTACTGCTGCTCCGCCTCCTGCAGGATCTTCAGCGCCCGCTGCTCTGGCGACAGGGCATCGTCGGCCTTCAAGCTCTTGAGCTCGCCCTCGGCGGACTTCATCTCGGTCACCGCCTTCGGCAGCATTGCCGCAATCTTGTTGAAGCCTTCGTCCGCGTTGCCAAGCCGGGCGTCGAGCTTGGCGACGAGCTCTTCCACCTGCTCGCGCAGCTTTGCCTGTGCGAGGTTCAGGAAGACGACGTTCTCACGGTACTTCTCCGGTTTGGTCTTGGCCTTGTCGCGTACGGCGTTGAACGTTGCCGCGACGATCTCGCGCTGCTGCTGGGACAGCCCGCCCACGCTGTTCTGCTGCCCGCCGCCACCGCCGCCCATCGCCTGCGACTGCGCCGGTTTGTAGTCCTTGCGGAACGGGCGGATCTGCACGAAGTAGATGTCGCTCGTCGCGGTCTTCGGACCGGCGACGGTATCGGTGTCCGTGGCCTTGGCGTAGTACGACACGAAGTCGCCAGGCTTCAGGCCGAGCTCTTCCAGATAGATCGTGTGGCCGGCGCTGACCTCCTGCAGGGGCTTCGAGCCGCCGAACAGCGTAACGGTCTTCGGCGGCGCGCCGTTGGCCGAATAGAGCAGCTGCAGCTGCTTCACCCCAAAGTCGTCGTCCGCCCGAGCCTCGAGAAACAACTCTTCGACCGGGCTCGCCTGCGTGTCACGCCCCGGCTTGCTGAAACGCACGCTTGGCGGCTGATCGTCGATGACGTCAATGGTGTACTGCGGCGATGCGTCCACATGTTCGCCGTGCGGTCCGATGAGGTCAATCTTGTAAAAACCCTGCTGCTTGATCGCGAACGTGCCGGTCAGCGTGCCGTCGCTCTGCGTGGTCAGCGGCGACGCGCTGCCGTCGCCCAGCAGGATGCGGCCGCCCGGCGTCTTCATCGTCGGGGTCACCTGCACCTGCACGTCGGTTCCGCGGATGGCGGCGACGTCGCCGCCTCCATCGACTTTTCGCGGCGCAAGGTTCGTGTACGCGGGGAAGTGGTACTCGAGATCCAGCTGCTGGACCGTCGGAAGGTCGACGACCTCGAGCTTGAAGCGCGGCGAGGAGACGCCGTTGGACTCGACGTAGTACTCGGTTGATTTCTCGAGGTGGAAGAGCATGCCCTCGAACGCGCCTGCAGCGCCGTTTCCAGAGGACGCGATGAGCGGGAGGCGCTCGAATGGCGCGCCGGTGCCGGTCCGCATCATGACGCCGACGTCCCTCGCGTCAAAACCCACCAGCTTCGCGTGGATGACCTGGTCCGCACCCTTCGGCACCTTGGCGTTTCCCGGCGTCACCTGGATGTGATATGGGCTCGCGGCTTCTGCGCTGCGCGAGATGATGAGCAGGGCGGAAAGGCCATGCCGCAGATACGCGGGGCCGAACGCTACGATGAGCGATGCGACGACGCCAACGCTCACGAGGGCCATTGCGTGCCGCTTGAATGCGAGGTGATCGACCGATTGCCGGTGATCGATCGCGCGGCATTGGTCGATCGCCTGTTCGACGAGCTTCTCGACCAGCCGCGGGGACGCGGACGACGAGCCCTGCTCGCGCGTCGCCTCGATGGCGCTGATGATCGCCGCCTCGAGCTGCGGGTTCGATTCCTCGAGGTACATCGCGACCTGCGAGTCGGACACGCGCCGCCGCATCGGACGCACGAATGCCGCGTAGAGCAGGCCGGCGAAGACGGTGATCGCGATGACCCGGAAGCCGATGATGGCCGCCGCGCTGAATCGGAGCTGCTCGAGACCGGAGGCGGAGAGCAGGAGGGCGAGGGCCGTCCCGGCGACGACAACCACGGCGCCCCGCAGGGCCAGCCGCCGTCTCCAGCGGTTTCGGACGTCACGGATGACGTCGAGCAGTTCGCTACGTCGGTCCATTTCGTGGCTCTCCCTTTCGGGCTGTCGCGCGCCCGGGCCCTACACTGACAGATTACAAGAATTTCTCCCGCCGCGAGAGTCGATTCGCGATGGCCGTCTCCGCCGCCAGCAGCAGCAGTCCGCCAAGGAGGAGGTACCACCAGAGGCTCTGCCGGCGCTCGGTCTCCTCCAGCGTCACCGTCGCTTCCGCGGCACTCGCTGATGGTTCTACCTGTCCCGCATGTCCGGTTACGGACGCTACAAGCTCGCCCGGATCGAGCGGCGCCAGATCGGATTCGGCTGGATCGAGGTTCACGGCGACCGCTTCCGGGCGTCCCGCCGCGGCGGTTCCCGCGTCCCGTACTTCGTAGAAGCCTTGCTCGCTCAGCTCGACGATTCCTGACGCGTTGGGTTCCTCGCCCGCGGGCATCTGCGTCAGGCGCTGGCCCGACGGTGTGACGACGACGCGGTCGGCACGAGCGCCGCGGGCGCGCGCGTTCACATCGATCACCTGCCCGACCGTCATCCACGACGTCGGCTGCTCATAGTGCGCGACGTACCGCACGAGCTGGTGGACGAGCGGCAGGAACACCGGCTTGACCGCGATGTCGGTCCACGTATCGTCGAGCGTTGACGTCCAGACGATGATGCGGCCCGCGCCCACCTTCCGCTCCACAGCTGCAACCGCGCCGTCGTCGAAGCGCGCGATGACGCGATCGCCAGGCGCCGGCTCCACTGTCCGGTACTGAAAGATGTGCGCGGCCGAGAAATCACCCGATCGCGGCGCCTTGAAGACCTCGAAGACGGCGTGGCCGTAGTCGAGATAGCCGAGGGAGCCGCTGCGGCCCGACGTGCGATTCACCGGTGGGCCCAGCTTCCCGGGGAAAAGCCCCGCCTCGCCAGCGGGCCAGGTCGTGTGATCGCCGGCGACGATGAGCAGTCCGCCGCCGCGCTCGACGAACCGCTTGAGCACGCCGCCGCTGGCGGCGGGCGGAAACATCGTGTCGTTGAAAATGGCGACGGACCGTTTGTCAAAGGAGGCCGGCACGGCGCGCGACGCTGACACGGTCTCGACTTGAAACGTCGGCGTGGTGCCGATGGCGAGCGCCTTGGACATGAAGAGGCTCGCCTCCGGGGATCCGTTGTCGATGACGACCAGCGAGACCGGCTGACTGGGTGTCAACACGAAGTGGAACACGTTGTCGGCGGGCATCGGGTCGGACCCTGCCCGCACGGTGCCGCGCACGTTCGGTCCCGACAGGGTGAACTGCGTGAAGGTCACGGAGCTCGACGCGTGCGCCTGGACGTTCGCGCGCTGGCTCTCGATTTCGTGCCCGTCGACCTCGAGCGTCACCGGGACGTCGCGCAGCGCCTCGTCCCCCTTGTTGCTCAGCCCCGCGGTCACGGTGATCCGCTCCTGACCCGAGAACGGCGCGCGCGCGAAGCTCACCGACGGCACGGCCAGGTTCGCCGGGTGCGGCGACGCCACGGACACCGTGCTCAACGTCATCCCCTCGGGGAATCGCGCTTCTTCCGAGCCGGTCCAACCGCTCTTCTGGAAGTCACTGATGATCACCGCCTCGCGCCGCTTCACCGTCGATCGCGCCAGAATGCTTTCGCCGAGCTTGATCGCCGGGCCGTATCGCGTCGCGCCCGCCGTCACCTTCGCGGCGCCGATCGCCGCCTCCAGCCGCACGCGATCCGGCGTCGCGCGCATGTTCTCTTCCGCGTTCTTCGCGAACAGCACCAGGGTCGCCCGATCGCCGTTGCCCATGCCGCGGACGACCGCGCGGGCTGCGTCCTGCGCGCGCGTCCAGTGATCGCCATAGCCCATGCTTGCTGACTGATCCAGCAGGATCACGATCTCGCGCACGCCGACTATGGCGACGGCAGCCGAGGCGCGCTGGCGGAGAAACGGCCGCGCGAACGCCAGAACGATGAGCGCGAGCGCCGCCGCGCGCAGCAGCAGCAGCGCCCAGTGCCGGATGCGCCGCCGCCGCACCGACTGGTAGGGGATCCGCCGCACGAACATCAGCGACGGGAACTCCACGACGCGCTTGCGCTCGCGCTGGATGAGATGCACCAGCACCGGGACGGCCAGGGCGCCGAGACCGATCAGGAACAAGGGGGTCAGGAAGGGCATCTTTAACGGTTGCTGGTTGCTGGTTGCTGGTTATTGGGTCCACTTCATCTGACGCGCATGAGGCGCTCGCGGCTTGACAGATAGCTGAACAACGCGCGGTCCAGCGGCTCGCTGGTGTTCAGCAGCGTGTAGTCAATCCGGTGCTCGGAGAACCTCGTCGTCAGCGTCTCGACATGAGCGCGGATGAGCGCCCGGTATTCCTCGGCGAGCGATTGCGGGACGACCGGAATCTGCTCGCCGCTCTCGAGATCCTCGAAGCTCGACGCGTCGCTGTAATCGAAGTCGAGCTCCGCCGGGTCGAGGACATGAAACACGATCAAATCGTTCCCCAGGAACTTCAGCGGCTTGATCGCCTCGAGAATGGCGTCGGGCTCCTCGTAGAAGTCCGAGATCAGCACGAGGATGCCGCGCCGCTTGAAATGCTCGGCCATCTTCGTCAAGGGATCGACGAGACGCCCGGGCTGCACGGCCTTCGCGCGATCAAGCGTCTGCAGGACGACGTTGAAGTGCTTCGCCGACGGCGGCACGTGCGAAACGATGTCGGTGTCGAAGGTGATGATGCCGACACGGTCGCGCTGCCGCTGCGCCAGATACGCAAGGCAGGCGGCCACGAAGCTGGCGTACTCGAGCTTCGAGATGCCTCGGCTTCTGAAGCTCATCGACTTCGAGATGTCGAACAGCACCGAAAGGTTCGTGTTGGTATCGGCCTCGTACTGCTTGACGTAGTAGCGGTCGGTCCGCGCGTACAGCCGCCAGTCGACTCTCCGGATGTCGTCGCCGGCGACGTACCCCCGATGTTCGGCGAAGTCGATCGACGCGCCGAAGAACGGCGCGCGATGCAGGCCGTTGATGAAGCCTTCGACGACATTGCGCGCCATCAGCTCGAGGTTGCCGATGCGCGACAGGATCTTCGGGTCGACGAACCGGGCGCCCGGGATCGACTGGCTCGCGGACATTATTGGCTCGCCCAATCCTCAATCTTCAATCTCAAATCAATCCTCAATCCTCAATCCTCAATCCTCAATCCTCAATCCTCAATCCTCAATCCGGATTGTTGATTGGTTACATTCCACTTCTGGGAGCGGTCACCGCAGCCAGCAGGTCGTCGATGATCGCGTCCGATGTGACCCCCTCCGACTCGGCGCGGAAGTTGGTCAGCACGCGGTGCCGCAGCACCGGGTGCGCGAGGGCGCGGATGTCCTCGAAGCTGACGTGATACCGGCCGCTCGTCAGCGCGCGCGCCTTGGCGCCGAGCACCAGGTACTGCGCCGCGCGCACGCTCGCGCCGAACGCGACGTATTTCTTGACCGACTCAGGCGCCTGCGGCGACTTGGGCCGGCTGGTGCGCGCGAGGGTGAGCGCGTAGCGCATCACCGGCTCGGCCACCGGCACGCGGCGCACGAGCCGCTGAAACGCGATGAGGTCGTCGCCGTTGACCGGCCGCCCGTACTGCGGATCCTGCAGCGCCGTCGTCGTGCGGACGACGTCGTATTCCTCGTCCTCCGGCGGGTGCTCGATGACGATGTGGAACATGAAGCGATCGAGCTGCGCTTCGGGCAGCGGGTAGGTGCCCTCGAGCTCGATCGGGTTCTGAGTGGCAAAGACGTAGAACGGCTCGGCGAGCTCGTAGGTGCGGCCCTGAATCGTGACGCGGTGCTCCTGCATTGCCTCCAGCAGCGCCGACTGCGTCTTGGGCGGCGTGCGGTTGATTTCGTCGGCGAGCACGATGTTCGCGAAGATCGGCCCGGGGGCGAATACCATCTGCCGCCGGCCCGTCGCCGTGTCCTCGTTGATGATGTCGGTGCCTGTGATGTCGGACGGCATCAGATCGGGCGTGAACTGGATGCGGTTGAACCGGAGCTCCAGCACCTTCGCGAGCGTCGCGATGAGCAGCGTCTTGGCCAGCCCCGGCACGCCGACGATGAGGCTGTTGCCGCCGACGAAGAGCGAGGTCAGCACCAGCTCGATGACGTCTGCCTGGCCGACGATCTTCTTCTGCAGCTCTGCGATGATCTGCTTGCGCCCGGCGTTCATCTTGTCGGCGAGCGCGACATCGTCGGCCGAATCGAATTCCACAGTATCGACAGCCATTAGTGTGTCATCCCGTAAATGGTGTAACGGACCCGGTTCACTTCTTCTTTGCCTGCCGGTCGCGGATTTCCTTTGTCTTGATCGCGAGATCCGTGAGCAGCCGCTCCATCTGCGCGTCGTAGGCGGCTGGTTCCATCGAAGCCTTCTTCGCCCGAAGGGCGGCGATCTCGCGATCGAGCGCGTCGCGCGCGTCGGCGAGCGCCTTCAGCTCCGGGTCGCTCGTGTCCACCTGGAGCGTCGATGCTGACTCGCCGCCACCCAGGAACACCCTTGCGGCGAGCTGGCCCTCGCCGCCGTCGTCGAGCGTGGCGTGCTCGGTGAGCAGCAGGCCCTTCTGCTGGAACGCCTGCGTGACCTTCGTCTTGGCGTAGTCGAACGCTTCCGCGACGGACACGTGGCCGTTGCGGTCTCGATCGGCGGCTGGATCCGAGAATGCCGCGACGAAGTACTGGGGGAAGTCGGTCTCGTTGCGCTCCCCGCCGGTCTTGGTCGCCGTCACGATGACGCGACCAGGGCCGGCGAGAGGCTTGAGGAACGCGCCGCTCGAGCTGCTCGTGTTGACGAAGACGACACGCTGCGACGTGAAACGGGAGAGGAGCTTGGCGTAGTCATCCGCGGTCAGGTCGGGCCCCGGCAGGTTGAACGCCGCGACGCTGCCGTCGAAGCTGCCGTGGCCGATGAGGAGCACGAAGACCTCGTCGTTCGCCTTGGCCTTTACCGCAAGATCCGCAAACGCCTT